>NZ_JARWOV010000284.1 GCF_029868855.1 Nocardia carnea | reverse complement strand
CCGGGCGGGCGCGGGCGGCGCGCGGGTCGTGCAGCCGGCTATCAGGCCAAACTTAACCGGCGAATATGCCCACCGCATGCCGTCATCCTGCCCGCCCGGGGCGGGGGTCGTCGACCGTTCGCGACCGGATCGGCGCGATGGTCGCCGAGGGTTCATCGGCGGGCAACAGTCGCGGTGCCGGGTGGGCACAGGCAGTTCATCCGGAGGCCGCGGCGCGGCGAGGTTTCGCAGTGGGGTGAGGGGTATCCGGGCACGGTGGATCCGAGGCGAGCAGCGCGGTGTCCGGCTGGTCGGATACGGGCGCAGCGGTCGTTTGCGCCGTGCACCTGCCCGCGTGACTCCGGCGGGCGGATTCGTGCAGTGTGCGCCGTCAGGGGAGCGGCCGGAGGACCGGGCAGATGAAGGTCGTCGTCACCGGTGCCAGCGGCAGCGTGGGTACCGCGCTGCTGCGGGCGGCCGGTACCGAGAGATGGGAGCTGACCGGTATCGCTCGTCGCCGGCCACCCGTTCGCGACCCGTATACCCGGGCCCGGTGGATCGACTGCGATATCGGCGAATCCTCGGCCGTGCCCGTACTCACCGAGGCATTCTCCGGGGCGACGGCCGTGGTCCATCTGGCGTGGGCGATCCACCCGCGCCGGACCGACCCGCCGATGAACCGCACCAATGTGCTGGGTACCGAACACGTGCTGCGGGCGGCGGCCGCGACCGGTGTCGCGCAGGTGGTGTGCGCATCCTCGGTGGCCGCGTACACCCCGGCGGACCGGTGGACCAGGGTCGACGAGAGTCATCCGCGGACCGGTCTGCCGAGCAGCGCTTACAGCTCGGGCAAGGCCGCCCTGGAGTCGCGACTCGACGAATTCGAACAGCGGCAGCCCGGCATCACAGTGGCCCGGATCCGGCCGTGCGGTATCGCGCAGGGTGATTCGGCGGCCGAACTGGGAGATTGGCTGCTGAGCCCGTGGCTGCCGCGGGCGGTGATCGGCCACCGCGGGTTGCCGGTACCGCTGTGGAAGGACCTGAGGCTGCAACTGGTGCACGCCACCGACGTGGCCGCGGCGATCCGGGCGATTCTGCGGGACCGCGCGGGGGGCGCATTCGATCTCGCCGCCGAACCCGTTCTCGCGGCACGGACGCTGGCCACCGTATTCGGTGGTTTCCGGCTGCCGGTACCTCGCGCGGTTCTGACCGCCGGAGCCGGGCTGAGCTGGCGGATGGGGCTGCAACCGCTGCATCCGGCCTGGCTCGAACTGGCCGACCGCGCGTGCCTGGTCGGTGCCGGACGGGCGGCCCGCGAACTGGGCTGGATACCGGAGTACGACGCGATCACCGCCTGCCGGGAGTTGATGTCCCGGATGCGCTCCGGCCCGCCCGGACCCAGCGCACCGCTCGATCCCGGCTGCCCACGGTTCCGCCTCGGGCAACCGACTCATCAGGACCAGCGTCCGGAGAGTTCGGGTGCAGCCGGGTCCGGCCGCTGAAAGCCCTCAGCTCGACCCCGCCCGCCCGAGCTTCCGTCCGGGGCGGCCGATGGGTCAGGACCAGGATCCGGCGCGCTCCCGGAGCAGTCGAGGCCAGTGGTCGGAAGTCGGTCGAGCTGGGCAAGGGCGGCGACCAGACGGGTCGGCGGAAGAGCATGCGCCAGCCGGGTCGACTGTGGAAGTGGTCGACCCGCGTGGGTGGGCTGGTAACCCGAGGCGTTGCACCTGGCTGTGGAGGGCCGGTTGGACCGGGACGTCGATCCGGCCCGGCAAACGTGGATCAGCCAGAGTCGGCGGGGGAGCGGCCGACGGCCAGGGCGGCGAGTCGCTGGAGTGATTCGCGGTTGCGCGGAAGCAGTGCCAGGTCCTGGACCATTCCGGGTAACAGGCGTGCGGGCCCCCGGCAGACGCGTTCGGCCATCCGGACCTCGGTGCTGTCGGGGCCGAGCGCGACGAGATCGAGCGAGATATACGCCGCCCCGGCCGGCCACAGCCGCGCCTCCAGCTCGAGGTGATGCGGGGGATCCACCGCGTGCACCGTCGTGGTGTCGCTGCGGGCCAGCGGCCATCCGCCGACGCTGTGATGGATCCGGGTGCCGGCCGCCGGCCAGCCGGTGTCGACCTTCCGGATATGTGTGGCACCGACGACCCACAGCGCGTACAACCAGCCGTCGGCGAGGACGGCGAAGACATCCTCGACGGGGATCGGGATACGCACACTCGGTTCGGCGGGCATCGCAGCTCCGATCGTCCGGGAATCGGGGCATCTGCCGCACGGCAGATACGTCGTCCGGCGAGGTACCCGGCTTGCGGTCCACGAAACACGTCGGCGTACCGGTCCCGGGTTATCCCGGCGTTTCGGGTGCCACCACCGGCGCAAAGGGTTCGGGTAGGTGTCGTCGCCTTGCGTCCGGAATCCAACCGGCGACAGCCGGCTGCGCGTGAGTCGGATACCGCTCGGCTCGAGGGCAGTCACCGGCCACCGGTTACTCGGACGGCCCTTGCCGGGCAGCTCGTGATCATCGCCGACGGTGTCTCCGGAATCGGCTGGGCTGATCGGACCGATGTCGACGGCGCCGAATCTCCCGCCCGCGACGATCGCCGGACAGGCGGTGCGGTGGCTCCGGCCGCGGCGCTCGTAGCACCGGCTCCTTCGGTCGGAGTCGATAGGGGCTGGATGAGCGCGCACCTCGAACAGGGGGATTGATGAGAAGCGGGGCCGTGGAATCTGTGACCGGGCCGACGGCGCGGTAGGGTCCCCACGTGCGTGGTGGGAGGAAAATGATCCAGCGGGGATTGATTGCCGCAATGTGCCTGGCAGCCGTGTCGGCGTCCGGGTGTAGCAACCAGGTGCCGGGCAGCGCGACCGCCGCGGAGACCGGCGGATCCGAACCGGGATCAGCGGAGTTCCGGGCGATCGCCGGGGAATGGGTCGGCTCGTATACCTGCGCGCAGGGCGACACCGGCCTCACGTTGACCGTGGAGGACACCGGGCGAACGGAATTCGAGTTCTATTCGGTCCGAACCAATGTCACCCCGGAATCGGGTCGGTTCGAGATGCAGGCATCGCTCGACGGCGACCGGGTCGAGTTCGATCAGGTCCGCTGGATCGAGCAGCCGGAGGGCTACCTGATGGTGGATCTCGTCGTCACCGAGATCGAGGACGACACCATGCGCGGCAACGTGGACGCGGCCGGATGCTCGACCTTCCGGGTCAGCCGGGACCGGTCCTGATCGGGTAGCCGCTCACCGCGGCCGGGCTGTCTCCGGTGAAGGGAGACCAGCCCGGCCGGGATGCGAACAGCAGACGATCAGCCCGCGGGGCGGGTGGCCCGGCGGGGACGGCGCGGGCCTCGCGACCGTGCCGGATCGGACGTATGCGCGGACTGCTTCGCGCCGGCCGGCTGGTTGCGTGCCGGCGTGGCAGCTGTTTCGTGGCCGGAGGCGATCCGCTGCCCCGAGCGGCCCGCGGACGAACCGCGCCGGCCACTGGATCCGCGCGCCCCGGCGTGTTCGGCCGCGCCGGAACGTTCGCGCTGTCCAGCGCGACTACCCGCGCCTTCCGGGCGTTTCCGCTGTCCCGACGACGCGCCACTGTCCGAACCGGATACCTCGGTGCGGCCGTTCGTTCCGGTGCGCGCGCCACGCGCGCCGCGCTTGCCGCGGGCGGTTTTGTTCCCGGAGCGTGCGCCGTCGGACCTGCCGGGGGACGCCTGCGGCTCCACGACAGGCCGCAGATCGGCGAGCGAACCGTCCGAGAGTTCAGCGAGGATCGGCGAATCGATGGTCACCGCACGCGGCTGCACCGTGATCCCGGCTTTGCGCAGCAGCGCCGCGACATCCTTGCGCTGTTCCGGCAGTACGAGCGTGACCACGGTGCCTTCGGTCCCGGCGCGCGCGGTACGGCCGGACCGGTGCAGGTAAGCCTTGTGCTCGGCGGGTGGGTCGACGTGGACCACCAGTTCGAGTTCGTCGACATGGATACCGCGTGCCGCGATATCGGTCGCGACCATCACCCGCGCCGTGCCCGCGGAGAATGCGGCGAGGTTGCGGTCACGGGCGGGCTGGGAAAGGTTTCCGTGCAGGTCGACGGCGGCGATACCGGCGCGAGTCAGTTCGCCGGCCAGTCGCCGGGCATGGTGTTTGGTGCGCATGAACAGGATCCGGCGGCCGCTACCGGCGGCCAGCAGCCGGACGATGTCCTTCTTCGCCGCGGCGCCCTGGAGTTCGAAAACGTGATGTTCCATTTTCGGCGGCGGGTCACCGGCTTCGTCGACCGAATGGGTGACGGGCGCGCGCAGGAACCGGTGGACAAGTTTCTCGACCCCGTTGTCCAGGGTCGCCGAGAACAGCAGACGCTGACCGTCGGCGGGGGTGGCCGCGAGAATCCGTGTCACGCCGGGGAGGAACCCGAGGTCGGCCATATGGTCGGCCTCGTCCAGCACGGTGATCCGCACCGCGTCCAGCGCGACCGCTCGCTGCTTCATCAGATCCTCGAGCCGGCCGGGGCAGGCCACGACGATATCGACGCCCTGTTTGAAGGCCTTGATCTGGCGGTTCACCGGAACGCCGCCGAAGACGGTGGTCACCCGCAGTCCGCGGATCTGTGCCAGCGGAGTGATGGTCGCGGAGATCTGGGTCGCGAGTTCCCGGGTGGGTGCCAGGATCAGCCCGGACGGACGCCCGGGTACCCGCTTCGTCCCGGCGAGCCGGTCGACCATCGGTATAGCGAAGGCCAGTGTTTTACCGCTACCGGTCTTACCGCGGCCCAGGACATCACGTCCGGCGAGGCTGTCGGGCAGGGTGGCTGCCTGGATGGGGAACGGCGCGGTGATTCCCGCAGCCGTGAGTTCGTCGACGATTCCGGTGGATACGCCGAGATCGGCGAAGGTCTGCGTGACAGCAGTCTGGACAGGCATGAAAATAGTGCGCCTTTCGGCATCGGAGGTGATACCGCGACTCCATCGGACCGATGTCCGCGCCTACACGAGGTGGCGGTGTCGCGGGTCCCGACGCGAAAAGCAGGTATCCCGCGACGGCTGTACTTGCATAACTCATCGGCGCAGGTACGACAGTCACCCTACAGCACAGGCGAGCCGTATCCGGCATTCGTGAATCGACGCACAGTCGATCGGGCCGCCGATCGAAATATGGCGGGAATTTGTGATAAAGGCACACGCTGTGCGGTCGGTAACCCCACTTCCGGGGCGGCCATTGATTCACCGGGCCGCCGGGGTAGTGCCGAGGACCGCCGCATTGCCGGCAACCGGGAATCCGGGCCGCCGATAACCGGCCTGATCGGCCCATTGCCCGATCATTCCGAATGGTCTGGTCCCATGGGTGCGAATTACCAAAGCGCGCCGAATCTTTCGCGTTCCGGGCCCGCGTGAACCGGTCGCCGGTATCGGGCCGCCGGCGTCATCACCACCTACTCGAGCGCTCCGATTCCCTACACCCGGCGAGCGTGGTATATCTCTGCTGCGGCACCCATCCGGGTTCCGGCGAGTTCATCGAAGAAGAGTGTGCGCGTGTCCAATCCCACCGATCCCACCCGCGGGCAAATCCAGAGTCCCCCCTCGCCGGCGCGTACGGCGCCGGGTGCCCGTGCCGGTGATCCCGTCCAACAAGTGATGCTTGTCTCAGGGCTCGGTGTGACGCTCGCGATCGTGGGTTTGGTCGTAACACTTATCGTCGGCCCGGGTTCCGGTGAAGCCGAATCCGATTCCGCGCTCCCCGTCACCACCACCGAAACCTCGCCTTCCGCGCCACCCCCGGCGCCTGCCGCCACAACCGCCGGCACCGCCCAGCAATACCTCGCCGAACTGCCGCCGGTCGGTAGCACCGCCTACACAGGGACCATCACGATCAACGGTGTTTCCTATCCACACGCGATCTACCAGCAGTTCAGTGGTTGCAGCACCGAAGTGAGCCATACCTACGATCTCAACCGGGAATGGTCGCGTTTCTCCTCGGTGATCGGCGTTGCCGACGGCGGCAATACGGAATCGACCCTGCAGTTCTCGGTGGTCGCCGATGGCAAATCGGTTTTCACATCGGGAAATATCGGTGTCGGCGTGCCGCCGAAGATGGAGGTCCCGGTGGCCGGTGTGCAGAATCTGACGATCAGCTTCACGCTTCTGGATGGAAACGCGTCGAGTTGCACGCAGCTGGGTAATGGGGTCTGGGGAGATCCGACGCTGACGAAATAGCGTCGAATATCAGGTGTTTCCGGTTCGGCGCCGGCGCGGATCGCCGGTCATTCCGGGACGATCACCTCTTCGCGTGTCTTGTCGGTGCGTAATCCACGCCAGCTGGGATGACGCAACCCTTCGCCGGTGTATTCGCGGTATTCGACATCGCCGACAAGGACCGGTTCCACCCAGTGTGGGATTCCGGGCCGGCCGCGGGTCGATGTCAGCGGGAACAAAGGATCGGTGCGACCCAGTTCGTCGAGCCGGGCGCGTAGCGACCGGCGGTCGGCGAAGGTGAACCCGGTGCCGACATTGCCGATATGGACGAGCTCGCCCTCCCGGTTGTGTGCGCCGAGGATCAGCGACCCGAAAGACCCGGATACCGACCCGCTGCCGGACGTCCAGCCCGCGACAATCGCCTCGGTGGTCCGGCGGAACGGGGTTTTGATCCAATCCGGTGAACGCCGGCCGGGCCGGTACACGGAGTCGGTGCGTTTGGACACGATGCCCTCGAGGTGGTTGTCCCGGGCGGCGGCCATCATCTGTTCCGCGCCGACATCCACCCAGTACGGCGGTGTCTGCACCGGTGCGGCGGTGAATCCGAGCCGCTCGAGCCGATCCCGGCGCCGCAGATAGGGCTCTGCGGTCACGGTCTCACCGCCGTCGACGAGCACATCGAAGAGAAACAGCTGAACCGGCACCTCCCGCACGAGCGCGCCGCCCGGCCGCGCGACGTGCATGCGGCGCTGCAGCAGGGCGAACGACGGTGCGCCGGCCGGTGTCTGCGCGATGATCTCCCCGTCGAGCACGAGGTCGCGATCGCCGGCACCGGTCGCCAGGGCGGCCACGAGTTCCGGATACGAATCGGTGATCTCGCGCCGGTTGCGGCTGAACAGGCGGCAGGTGCGGTCGCGGCAGAGCACGATCGCGCGCACGCCGTCCCATTTCATTTCCACCGCCCACTCCGGGCTGTCCGGTGCCCGGCCCGCCACGGCGAGCATCGGTGCCGGGACCGCGGCGCCGGTCAGAGCCGGCTCCTCACCTCGCGCGCCCGTCCGATGCCCGGCGCCCGGGTGTGGGCGCCGATTCTGCGGTGTGTCGCGCCGGTGGTTTCCGAGCCCGGTCCGGATGCCATGAGTCCTCGCTTCGTGGGGCGGGTACTGCCTGGTCAGCCGCACAATACGGAGCGATCCGAACCGCCCCGGGCAGACACGCGGGAGACGGATCCTTCCGCAACCTGCGGGTCGGTGATGGCCTCGCGGACCTACTCCCGGACGTTCGCACTGAGCAGAACCCGCGACTGGAACTGCGGAGTAATCTTGTAATCAAGTAATCGTTCTAGCGAGAAGGTGATCCCATGAGGCATGGACACCGGGGGCGTGGATTCGGTCGACCGGGCGGGTGGCAGCAGGCGGATCTGCCCGAAACCGGCGATGTCGCGGACTGGTTCGCGGGCCGATTGCCCGCCGAATGGTTCACCGGGCCACCCGTGATCGAGATCGACCGGGACGAGATCGTGGTGATCGGCGAACTACCACTCCCGCAACCGGACGAGGAGGCGGGCGAAGAGTCCGGCGACAAGACGAGGCGCCCGGTCCCGGAGGCGACCAAAGAAGGGGCGGTTGCCCGGTTCCGGGAATCGACGCGGTCGGCGCGGATGCAGATCGCGGACGAGGCGCAGCAACGTTACCGGCGCAGTGTGGCGTGGGGTGTCTCGATCGACGGGCAGCGAATCCTCTTCACGCACTTGGCCGTTCCGGTGATGACCCGGCTGCGGCAGCCGGAGCGCAAGGTGCTCGACACGCTGGTCGACGCCGGGGTCGCTCGGTCTCGCGCCGACGCGCTGGCGTGGGCGGTGCGGCTGGTGGGTGAGCACACCGAACCGTGGCTCGAGGAGCTGCGATCGGCGATGCGAAAGGTCGACGATCTGCGCTCGGAAGGTCCGCAGGGGCTATGACCTGCCGCCGCAGGTAGGTCATGGTTCGCAGCAGCCGCTCGAGCCGGCCGAGTCGATGACGCGGGAGGGCGGTACGGGGTCGGCGGCGTCCATGCACCAACCGCCGGCGGTGTGCTGGTCCGGTGGCAACTTCGTAGGCGAGCGGAGCGGCTGTCCGGCCGCCGCGGCCCTCGGCTTCCCCCTGATCGGGGCGAACGCGATGCGCACCGGAACTCCAGGTCGGCGTAGTGAACAACCGGGCGGCTCGAGCGCGCAGCACGGTGCGGGATGTCCCGCACCGTGCCCGCGGACCGTATGTCAGCTGGGGGTATAGGTCATGCAGCGGGCGGCGTGATCCCCGCTGCCCGGGCCGACCCGGATCTCACCGGCGGTGCATTCCAGGTCGGTGTTGTGTGTGCAGTCCGCGCGCTGGCACGCCCCGACCATGCTGGTCACCGTATCCAGTCCGCCCTTCACCGCCAGCGGGATGAACGTCGCGCAATCGGCGCCGCCGTTCTGGCCGGAGACATTGATGGCATAGGCGTGGCAGCCGTCGTGGTCGTTGTAGGAACAGTCGTTCACTGTGCATTCGCTGACGTGCGGCATTTCCATAGTTGTCATGCGCTTCGTCCTCCTGGGCTGTGGGAGTCTTGCTCATGCGGCTACCAGAGTAAACCGACCGCACAGCGCTGGATACGCGAGATTTCGATTCGTGCGCGAGTCCTCGTCCGTCGTCCGGATAGGGTTTCGCGCGCTTTTGCCATTGATCAGCTGAAGGCAGCGTCAGCGCGACGATTCGCTACCCGGCCCAGGTTCGGTTCGCCAGTGTCGGATCTCGTGGGCCCAGGCCTGCAGTCCGGCCTGAAATCCTGCGCGTTGCTCCGCGGTGAGAGTCGACATGGCCGCCAGTAGCGGCTCGGCGCGCCGCGCGACGAATTCTTCGACATGTGCGCGCCGGGTCGGCAGCAGGGATACCAGCGTCCGCCGGCGGTTGGCCGGGTCCGGCCGGCGTTGCACCCATTCGGCGCGATCGAGATCGCCCACCAATTCGCTGACTGTCGACAGTGCCAGGCCCATCCGGCCGGCCAGCTCGCCGACGCTGATCGCCTCCTCGGCCACCAGCTGCACACATACCGCGCCGTGGCGTGGGGTGAGCCGGTGCGCGGTGAAGGATTCGAGGTATTCGGCCGGCATATCCGTGCGCGCCTTGTCGAAGAAGTTCGCCACCAGCGGCAGGAATCCGATCAGCTCGGTGATCTCCTGTGCGGTCGGCTGCCTCGGAGTGTGGGTCTTGTCCGGCATGGAGTCATCTTATATGTTCGTATTCACAAACAGTTCGGATATACGAAGTGAGCGAGGCTTTGATGTCGGCGTACAGCGATGCGGTCAACGACGCGCTCGAACGGCTGGATGATCTCGGATACGAGCGCAACCTGGGCGGTGGCGATCTGGCCAATCACGGCCCGATGGCCGCCGAGGCGCTCGCGGTACTCGGCCACGCCGCCGCGATCCCGGACTGGGTCGTGGTGTACCGGGCCGCCGCGCCGCATCACGAACCGCCCGTGCCCTATCAGCGACTCGGTGACGAGGAATCCGATTGGCGCGCCGCGCTCGGCGATATCGGGCGGGCCGGCGATTTCGAGGAACTGTTCCTGCGCCAGATATCGGAGGAGGGCTGGCGGGCGGTGCTGGTGCGCTGGTGGCCGCGTTTGCTCCCCGGGCCGATGACCGGTCTCACGCACGGGCTGATCCGGACGGCGCACGCCGTGCGCGGACTGTCGGCCACCGACCGGCCGACTCCGCTGCAGTTGGGCGAACTCGCCCGAGCGCTGGGCTACTGGGCCGCCCGGTTCATCGATGCGCCCGGCCCGGGCCGTCTCACGGGACAGTCCGGCCTCGCCGCCTCGATCGCTGCCGTGCCCAGGTTGCCCGAGCCGAAGAGTCCGCAGCAGGCGATGGCGCGTTTGCGCACTCCGCGCTCCATGCCCGGCTACGAAGAATCCTTGACCGCGCTGGCCCCCGAACGCGCCGATCGGCTGCTGTCCCGGATGACTGCCCATTTCGCCGGCGTCTGCGGCGCCCATGCGGTGGGAGACTTTCCGATTCCGCTCATCCACGGCGTCACGGCCCCCGCCGCGGCACGGCTGGTGTTGCCCCAGCTGCCCGAGGGACTGTACGAACCCACGCTCGCCGCGGTCTGGCAGGCGCAGGTGACGCTGCTGATGGCGGCGACCACCGACCGATCCGGTGAGGCCGAGGCGCCGGTGCAGGCGCAGGAGGCGGATCCGCCGCCGTGGGACGAGTTGATCGCCCGTGCCGTCGACCACGGGGACGAGCACGTCATCAAATTCACCGAGGCCTGCCTGCGGGAAAACGCGCTGCGCCCGGATCCGCGTTATGCCTGGGCGGTGGATCGTGCCCAGCGGATGGTCGAGCGGCCCGATGGTCCGAACGGCTCGGCGGTGACGGTCCGGTTCGGCGGCGGTGGGGCATCACATCGCTGATCGGGACAGGGCGGCGAGCGCGGCTCGTGGTCGGCCGACGGCCCCTGCTTCCTGTCGGTTCAGGCCATCGAGCGGTTCCGGCCATCGAAGTGAGTAGGACGAGCTCGGCGACCTCCGGACGCCAAGGTTCCGGCGTGGTTTCGAAATATGTGAACGCTATTTACTAAAGGGTGTTCACAAATGCGGGTGTGGTGTGGTTCACTCCAGAGGACAGTGTTCTGCAAGGAGGCATAGTGACCGCACCGTCCCTGTCCCACGACTTCGATTTCACCGACCCCGACCTGCTCGCCGCTCGGCTGCCGATCGAGGAATGGGCCGAACTGCGCCGCGCCGCGCCCGTCTGGTGGGTCGACCAGCCCGACGGCGTCAGCGGTTTCGACGACGGCGGGTACTGGGTGGTCAGCAAGCTCGACCACATCAAGGAGATCTCCAAGAACTCCGAGGTCTTCTCCACCAACGCCAATACCGCGGTGATCCGCTTCAACGGCGAGATCACCCGCGACGAGATCGATATCCAGCGCGCCATGCTGGTCAACACCGATCCGCCGGAACACGACAAACTGCGCCGCATCATCGCCCGCGGTTTCACCCCGCGCGCCGTGCAGAGCCTGCGTGACGCACTCACCGAGCGCGCCGAGCGCATCGTGCACGAGGCCAAGAAAACCGGCGGCGGCGATTTCGTCGAACAGGTCGCGTGCGAACTGCCGCTGCAGGCCATCGCCGAACTCCTCGGTGTGCCGCAGGAAGACCGCGGCAAACTCTTCGAGTGGTCCAACCAGATGATGGGCTACGACGACCCCCAGTACGCCGACAGCTACAAGATGGCCAACGCGCAGGTCATGGGCTACGCGTGGAACCTCGCCGAGGAGCGTCGCGGCTGCCCCGCCGACGACATCATCACCCAGCTGCTCAGCGCCGATATCGACGGCGAGGCACTGAGCTCGGAAGAGTTCGCCTGGTTCGTCATCCTGCTGGCCGTGGCCGGTAACGAGACCACCCGCAATGCCACCACCCACGGCATGAAGGCCTTCGTCGACAATCCGGAACAGTGGGAGCTGTACCGGGCCGAGCGCCCGCGCACCGCCCCCGACGAGATCGTCCGCTGGGCCACCCCGGTCATCGCCTTCCAGCGAACCACCCTGCAGGACACCGAAATCGGTGGCCAGGCCATCAAGAAGGGTCAGCGCGTCGGCCTGTTCTACGCCTCCGCCAACTTCGACGAGGACCACTTCACCAAACCGTTCGAGTTCGACTGCACCCGCAACCCGAACCCGCATGTCGGCTTCGGCGGCACCGGTACCCACTACTGCGTCGGCGCCAACCTGGCCCGCCTGCAACTCGACCTCATCTTCAACGCCATCGCCGACGCGATGCCGAACCTCCGTCAGGTCGCCGAACCCGTTCGGCTACGGTCGGGTTGGTTGAACGGCATCAAGAATTGGCAGGTCGCCTACGAATGACACCACCCGCGCGGCGGGGCCGGATGCCCGCGGTCAGCGACGCGGACATCCGGCGCGTGGCCGCGGAACTCCTGGTCACGCACGGCGCGGAGGCATTGACCCTCCGCGCCATCGCGCGCGAACTCGGCATCACCGCCCCCGCCCTCTACCGCTACTACCCGTCCCGGGAAGAACTCCTGGCCGCCCTGCGCCGCGATATCTGCAAACGGCTGGCCGACGACCTCGCCGCACAGGTAGCCGAACTACCCGACGACGGGGTGGTCCGGCTGTTCGCCATCTGCCGGGCCTTCCGGCACTGGGCGCTGGACCACCGCAACGAGTTCACGCTGGTCTTCGCCTCCCCGGCCGACGGAAACCCGGGCACGGTCCGCCGATTCGACGAATCGTTCGGCCTGGTCTTCCTGGAAGCCGCGGGCAAGGTCCTGGCGGCCTACGACCTGGCACCGCCACCGATCGAATCGATTCCGGAGGCGCTACGGACCGATCTGATCGCGTTCCAGACCGAACTCCTGGCGCTGCTGGCGGGGTCGGAACAGAAGTTCCCGGCCGAGAAGTTCGACCTCGGGGTCGCGTATCTGATGATGACGGTGTGGGTCCGGCTCTACGGTCACGTGACGCTCGAGGTGTTCGGCAACTATCCGATGCCGGTGAGCGATCCGGATGTCCTGTTCGACGCGGTCCTCACCGATCTCGCCGCCGGTATCGGGCTCACCGCGTAGCCGCGGCCTCATCCGGGCGATCTCTCGGTGCGACCAGGGCTGCTGGATTACCATCGATGCACCCGATGTGACAGTACGTAATTCGTGCCCGTGGTCGAATGCCGGAGGTATTGGTGCTGCGCCGCGTTCTCGACGAGATGCGTCAGCGGGCCCTCGATGTCGTCCAGGGTGTCGGACGGGTTTCCGAACGGCCGCTGCGCGGAACCGGTGCGTGGATCGACGAATCCGCCGAACACTGGGAACGTAGCGATAAACCGATCCCGCACGGTGCCGGATCGGACGACGCTACGGGTGCCGAGGGGTCACCCGCGGACCGATCGGAATTCGAGGATTCGGATGCCCCGCTGTTGGTCGCGGACGAACTCCACGCCATTCATCTGTCCGGGGCGCAAGCCATGTGGACCAATTTTCTGCCCAGGTTCATTCCCCACCGCAAATTCGAGGAATGGGTCCTGTCGAAGAACGAGGGCCCGCTCCCGCCGCTCACCCCGGACTCCGGATGGAACTGCCGGGAGATGATCATGTGGGCAGCCGCTCGCCGCGGCGTACTGACCCATTCGCAACTTCGTGACCAGTACACCTCACTGCTGAGTAGGAAAGCTCAGCAGAACCGGCGGAAGGGTTTCCTGCCGGACGACTTCCCCCACCAGATGCGGCGGGCCACACTTCCCCACGGCACTCGCGATCTCGACCTCGGCGATCCTGCGGGAACGCGACCGGCCCGCGGCGATCTGATCGTCTGGGATGGGTGGGGCGAAGGCAACGCGCATACGGCCATGGCGACCGGACGTCTCATCGGGCCGGACCGGGACCCGGAGGTGTATTCGTTCTGGCCGCCGCCGAAGGCTCCTGCGATCCCCGGAACGGTGACCGATGCCGTGCAGATCACGACAGTGGGTGCCCTGACGCCCCATGTGGACGGTGCTCCCGCGCTGCCCATCTGGTTCGGTCGTGGCCCGTGGTGACATACGGCCACGATATTTCCGCAGTCGGCACAACGTCCTCAGCTGTGCGAGGAACGATGGAAGGTGAAGCGGGCGGTGGCGAGATAGAACGGTGCGGCCACCAGCGGCCGGCGGCGGTGGCGGAACTGCTGGACGACCGCGCGGTACCAGGGGATCGGGGAGTGGGTGCCGGTGGCGAAAACGTGCATGATGTCGTCGCCGTCCAGGACGCAGGCGGGCCCGCAAACTCCCGCCGCGTACCACGGTTCGGCGGCGGTATCGGTGTCGAGGAGTCGTTCGAACGGCTGCCAGGAGTCGCGGCCCGCGGGGTTCCCCGCGGTGTCGGCCAGCCACAGGCCCTGACTCGGGAACGGGACCGTGCCGTGGAGGTTGGTCCCGCGTGCCAGAATCATCCGGGAAAACCCTCGGCCGGTCGCGATCGTGTTGTCGAAGAACCCCTCCGCCTCATCGGTGAATCGTTCCGGCGCCGCCCAGTGCTGCCCGTCCTCGCTTGTGGTGTAACGCATTTCGTAGTCCGGTTGTTCGCCCCGCCCGACCTCACCGACGCACGCCAGGTACCACATACGCCACTGCCCGTCGGCCCACAGCACATACGGTTCCATGGCACTGGGGCGTGTCTCGTCTCCGGACAGAACGGGTTCGGGATGTGGTAGCCACTCTCCGCCGGCGCTGCGCTCGAGGTAGCCGATCGCGTATCGGCTGCGCTTTCCGCTCATGGTGCGGGTGAGCTGGCCGGCGTAGTAGATCCGTTCCACGGTGCGATCGTGTGCTGTGCCCCGCACGTAGGTCGGGGAGTGCATCCCCGCACTGTCCCAGGCGCCGCGTTCGGGCGCGCCCAACGCGACGGCCCGATCACGGCTATCGGTGACGAATTGCCAACGGTCGTCGGTGATATCGGCGCCCTCGGGCAGTCGCGCTTCATACAACCTGACCTGGAATCGGTTGTTCATCGCGCCGACGAACATGGACCACCTGCCGTCGAGACAGTGGAGATCGGGGTCGCTCACCCCCAGCAGTCCGTGCCCCGGCCGCGGGTTGTTGAGCATGTCGAACAGCCTGCTGGTTTCCACCAGCGACCACGTGGCCGATTCCGCAGCCTCGTTCCCAGTCGGCGGTTGCATAAAACTCATCCTGCCATCTGTATCCAGCCTCGCACTGGTCGGTGCCTACATGCTCGCCGGCTCCCTGGCCGCCCACCGCGACCCCGGCGCGGGTTTCGCCGCATACGACAACGACACCCGGGATTTCGTGACCGCGAACCAGAACCAGGTCGGCGAGGGCGATGCCACACTCTTCCCGACCACACGGCAGGCCCTGGAACGGCGCAACACCATGCTCCGCACTCTCGCCACCGCGCCGCCCAGCGCGGCGGGACGACCGGCCCATTCGGCGCTCACTCTGCCCGCATTCGTAGGCAATTGAGCCACAGAGGAATAGCGACCGGGCCGAGCCACGGCGACGGAGGAAAAGCAGATGCGGGGCCGGGGACACCGGACAATGCTGGGAACGTGAGCACCGATTTCACCGTCCACCTCGAACTCCCGTTCCCCGCAGGCATTCTCATGCCAACCCTCGCCGATATCCGCTGGCGGGGCGACGCGCCTGGTGATCCGGTGAACGCTCCCGGCACGTGGTACCCCTACCGCGAAGGGATCTCCACCCGGGTACTGACCGTCGCCTGGTCCGACGACACCCTCGAGGTAACCCTGCCCGCGGCGTCCGCGCCGGAGGATCTCGACCTGGCCCTCCGGATACTGCGAGCTGCGGCGCACCACGCCGGCGGTGACGTCGACACCGAGTACGGCACGCTGCCGCCCGGTGAACTGACCGACGCGTACAACGAGGACTGGGCGCTGCATCAGCTGGGCCGGTCGGTATCCATGGTCGCGCAACTGTCCGAGCGCAGCGGCGGGGTCATTTCGCTGCCCGGTCCCAACCGCGATGTCGCTCTGGGTCCGCGCTCTCTGCCCGGACTCGCCCAAGGCGACGAACGTACCCGCGGCCGCCGCCTGCTCGAACTGATGCGCCGTGTGCAGTGGCCGGACCCACGGTACGACCCCGCAGGGGTTTTCCAGGCGAGCAAGGACGACGAGAAATTCACCTTCGCCGTGCTGCTTTCCGAACGCGCCTGTTTGATGCCCGCCGTAGACCGAATCCTGGTCCGCGACAGCGCCCACACAGTGCTGCAACTACCACGTGCAGCCCTGGAGAAACTGCCGATCGAGCACACCCGGTTGGACGACGGGAACGATCTGGTGGAATTCATTCCCGAGGAGGACTGGCCCGGGGTGGTCTCAGCCGCCCGCGAACTGGTGGTTCCCTAGTCCGGGCACCGGATCAGCTTCCCTACGGCAAGGGCGCCGGTGAACAACGCGTCCGCCGCCGGCGGGTGGCATTCTTCTCCAGTTCTCGGCTACCGGCTGGTAGGCATCCGCCCGCACCGTACCGGCAACATGCCCGGCGGTTTCAGGTGGCCAGTGGCCGCCCACTCCGCTGCGCTGGCTCACTATGCCGGTGAGTCCTTTTGGCGTCACCCCAGATATGGATTAGTCCTTTGTTCGGTGTGATGCCGAAGCCGGAGCCGTACCGTCTCGTGCATCGGGAGCGTTTGCAAGTGAGCCGGAGTCAGGAACGCGACTTCGGTCGATTCCGCGCTGACCGTGATGTCGCCGCCGGTGACCCGGGCGTAGAACGTGATGTTGAATTCCTGCCGGACTTCGCCATCTGCGTAGGCGACCACGTGTTCAGGATCGACGTCGAGGCCGGTCTCCTCCTTAGTCTCCCGGATCACGCACTGCTCCAGGGTTTCGCCGATTTCCATGGTCCCACCGGGAAACGACCAGTTCCCTGAGTCGCTGCGACGTTGCATCAGTACTGCGCCGCGGTCGTCGATCACCAAGGCCGAGCCGCCGGGAACGAGGCTGTTCGCCTCGGGCGCATCCGGGTCTCGGTAGTAGTCACGCCGTGAGGTCATCGGAGCCTACCTCTTGCAGGTACGGGGTCACTGCTCCCCAGATCTGTTCGGTTTGGTCATCGAACGAGGCGAACATTCCGTGGGGTGACAGTTTGCGCAGATGCAGCGCTGAGTGCTGGTACCTACGGGCGCGGACCAGATACGGCGTCACGATCATCTGATCATCGAACCTGAATACCTGGCTGACCTGATGCTGAACAGCGTTCAATTCCGCTGGCCGGGGTCGCTACCCGCTGCGCGCCAATCGGTGGCGATAGGGTTAATCGGCGAAACGACTTCTCGGATGGTGCGGTAACAGGCGTAGCCGCTACAGCGATGTGATCGGCAGCATGCGCTCGCCGGAAGACTGAGCTGGCCAGGCGGCGGATCATAGACGATCCTAACGGTAGGCGATCATGAGGCGAGGGGACGATGGACGTTTTCGACGTGCACGAGCGGCTGGTCAAAGGCTATAAGTCGTTCACCACCTCGTCTGTCGACCCGCGTGAACCGCGAATCGCTCAGCACGTCCATGACCGTATTCAACGGGGTGAGCAGTGGCCGCCCCCGTGGGTGTCCTTGAACCCGATGTTCGCCGCAGGCGGTTCGATCACCGAACTGGTCGCCGAAGATCTTTTGCATCCGGAATGCGAACGGATCTTCCGACGCAAGAACGAGGACGGCTCGGTTCCCGATCCGGCCATCACGCTGCATCGCCATCAGCGGGAGGCGATCGAGGTTGCGCGGTCCGGCCTGAGCTACGTGCTGACGACCGGGACTGGATCGGGTAAGTCGTTGTCCTACATCATTCCGATCGTGGACCGGGTTCTGCGGCAGCAACCGCAGCCGGGCGTCAAGGCGATCATCGTGTACCCCATGAACGCTCTGGCGAACAGCCAGGTGGGCGAGCTGACCAAATTTCTGCGCTGGGGCTACCGGGAGGGTGCGGAGCCGGTGACGTTCGCGCGCTACACCGGACAGGAAAAGGGCGAGGAGCGGGAGCGGATACTGCGTGATCCGCCGGACATCCTGCTCACCAACTACGTCATGCTCGAACTGGTGCTCACCCGACCGGAAGAACGGCGACGTCTGGTGGATGCAGCGTCCGGTCTGCAGTTCCTGGTGCTCGACGAGCTGCACACCTACCGCGGCCGACAGGGCGCGGACGTGGCGATGCTGGTGCGCCGGGTGCGTGACGCGTGCGAGTCACCGAACCTGCAGTGCGTAGGTACCTCGGCGACGATGGCGACTTCGGGTAGTACCGCTGACCAGAAGCGGATTGTGGCGGGGGTGGCGAGTAATCTCTTCGGCACGGAGGTTACCCCTGACCGTGTGATCGGTGAGACGCTCGACCGCGCGACGTCCGGCGATCCGGACGACAGCCTCGGATTGACCGCGAACGTCCGCTCCGGCGGGGTGAGCGGCGACTACCCGGAGCTCGCCGGATCGCCGTTGGCGGCGTGGATCGAGCGGACCTTCGGGCTGCGAACTGAGGACGGCACCGGGCTGGTGGTCCGGCAGGACCCCGCCCGGGTTCGCGAGGCGGCGGCTCATCTGACCGAGCTCACCGGGTCGACGATCGACGACTGCGAGCGTGCCATCCGAAATACGCTGCTGCGTGGGTCGTCGGCGAAGCATCCCGTGACCGGCCGGCCGTTGTTCGCCTTCCGGCTGCATCAGTTCCTGTCCAAGGGCGACACGGTGTATGCGTCGATCGGTGAAGAAGGCGCACGGTATCTCACCTCCCAATATCAGGTGGCGGTACCCGATCGCCCTGATCATGCACTGCTGCCGCTTGCGTTCTGCCGTGAGTGCGGCCAGGAGTACTACGTTGTCACTCGGACCGAGGAGGGCGGACAGATTCGGTTCCGCTCTCGCCGGGACCGCGACGAGAGCGGTGACGCCCGTACCGACGGCTATCTCTATATTTCCTCCGCGCACCCGTGGTCGGCAGACCCAGTGGTCGAGGGTCGGCTGCCCGATTCGTGGGTGGAGGACGGCGATGTCCTCGAGCGGTTGCGCAAGTATCTGCCTCGCCGTCTGCGTGTGGACGTCTCGGGCGACGAGGTGGCGACAGGAGGCACTCCTTCCGCCTTCATTCCTGCCCCGTTCCGATTCTGTCTTCGCTGTCGGGTCGCCTATGAGCAGACTCGCGGCCGGGACTTCGCCAAACTGGCGACCCTCGATGTCGAGGGCCGAAGCTCGGCGGTGTCGGTGTTGAGCTCCTCGATAGTCAGCTCGCTCAAGCAGCTTCCGCCGGAGGAATTGTCGGCGCAGGCACGTAAACTGTTGACGTTCGTTGACAACCGCCAAGACGCTAGTTTGCAGGCCGGACATTTCAACGACTTCGTGCAGGTGTCCCAGCTGCGGGGTGCACTGCACCGTGCACTGCTGGATGCACCCGCCCGGCATGACGATGTCGCCCAGCGTGTGGTCAAGGCGCTCGGAATCGACTTTGCCGATTATGCGAAGAACCCGGAGGCAGTCTACGGTCCGCGTATTTCCGCGCAGCGCGCGTTTACGGCGTTCGTCGAATACCGCGTGTATATGGATCTTCAGCGCGGGTGGCGCGTTACCATGCCCAATCTCGAGCAGACGGGCCTGCTCCGTGTCGAGTACGAGTCGCTGTCGGAGATTGCCGCCGATCAATCGGTGTGGGAGGCAGTCGCTCCGGCGCTCCGGGAGGCCCACGCCGAGCAGCGGGAAGAGCTGTGCCGGATTGTGCTCGACGAGTTCCGCCGAGAATTGGCGATCGACGTCGACTGCTTGAGTGAGGACGGTTTCGACCGCGTCCGGCGCCAGTCGGACCAGCATTTGGCCGGGTTGTGGTCGCTGCCACGGCATGAGTCTGCTCCGCAGCCGGCAACGGTGTCGACGGCTGCGGGTACTCCCGGGAAGCCGCGCGCCGATGTCCGGCTCACCTGGCGGTCGCTGCTGGGCCGCTATATCCGCGACCGCAGCGGCATGCGCCAACTCGACGGCGAGAAGCTGAAAGGTCCCGACATTCAACAGGTGATCGACGACGTACTTGCCACGATGGAACGCACCGGCCTGCTCAGCGCCGTGCCCACTCCGCACATGTCCGGTCCGGCATACCGGCTCAAGGCGTCGTCGATCATCTGGCTCGCCGGTGACGGCAAACAGGCCGCGGTCGATCTGCTGCGGAAGACTGTCGACCCTGATCTCGGTTCGAAGGTGAACGACTTCTTCCGCGACCTGTACCGAGACAATGCATCCTCGTTGGCTGGCCTGTTTGCCCGTGAGCACACTGCGCAGGTCGAGTCGGAACGCCGGGAAGAGCGTGAGGAAGAGTTCCGGGAGGGTCGTCTGCCGGTCATGTACTGCTCGCCCACCATGGAACTAGGCGTCGACATTGCCGATCTCAATGCTGTCGCGCTGCGCAATGTTCCGCCGACACCGGCGTTTTCGATATCCCAGTGCCCGATCAGGAATGGCAGACCCGGGAGCGGCTGGGCTACGAACGCGAAATGCTCGGACTCTATGTATCCGGCCACCCCCTCGACGAGATCGCGACCGCGCTCGCCACGGTCGG
>NZ_JARWOV010000283.1 GCF_029868855.1 Nocardia carnea | reverse complement strand
GGGGGGGGGGGGGGGGCTCCCCCCCCGGCCCCCCGGGCCCGGCGGCCCCGCGCTCGCGGTGGTGCAGGGGTCGCGGCTGGTGATGGTGGTGAGCGGTCATCTCGGTGAGGCCCCGCACTCCTCGCCGTTCATGGACGATCTGCTCACCGAGGCGTTCTCCGACGGTCCCGTGGTGATCGGGCCGACCACCCGCACCCTGGGCGCGGCCCACAGCAGCGCGCTCGAGGCGCTGGCCGGTATGGAGGCCGTCATCGGGTGGCGGGACGCGCCGCGGCCCGTGCACGCGATGGAACTGTTGCCCGAACGTGCCCTGCTCGGTGATCGAGCTGCGGTGGACGCACTTGTCGAGTACCTTGTGCTTCCGTTGGCTTCGGCCGGTTCCGCCCTGGCGGACACCCTGGATGCTTATCTGGAATGCGGCGGCGCGGTCGAGATGTGTGCTCGGCAACTGTACGTTCATCCAAATACTGTCCGGTATCGCCTGAAGCGGATCAGTGAGGTCACCGGCCGGGATCCGCTCAACCCGCGGGACTCCTACGTGCTGCGAATCGCCGCCACAGTGGGTCGGCTGACACGAACTCGTAACGAATCGTCGACACCTGTCCCAGAGGAACCTTTTGTCCCAATGGACAAAGATGGGCTGTAACGGCTGGGATCTTTCCGCCGATCCGGACACGCCACGCGGGCTTTTGTGGGGACCATACAAAAGCCGTCCGCAAGCTCTATTCACGTCGACATCTCGCGAGAGCCGCTTCACAGTGTTTTCTTAGGTACGTGATCGCGTTGTTCGCCCCTGGACAGGGCTCTCAGACACCCGGCATGCTCGCGCCTTGGCTCGACCTGCCGGGCGCGCATGACCGCCTCGCACTGTGGTCGAAGGAATCGGGTCTGGATCTGGTCCGGCTCGGTACCGAGGCGACCGCCGAAGAGATCACCGATACCGCCGTGACCCAGCCACTGGTGGTAGCGGCCGCACTGCTCGCCTTCGCCGAGATCGGCGAGAGCCGGGTACCGGCCGACACCATCGTGGCCGGCCATTCGGTGGGTGAACTCGCCGCCGCCGCTGTCGCCGGAGTGATCTCCGCGGACCAAGCGGTTACGCTGGCGGCTATCCGCGGTGCCGAAATGGCGAAGGCGTGCGCGCTGGAACCCACCGGTATGTCCGCGGTGCTCGGCGGCGACGAGGCCGCCGTGCTGGCCCGGCTCGCGGAATTGGAGCTGGTCCCCGCCAACCGCAATGCCGCCGGTCAGATCGTCGCGGCCGGCCGGCTCGACGCGCTCGCCGAACTGGCAGCGAATCCGCCGGAGAAGGCACGAGTGCGCGCACTGCCGGTGGCGGGCGCGTTCCACACCGAGTTCATGGCACCGGCCCAGCAGGCGGTAGCGGCGGCGATCGCCGAGATCACCCCGCACGAGCCCACCCGGACACTGTTGTCCAACGCCGACGGTAAGCCGGTCGAATCCGGCGCCGACGCGGTGGCTAAGCTCGCCGCGCAGGTCACCCGGCCCGTCCGGTGGGACCTGTGCACCGAAACCGTCCGGCAGGCCGGCGTTTCGGCGGTGGCGGAGCTGCCACCGGCGGGAACCCTCGTCGGCATTGCCAAACGGGAGCTCAAGGGCACCCCCAACCTGGCGCTGAAGACGCCCGAGGACATCCCCGCGCTGGCCGGGCTCGCAAGCTCCGGCTAGCGTGCCTGCGGCCGAGTTTCCACCGTTTCGCGGCGGGAACCCGGCACCGGGCGGCGTAACCGTTCGCCGTTCCGGCCCGAAGTACCAAGTAAAGCCCTACACGGAAAAACAAGAAGGGAGCCACGAAGTGGCCGCTCTGACCCAGGAACAAATCGTCGAGGAACTCGGCAAGATCATCGAAGAGGTGACCGGTATCGAGCCCTCCGAGGTAACGATGGAGAAGTCCTTCGTCGATGACCTGGACATCGATTCGCTGTCGATGGTCGAGATCGCGGTGCAGATGGAGGACAAGTACGGCGTCAAGATCCCCGACGAGGATCTCGCCAGCCTGAAGACCGTCGGCGACTCCGTCGCCTACGTCCAGAAGCTCGAGGCCGAGAACTCCGAGATGGCCGCCGAGCTCAAGGCCAAGTTCGACAACGCCGAGTAGGGCCGACACCGTGACCACTCCTTCCACCCTGAACGGGAACTTCCCCAACGTCGTCGTCACCAGTCTGGCGGCGTCCACGTCCATCGCGGGAGATGTCGATGCGACGTGGAAGGGACTCCTCAACGGCGAGAGCGGAATCGACGTTCTCGAGGACTCTTTCGTCGAGGAATACGACCTTCCGGTTCGTATCGGCGGTCACCTGAAGGTGTCGCCGGACAGCCTGCTGAGCCGGGTCGAGATCCGGCGGATGGCCTACGTCGAGCGGCTCGCCACCGTGCTGGGCCGTGAGGTCTGGCGCAATGCGGGCAGCCCGGAGGTCGATCCGGACCGGCTGGGTGTGGCCATCGGCACTGGACTAGGTGGCGGTGACGCGCTCATCGATTCGGTCGACAAGCTGAAGAACGGCGGTTATCGCAAGATCTCGCCGCTCGCTGTTCAGATGGTCATGCCGAACGGGCCGTCCGCCGTCGTCGGTCTCGAGCTGAAGGCCCGGGCGGGAGTGGTCACTCCGGTCTCGGCGTGCTCGTCCGGTTCGGAGGGCATCGCGAACGCCTGGCGGATGATCGTCATGGGTGACGCCGATATGGTCGTCACCGGCGGCGTCGAGGGCTTCATCGACGCGGTGCCGATCGCGGCGTTCACCATGATGCGCGCCATGAGCACCCGCAACGACGACCCGAAGGCCGCCTCGCGTCCGTTCGACAAGGACCGCGACGGTTTCGTCTTCGGCGAGGCCGGTGCGCTCATGGTCATCGAAACCGAGGAGCACGCCAAGGCACGCGGAGCGACCATCCACGCTCGCCTGCTCGGCGCCGGGATCACCTCCGACGGTTTCCACCTGGTCGCCCCCGACCCCGAGGGCACCGGCGCCGCTCGCGCCATGACCCGGGCCATGCAGACCGCGGGCCTGTCCAAGCGGGACATCACCCATATCAACGCGCACGCCACCGCCACCCCGATCGGCGATACAGCCGAGGCCAACGCGATCAACAAGGCCGTCGGCAATCACGCCTCGGTCTACGCGCCGAAATCGGCGCTCGGGCATTCGATCGGCGCCGTCGGTGCGCTGGAATCGGTGCTCACCGTGATGGCCATCCGGGACGGTATCGTGCCGCCCACCCTGAACCTGGACAACCAGGATCCCGAGATCGACCTCGACGTGGTGCACGGCGAAGCCCGCCGCCAGGAGATCGAGTACGCGATCAACAATTCGTTCGGTTTCGGTGGGCACAATGTCGCGCTCGCCTTCGGTCGGGCCTAGAGCCCCAACGGATCCGACCGAATAGTTCGACGACCCAGTGCGGGGCCGCCGGCAGTACCGGCGGCCCCGCACTGTGCTTCGGCACCTGTGGCCCGTGCCTCGGCCACACATCATCGAGGAGAGAACGCGATGACAATCATGGCTCCGGCCCGCCACCAGGAAACCGCGACAGACCCGCGCGATCCGCTCGGCCGGCTGCAACGCTTCTTCGACCCCGGCACGGTGCTACCCCTGCACCCGCGGGACAGGTCGGGCGTGCTCGCCGCCATCGGTGAAGTGGACGGTGTGCGGACCGTCGCCTACTGCTCGGACGCCACCGTGATGGGCGGCGCCATGGGGGTCGAGGGCTGCAAGCACATCGTCGACGCCATCGATACCGCCATCGATTCCGGTGTTCCGGTGGTCGGCCTGTGGCATTCCGGTGGAGCCCGCCTGGCCGAGGGCGTCGAGGCACTGCACGCGGTCGGCCTGGTCTTCGAGGCCATGGTCCGCGCGTCCGGCCTGGTACCGCAGATTTCGGTGGTACTCGGGTTCGCCGCCGGCGGTGCCGCCTACGGTCCCGCTCTCACCGATATCGTGATCATGGCGCCCGAGGGCCGCGTCTTCGTCACCGGTCCCGATGTGGTGCGCAGCGTCACCGGTGAGCAGGTCGATATGGCCACTCTCGGTGGTCCCGAAACCCACGGCAAGAAGTCCGGCGTCACCCATATCGTCGCCGACGACGAGGCCGATGCCGTGCACCGGGCACGCCGCCTGGTCTCGATGTTCGCCGAACAGGGCGAATTCGATCTCGTCGCCGCCGAACACGGCAATGTCGACCTGCAGGCCATGCTGCCGGAATCGGCCAAACGCGCCTACGACGTGAAACCGATCGTGCACGAACTGCTCGACAACGTCGACGGCGAATCCAGCTTCGAGGAATTGCAGGGCGGTTACGCCCGCTCCATGGTCACCGGTCTCGGCCGGCTCGCCGGGCGCACCGTCGGTGTGCTGGCGAACAACCCGCTGCGACTGGGTGGCTGCCTCGATTCCAAGAGCGCGGAGAAAGCGGCCCGGTTCGTCCGGTTGTGCGATGCCTTCGGTATCCCGCTGGTCGTGATCACCGACGTCCCCGGTTACCTGCCCGGCGTGGGCCAGGAATGGGACGGCGTGGTGCGCCGCGGCGCGAAACTGCTGCACGCCTTCGCCGAGGCCCGGGTTCCGCGGGTCACGCTGGTCACCCGCAAGATCTACGGCGGCGCCTATATCGCGATGAACGCCCGCTCGCTCGGCGCCACCGCGGTCTATGCCTGGCCGGGGTCGGAAGTCGCGGTGATGGGCGCCAAGGCCGCTGTCGGCATCCTGCACAAGAAGGCCCTGGCCGCCGCGCCGGCGGAGGAGCGCGAAGCGCTGCACGAACGGCTCACCGCCGAACACGAGGCCATCGCCGGCGGTGTGGAGCGGGCATTGTCCATCGGTGTGGTGGACAAGGTCATCGATCCGGCCGAAACCCGCAGCGTGATCGCCGCCGCCCTGGCCTCCGCACCTTCGCGGCCCAGTCACCACAAGAACATCCCGTTGTGACGCCGTAGGTATCACCCCGTCGAGGGCTCCGGAGCCAACCCTGCTCCGGAGCCGTCGGCATTAGGATCCGGACCTCCGGACGGCTGACAAATTCCGGAAATGACCGGGTCCGCGGCTCGCATCGGCAAGAATGCGCGCATGGAACGCGATGGTGCGGGGGCTCGCGAGCGTAAGAGGCATGGCCGGCACTACACACCGACCGCGTTGGCGCGGTTTCTCGCCGGTCGGGTGGCCGCGCGGGTGGTGGCGCCGGGGTCGGGAGTGCGGGTGCTGGATCCGGCATGCGGCAGTGGGGAATTGCTGTTCGCGATCCGGGCCGCCCTCGCCGAGCGGTTGCCAGGGGTACCTGTCGAGCTGGTGGGTTACGACCTGGACCCGGAGGGCCTGGTGGTGGCGCGGGAGCGTGCCGCGCGCGAGGGAATACCGGTCGATTGGCGGCAGGCCGATTTCCTCGCCGAATGCTCCGCGCTGCCGGCGGAGTCCTTCCATGTGGTGATCGCGAACCCGCCGTACGTGCGGACCCAGCAGTTGGGGGGTGCGGCGGCGCAAGCGTTGCGCGGGCAGTTCGGGCTGCGCGGCCGGTTCGATCTCACCCACCCGTTCGTCGCCGCGGTACCGCGCCTGCTGGGTCCGGACGGGGTCCTCGGCCTGTTGTGCGCCAATCGTTTTCTGACCACCAAGGCGGGCGCGAATCTGCGTGCGGTATTGCTGGGTGAACTGGCGCCCGTGGAACTGTACGACCTGGGCGATACGAAACTGTTCGAGGCGGCGGTGCTGCCGGCGGTGACCATCGCCGTGCGCGGCCGGACGCGCGAGCGGTGCCGTTATGCCTCGGTCTACCAGGAGAATTGCGACGGGCGGGAGTCGCCGGCCGATGCGGGCCGCGACGGTGGCGAAAGCCTACCGGATCACGAGCCATTCGTTGCGAAGGAAAATCTGTTCGAGGTGCTCAGCGCCGGTACCGACGCGACTGTTCGGTGGCAAGGTCGACAGTTCGCGGTGACAGTGGGGGAGCTGGCGATTCCGCCCGGATCGGCGTCGATGGGGTGGCGGATGGCTCGGGTGGGGCATGACGACTGGCTGGACGCGGTTTCGGCCCGGATGTGGCGGACATTCGGCGACCTCGCGCGTATCCGGGTGGGGATAAAGACCAACGCGGATCGCGTGTTCATCGCCGCGCACTGGGGGGATCCGGAGACCGAACCCGAGCTGCTGTGCGATCTCATCACTCACCACGACCTGCGCCCGTGGCGGATCGAGAACACTCGCCGAACCCGGGTGCTGTACCCGTACGAGCTGGACCATCCGCGCCGGCTACCGGTGGAGCTGGCGCAGTATCCGCGTACCGCCGCCTATCTCGAACAGCATCGGGAGACGCTGAGCGCGCGGAGTTATCTCACCGGCGCCGGCCGGAAATGGTTCGAGCACTGGGTCCCGCAGCGGCCGCATATGTGGCGGACACCCAAGGTGGTTTTCCCGGATATCAGCGATCGCCCGCGGTTCGCGCTGGACCGGTCGGGCGCGGTGGTCAACGGTGACTGCTACTGGATGTCGCTGTCCGAACTGCGTAGCGAGGTCCCGGCCGAGGAACTGGCCTGCTTGATGATGGGTATCGCGAACTCCGCGCTGGGAGTGCGGTTCTACGACGCGGTCTGCGGTAACCGGCTGTATTCCGGCCGCCGCCGCTGGATAACCCAGTATGTTTCCCGGTTGCCGCTACCGGATCCGGCCACCGCGCAGGCAGTCGCGATCGTCGGCCTGGTCCGTGAACTGGCGCAGGAAGCGGAGTCCGGGCCGGCTGCGCAACACGAATTGGACGACCTGGTGAACCGGGCCTTCGCGTTGTGAGCGGGCTCAGCCGGCGGTGGGCCCGGAGACCATCGGTAGCAGCGTGCGACGCGCGAACTCCCGTCCGGCCGCTTCGTCCTCGATGGGGATGAGACCGTCGGGCGTGAGGGCCAGCGACAGGGCCAGCCGGGCCATGATCTCGGCGACCAGGTCGGGGTCGAAATCGGTGCTGTCACCGTAGTCGCCGAGTTCGCGCAGTTTCGCGGCCAGGTAGGTGCGGCCGACGGCGAGGATCGGACCGGCTTCGGTGGTGAGGCGCGGCAGCACCAGATCCGGTTCGGTGCGCAGTAGCCGCGACAGCAGCGGGTTGCCCGCGATGGCGGAGATGAAGGCGACGAAGATCTCCACCAGCTGGTCCTCGGACCCGGCCACCGTGCGCACCCGGTCGTCGATCTGGGCGACGAAACGCTGCGCTTCCCGCACCGTGACCGCTTCGACGAGATCGTTCTTCGATTCGAAGCGGCGGTAGAGGGTCGCGGGGCTGATTCCGGCGCGCCGCGCGATCTCGCCCATGCTCGTGCGTTTGATCCCGAAGTCCAGGAATGCCGAGAGCGCGCTGTCGAGGACCTTGACGCTGTCGGCGGGTGCTTCGGACAGGATGCGCTGCAGAATCGGTGGTACGGGTGGCATGGTTTCACCACTGTATCGGACCCTGTGTCCACCACATGACCTGCGCGTTGGTTTCGTGCCGGGCGTCACTCCGCGGACAGGTCGAGCTCGGCCATCTCCCGTTCTATCGCATTGGCCGCGAAATCTTCGCCGCTGGAGCGGAGTTCGTGGACGCGGCGCCGTAGCGCCTCGATACCCCCAGGCTGCGCCGCGATATCGGCCACACTGACCCGCCTGTTCGGCCGGCGCGCCTCGGAACGCTCACACGCCACCCGTCATACCTCCTGCCGGCACCTGGGGTGCCCACACGCTCGGGCTCGCCCGAAACGCCGACGCCTTGCAGGACAGCGGGTTTCGAGCTCGCCCGTCTCCCCGGATACGTTGGCTCCATCGTATCAGCCACCAACTGGACGCTTGTCCATAAAAGTGTCCGGGCGGTACCTCACAGCTCCTTGGCGGTCCGGTGCTCCGTCGTATGGTGCAGGTAGACCATGGCGTTGAGCTCGAGGCCGCGCTGCTGCTCGGAGGTGAGCTCCCGGCGCACCTTGCCGGGCACCCCGGCCACCAGCGAACCCGGCGGAATCTGCGCACCCTCGGGGATCAGCGCATTGGCCGCGACCAG
This sequence comes from Nocardia carnea, assembly GCF_029868855.1. Lineage (GTDB taxonomy): Bacteria > Actinomycetota > Actinomycetes > Mycobacteriales > Mycobacteriaceae > Nocardia > Nocardia carnea_A. The sequence goes on along the minus strand of NZ_JARWOV010000283.1, from coordinate 24,699 downwards.
GCTGCCGCGCCCGACCACTGCGCCGTTGAGCACGGTCGCGCCCATACCGATCAGGCAGTCGTCCTCGATCGTGCAGCCGTGCAGGATCGCGTTGTGACCCACCGACACGCCGGCACCGACCGTTGTCGGAAAACCCGGGTCGGCGTGCAGTACACAGCCGTCCTGGATATTGCTGCGCTCGCCCACGGTGATCAGTTCTGTATCACCACGCAGTACAGCGTTGTACCAGATACTGGCCTGCGCCTCGAGCTTCACTCTGCCGATGACACACGCGGTCGGCGCGATCCACGCGGAATCGTGAACCTCGGGCTGATGTCCGCTGACTTCGATCTTCATGGATCGAACTTAACCCGCCGGTTTCCGGGCCCGGGGATACGGTGACCGCCGTGCCGCCTCAGTTCCCTCCGGATGTGGTGCCCTCCGCCGATTCGTTCAGGAACCACTCGGCGCCGATATCCTCCGGCAGGTTGCGCAGTTTGTCGGGGTTGCGGATGGTGTGGATGGCGGTGATCCGGCCTGCATCGACGGTGAAGGAGAAGACCCCCGGATGCCGGCCGTCGAAAACGAGCAACCCCGGCGAACCGTTGACCTCGATCGACCGGCCCCAGCCGCCGGGTGCCGACGGTGCGTGATACCAGCCGAGCAGCATCTTGGCGATGAGTTCGGCGCCCTGCACCGGCTTACGGATCGCGGGCACCTTCCCGCCGCCGTCCGCGGTGAGCGTGACCCGGTCGTCGAGCACACCCAGCAGGGCATTCACATCCCCCGACCGCCAGGCCAGCGCGAACGCCGAAACCACCTTCCGGTGTTCGTCCGGTGACGCCGGAAATCGCGGCGTCCCGTCCTCCACTCGCTTCCGGGCCCGCGAGGCCAGCTGGCGGACAGCGGCCGGGGTGCGGCCCACGACCTCGGCGACCTCCGGGCCGGCCATGCCGAACACGTCCTGCAGCACGAACGCGGTCCGCTCTGCCGGGGACAGCGATTCCAGCACCACCAGCAGCGCCATGGTGACCCGTTCGTCCTGCGAGACCCGATCCGCCGGATCCTCCCAATCGGCCACCGCGGGCTCGGGCAGCCATTCGCCCACGTACTGTTCGCGCCGCACACGCGCCGAACCGAGCTGGTCCAGCGCGAGCCGCCCGACGACCGTACTGAGCCAGGCCTGCAGATTGTCGATCCGGTCGCCGCCGGATTCGTGATGCCGCTGCAGCCGCAGCCACGCCTCCTGCACCACATCGTCGGCGTCGGCCAGGCTGCCGAGCGTGCTGTAGGCGAGCCGGCGCAGGTAGGGGCGTAGTTCCTCGAAACGAGCGGCCAGGTCGGCGGGGGCGTGTCCGTCGGTCACTTCGGTTCCTTGTTCCTCGGGCCCGTGGGCCGGCAATACGGTGTCGTCGCGATGACGAAACCGGCATTCGATCTGTGACAACCGCGCCATCCGCCAGGATATTGCGGCAGCGCCGAGCAGCGGTCATCCGGACCGTCGCAGACCGCTGTCAGCGCCGGCGCCGCACCGGGTGGACTCCGATATTGCCGGGGTATACGGCGCGGCTCGCGCCGCTCGCTATCAGGGTGTCGAGCAGGCATACCGAGGTCCGGGATCGACCGGGCTGGGCGGTCCGGAACACGCACGGCATCAGCGGGGCACGAACCCGGTACGGCGTCACCGTGGCATCCCGACCGGGCGCGGTTGCCCAGGCGGCCCGGTCGCCGACCTCGAAATGGGCCGTGCAGGCGGAGAGTGAGCTGTGAGCCGGAGTATCGACCGGGGCGGACAGAAGAGACCGGCTGTGCACCGGCGACTTCGGCCGGTGGCTACGCTCGGCCGGTGCGTAGTGGTGTTTCGACGGCGGCCGGACTGCTGGCCGGGTTCGCGCTGGATCGGTTGTTCGGTGACCCACAGCGCGGGCATCCGGTTGCCGGGTTCGGGATGCTCGCGGCATCCCTGGAAACGGTGACCTACGCGGATCGGCGGCGCGCCGGGATAGTGCACGAGGTGGTGTTGGTCGGCGCGACCGTGGGTGTGGGTCGCGCGGTGCGCCGCGGCGGCACACTGCCGATGGCCTTGGCGACCTGGACCGTGCTGGGCGGCCGGAGTCTGGCACGGACCGGGTATGCGATGGCGGACCGGCTGGAGTCCGGCGATGTGGCCGGGGCCCGGGCGCTGCTGCCCGCACTGTGCGGTCGCGACCCTGAGGCGCTCGATGCCGACGGGCTCGCCCGCGCGGCGCTGGAGTCGATCGCGGAGAACACCTCGGATGCCGCGGTGGCGCCACTGCTGTGGGGCGCCGTGGCGGGGGTACCCGGGTTGCTGGGGTATCGGGCGGTGAACACGCTCGACGCGATGATCGGGTACCGCAACGAGCGCTATCGGCGGTTCGGCTGGGCGGCGGCCCGGCTCGACGATATCGCGAATCTGCTTCCGGCCCGGCTGACCGGGCTGCTGACCGCGCTGATGGCACCGGCGGTCGGCGGCCGGCCGGGTGAGGTAGTGCGGACCTGGCGCCGGGACGCGGGCGGGCATCCGAGCCCCAACGCGGGCGTGGTGGAGGCGGCAGCGGCGGGGGCCCTGGGAATTCGGCTCGGCGGCCGCACCGAATACCGGCACGGTGTCGAACAGCGACCCGAACTGGGCGACGGCCGGGCCCCGGCCGTCGCCGATCTGCGCCGGGCCGTACGACTGTCCGAACAGGTGCAGTACGCCGCGCTCGCCGCGGCCGTGATCCTCGCTCCGCTCTGCGCGATACTGCGGGATCGGCGACGGGTTCGCCGCGGCAAGGCCGCGAACGGTCGACGCGCATCGGCGCAATAGCTTCCACGAACTCGGTCTCACCTCGCGTCGGCAGCTTCGCGATCTGCCGGGGTCGCACGTTCGAACGTGCTGTCGGCGGGCGTCAGCGCGGGGTGCGACCGTAGCGGTCGGCCAGGCGTGCTTCCTTGGTGACGGGTTCGGTGGGAGCCGGTTCGGGTTGCTCCGGGGCGCGTGACCTGCGACGTTCCTTGATCTCGGCCCAGGCGAAGTAGCCGAGGCCGAGCGGGGCCATGATGCCGAACGCCAGCCATTGCAGGCCGTAGGAGAGGTACGGGCCCGAGTCGAGCTGGGGGAGCGGGACGGGTGTGAACGCGCCCGGCTGGTCCTCGGCGAGCTGGAGGTAGGCGCCGCGCTCACTAACTGGGACGGGGGTCAAGGGCAGCCCGAGGACGGTGGTTTCCTGGGGTACGTCGATCGAGTAGACGTGGGGGATACCGTCCTGCACGGCCGGGGCTCGCTCCGGGTCGATGTTCTCCGAGACCCGCACCCGTGCCTCGACCCGCTGGATGCCGGCGGGGCCCGGCTCGATCGGGGGCGGCTGGGAGCCGTCCACCGCGGCGACCAGTCCGCGGTCGATCAGCAGTGTGCGGCCGTCGGTGAGGGTGAATGCCGAGAGCACACCGTAGGCGGGGGCGCCGTCGAGGTGGCGCAGGCGAACCAGCACGGTCGAATCCGGGACATAGCTGCCCTCGGCGTACACCTTCCGCCATTCGGTCGCCGCCGCGCTGTTGCCGTCGAGCAGATCGGTGACCGCGACCGGGTCGGCGTCCACCGAATCCTCGATCAACTGGTTGCGTTCCGACGTGCTCTCGTTCTTGCCCAGCTGCCAGGGCGCCAGCACGGTGAAACACAGGTAGGCGAAGGCGGCCACCACCGCGGCCAGGATCAGCCAGCCCGGGCGCAGCAGGAAGGCCAGGCGGCGCATCAGGCCGGCTCCGGCTCACCGGCACGCGTGGCGCGGGCGGCGAGCGTTGTGCGGACCCAGTCCAGCAGGCCGGGAACCGCGGCCTCGATCTGGTCGCGCACCAGATCGAATTCGGCGGTCGAGCCGTAGTAGGGGTCGGGTACGTCGGTGCCGTCGGCGTCCGGATCGAAACTCCGCAGCAAGCGCCGGCGCTCCGCCGGCACCCCGCGGACGGCGAGGTTGCGGTCGTGTTCGGTGGTCATCACGACCACCAGATCGGCGTCGTGGTGTTCGGTACCGAACTCGGCGGCGCGATGGCCGGTGGGGTAGCCGTGCCGGCGCAGGGTTTCGGTGGTGCGCGGATCGGCCTCGGCGCCGGCGTGCCAGCCGTGGGTGCCCGCACTGCTCACCCGGACCCGATCGGTCAGGCCGGCGCGCGACAGATGCCCGGCCAGGATCTTCTCCGCCATCGGGGACCGGCAGATATTGCCGGTACAGACGAACGATATGTGCAGCTCACCCACGACAGCCATTCTGGCGGGTAGGACCCCGCGGGCGCCACGTAGGGTGCGTCTCATGCTCGCCGACCACGTCGATCTCGCCGGTTTACGTCATCACGGTGATGTGGAAGCCCTCCCGGGTCTGCTCGATTTCGCGGTGAACGTCCAGGGCAGCGGGCCGCCGGAATGGTTGCGTAACCAGCTGGCCGCCGCCCTGGACTCGCTCGGGCGGTATCCATCGGCCGAAGAGGACCGGCGGGCCCGCGGAGCGGTCGGCGCCCGGCACGGGATCGATCCGGACCATGTGCTCACCCTGGCCGGCGGCGCGGAAGGGTTCGCCCTGATGCCGCGGCTGCGTCCCCGGCTGGCGGCCGTGGTGCATCCGTCGTTCACCGAACCGGAGCTCGCGCTGCGGGAGGCGGGGGTGCCGGTGACGCGGGTCGTGCTGGAGTCGCCGTACTCCCTGGACCCGGCGCTCGTGCCCGAGGAAGCCGACCTGGTGGTCGTCGGAAACCCCACCAACCCCACCTCGGTACTGCACCCGGCACAGACCCTGCGCGCACTGCGTCGCCCCGGCCGGATCGTCGTGGTGGACGAGGCGTTCATGGATGCCGTGCCAGGGGAGCCGGAAACGCTGGCCGCCGAGGCAGGCGACGACCTGCTGGTCCTGCGCAGCCTCACCAAGACCTGGGCACTGGCCGGGTTGCGCTGCGGTTATCTGCTCGGAGCGCCCGCCGTGCTGCGGCGACTCGGTCAGGGGCGTGCGCACTGGCCGCTGGGCGCACTGCAGCTGGCGGCGATCACCGCGACGGCATCACCGCGTGCCATGGCGGAAACGGCGGGCCGGGCGCAGCGGATCGCGCGCGATCGGGAGGCAATGGCCGGCCGGTTGCGTGCGGCCGGGGTCCGGGTCGGCGCACCGTCAGCGGCCCCGTTCCTGCTGCTGGAGGTCCGGGACGGGGAACTGGTGCGCAAGCATCTACGGCAGCAGGGGATCGCGGTGCGGCGCTGCGATACCTTCCCGGGGCTGGGCCCGGATCATCTCCGTGTCGCAGTGCGACCGGCCGCGGAGGTCGACCGGCTCGTCGACGCCCTACGCGCCGCCGGAATCTCGGGTTGACGGTTTCCGAGGGTTTGTACCCCAGCGATGCGGCGCCGACCGGCTCCGATGCGGCGCCATGGAGACCGGCGAGCCCGATCGCGGCCGGCCGGAGCGGGGCGCGACCGCTTTACGGCGGGATCGGATAGAGCAGCACGGGTAGATCCGACGGCTCTCGGAACGGCGGCCGAACCACCTGCACCTGCGGCAGGTACCCCGAGTATCGGCCGCACCACGCTCGTGTAGGTCTACCGCCGGGACCGATTATCGTTGCCGGGTCGGGAATCCCCCGGTTCCGCGGGAAGGCCGGGTCCGTGCTCTCGGGCGTTGGCGAACGTGCCGCCGCGCGGATGCCGCGGAGTGGACGAGGGCCGGAGCCGGCAGGCACCGGTCCGCCGGAAGTCGACGAAAGGTGTGGTGTGGCGAGGCTCGCGGAACTGATCGAAACGCTGGAGACGGCCTATCCGCCCCGGCTGGCCGAATCGTGGGATTCGGTCGGGCTGGTGTGCGGGGATCCCGGGGAAGATGTGCGGCGGGTGCTGTTCGCCGTCGATGTCACCGCGGCGGTTGTCGAGGAAGCCGTCTCCTGGGGAGCCCAGGCGCTGGTGGCGCACCACCCGCTGTTGCTGCGGGGTGTGGACAGTGTGGCGGCCGACCGGCCGAAAGGTGCGCTGATCCATCGGCTCGTCCGTGCGGGCTGCGCGCTGTTCACCGCGCATACCAACGCCGATTCCGCCGACCCGGGCGTCTCCGATGCGCTGGCGGCGGCACTCGGCCTGACCGTCACCGGCCCGCTCGAGCCCAAACCTGTTCCTGCCATGGACAAGTGGAGCCTCCAGGTTCCGGTGGACCACGCCGAAGCGGTGCTGGCGGCGCTGTTCGCCGCCGGGGCCGGCGGCTCCGGTGCGTATCGAGAGGCGGCGTGGCGGGTCACCGGGACCGGTCAGTTCCGGCCGGTGGACGGCGCGAACCCGGCCGTCGGCACGGTGGGCGAGCTGGCGAGGGTGAGCGAGGACCGGATCGAAGTCGTCGCCGCACCGCGCGACCGCAGCGCGATCCTGGCGGCATTGCGCGCCGCGCATCCCTACGAAGAACCTGCCTACCACGTCACCGAACGCGCTCAGCTCCCCGGCAACCTCGGCCTGGGCCGTATCGGAACACCGGCCGAACCGCTGACGCTGCGGGAATTCACCGCCCGCGCGGCCGCCGCCCTACCCGAAACCGCCTGGGGTGTGCGCTCCGCGGGTGACCCGGACCGCGTGCTGCGCCGCATCGCCGTATGCGGTGGCGCGGGGGATTCGCTGCTCGACGCCGCCACCCGGCACGGTGCCGACGCCTACCTGACCGCCGATCTGCGGCACCATCCCGTCGACGAACATCTGCGCCGCTCGGGTCCGGCGTTGATCGATGCCGCGCACTGGGCCACCGAGTTCCCGTGGTGCGCGCAGGCCGCGGAGATCGTCCGGGCCGGTCTGCCGGAGCTGGAAACACGGGTATCGCGGGTGCGGACCGACCCGTGGACCGTCGGATGCGGCGGCTGAACCGGCCGGGCCGGATCGGGTCGCCGGGGTTGGGACCGGCGGCCGGTCGGCCGGTCCGGCGACCGAGTACGGTGGACGTTCTATCCGTCCACAGCGTGCAGGGAGTTCGTTCGCGTTGAATGTCGAACCATCGATTCAGGCCAAACTGCTGCGTCTCGCCGAGGTCGACGCCGAGCTGACCCGGATCGCGCACCGGCGCAGCGTTCTGCCCGAACAGCAAGAGGTCGACCGGTTCGAGGCCGAACGCAATGCGCAGAAGGACGCGGCCGTGGCCGTGGAGATCGTGCTCGACGACCTGGACCGCGACATTCGCAAGCTCGAGGGCGAGGTCGACGCGGTCCGCAAACGTGAGGAACGCGATCGCGGGGTGCTCGAAGCAGGTTCGGTCGGTGCCAAGCAGTTGTCGGAACTGCAGCACGAACTCGGCAGCCTGGAACGCCGCCGCTCGGTGCTCGAGGACGAACTGCTCGAGGTGATGGAACGGCGTGAGGCCTCCGCCTCCGATCACGAACACGCGGGCGCCCGGCTGGACAAAGCCGAAGCCGACCTCGTCGCCGCCCGGGAACGCCGCGACGCGGCCGTGGCCGACCTCGATGTGGCCCAGCAGCGGTGCGAAACCGATCGTGCGAACCTCGTCGGCGCCTTCCCGGAAGACCTGCTGAAGATCTACGACCGGCAGCGCACCGACCGCGGGATCGGCGCGGCCCTGCTGCAGGCCCGCCGGTGCGGGGCGTGCCGGATCGAACTCGACCGCGGCGAGATCGCGCGGATCGCGAAAACGGCGCCCGATGTGGTGGTGCGCTGCCCCGAATGCGGTGCGGTGCTGGTGCGGACCAAAGAATCCGGATTGTGAGTTCGGGCCCTGGCCGGGGTCGTGAGGTGGGCACGGAGCGGGAGGCCGGAATGACTGTGCGCGAGGTGATCGTCGAGGCCGACGGGGGGTCGCGGGGCAACCCGGGACCTGCCGGCTACGGCGCCGTGGTGTTCGACGCGGATCGGGTGGCGGTCCTCGCCGAACGCAAGGAAGCCCTCGGTGTCACCACCAACAATGTCGCCGAATACCGGGGCCTGATCGCGGGGCTGGAAGCCGCGGCGGAACTCGGTGCGCGGGTGGTTGCGGTGCGGATGGATTCCAAACTCGTGGTCGAGCAGATGTCGGGCCGCTGGAAGGTCAAACACGCGGCGATGGTCCCGCTCGCCGATCGTGCTCGCCGCCTGGCCGCGGGATTCGACCAGGTGAGCTACCGCTGGATCCCGCGCGCCCAGAACTCCCACGCAGACCGGCTGGCGAACGAGGCCATGGATGACGGCGCACTGATCGAGGAGGTCCACGAGGCCGTCGCCACCGCGGAAAGCAGTGGGGCCGGACGTCCGGCTTCCGGGGTTGCGAAACCGGACGCGGCGTCGGTGTCGGCCGGTGCCGAGGCTCCGGGGCCTGCCGCACGGTTCGCGGGAGCAGACCCGGTCTCGGATTCGCACAGCGCCACCGCCCGCCTGTCGGCGTCGCCGGGCTGGACCGGTGCGACCGGCCGCCCCACCCGGTTCCTGTTGCTGCGGCACGGGCAGACCGAACTGTCGGTGCAGCGGCGTTATTCGGGCCGGGGTAACCCGCCCCTCACCGCGGTAGGTCATGAGCAGGCGGCGCGGGCAGCGAAAATGCTTGCCGCCAAGGGTGGTATCGGTGCGGTGGTCACCTCACCGCTGGGCCGGGCCCGGGAAACCGCCGAAGCCGCGGCCGCCGCGCTCGGGCTGGAAGTCCGGGTGATCGATGGGCTCACCGAAACCGATTTCGGCGAATGGGAGGGCCTGACCTTCCGCGAAGCCGCGGAACGTGATCCGGATCTGCACGCCCGCTGGCTCGGTGATCCCTCCCTGCCCGCGCCGGGCGGGGAGAGTTTCGACGAGGTGCGCGAACGCGTGGAAGCCGTCCGCCGCGACCTGGTAGCCCGGTACCCGGGCGAGAACATCGTGGTGGTCAGCCATGTCACCCCCATCAAAACGCTGCTCCAGCTCGCGCTGGGGGTCGGTCCGTCGCTGCTGTACCGGCTACACCTCGACTTGGCGTCGCTATCGCTGGCCGAGTTCTATCCGGACGGCGGATCATCGGTCCGGCTGGTCAACGATACGAGTTATCTGTGACCGTCCCGGATTCCATGCCGGTTCGACACTGTCCTGCGCGATCACGGCCAGTTGCCAGGTTCACCGCCGAGCAGGTTGGCGGTGGACCGAGGCGCGTGGCCGCCCGGTCTTGTCGCGATCAGCCCGGAACCCGGGCGTACGTTTCACCTACCGAATATCTCGACCGCAGGTAGCGGGCGGTGAACTCGTCGAGCGGATAGAAGAGTTCGATCGCGAGTTCCGACAGCGTGATATCGGCGGGTGCGCCGAAGGTGGCCATGGTGCCGAACAGCGAGAGCTCGCCCTCCGGCGTGCGCAACCGGATCGGGACCTGGAACGGGCCGGGTACGGACGTGTCCGCATCCTCTGCGCCGGCTTCCGGCGCGGGGTATGTCGCGACCTCTTCGTGGAGGTCACGCAACCGCGGGTCTCCGGTGGTATCGACCTGCCGCGCCAGACGTTCCAGTAGCTGATCCCGTACCTGTCGCGGGTTGGCCAGCCGGGCGGCGAGCCCGTCCGGGTGCAGGACCAGCCGGTAGACATTCGGTTGCCCGGCCATCAGATGCGCCGCCACGCCGTCGGTGAGCACCGCCAGCGCGGTATTACCGGCGACGACATCCCACCACCGGTCCACCGCGACCGCCGGGTACGGCTCGTGGGCCACCAGCATATGGTCGAGTGCGGCGCGCGCCGAGGCCAGATGAGCATCGTCGAGACTGCTCTCCTGATACGCCGGAGCGTAACCGGCGGCGACGAGCAACGTATTTCGTTCGCGCAGCGGCACATCCAGAGTCCGGCACAACCGCAGGACCATATCCCGGCTCGGAGCGGCCCTTCCGGTTTCCACGCAGGACAGATGGCGGGCCGACGAGCCGGCGGCCAGCGCCAGGTCCAGCTGGCTCATTCGCCGCCGCTGCCGCCATTCCCGCAGAAGTCCGCCGATCCGGGACGGGCCGGTGCCCGCACGAGGTTCCACGGCGCGAGCGTATCCGGCGGCCGGGCATCGCGACCATGACCTCCGAGGTCATTGAGCCGCTGACCCGCACCGGGAACAGTCGGAGACGAGCAGAACCTCCGACCGGAAGGCAGAAACATGAACACCGTCACCGCACCCGCCCCCGTAGCCCAGGACGATCTGTTGCGCCGCACCCTGCGGCTCGACGGCTGGGGCACCGGGGCCTTCGGCATCCTGATGCTCGCCGCCGCGGTCCCACTGCGGGGTCCGCTGGGCCTGCCGACCTCGTGGTCGATTCCGTTCGGTGTGGCCATGCTCGGCGGTGCGCTGGTTCTGCTGCTCATCGCCGGCTACCCGCTGATCTCGCCGCGGCACGCGAGGGCGGTGGTCGCCGTCAACGGTGTTTCCGTGCTGGGCATGCTCGCCCTGGCCGGGTCCGGTCTGCTTCCACTCACCGCCGCGGGGATCGTTTTCCTGCTGGCCGGTGCCGCCGTGGTCGCGGTGTTCGCGCTTGCCGAATATCTGGGGTTGCGCCGGATGCTCGGCTGAACCGGCGCTCCCCAGGTCGTCAGTTCTGGGCCGAGTCGTCCTGCTTGATAGCCGAGACCTCGAATTCCAGCACGACCTTGTCGGAGACCAGTACGCCGCCGGTCTCCAGCGCCGCGTTCCAGGTGATTCCCCAGTCCTTGCGATTGATGGTGGTGGATCCCTCGAAACCGACTCGGACGTTGCCGAACGGATCGTTGGCCTGTCCCTCGAAGGTGAACGGGACCGTGACGGGCCGGGTGACACCCTTGATGGTCAGGTCGCCCGTGACGTCGAAGGTATCGGGGCCGGTGGGGGAGATCGCCGTCGTGCGGAAGGTGATCTCGGGATACTCGTCGAGGCCGAGGAAGTCCAGGCCGCGCAGATGGTTGTCACGATCGGCATTACGGGTGTCGATGCTGGCGACCTGGATGGTGACCTCGCCGGAGGAGTTCGCCGGGTTCTCGCTGTCGAAGTAGGCGCTGCCGCTGAACTCGTTGAACGATCCGCGCACCTTGGTCACCATCGCGTGCCGGGTGACGAAACCGACCCGGGTGTGGGTCGGGTCGAGCGTGTAGGTGCCGCTGAGTTCTTTCACGTTCGTCGCGCTGGTCATCGGAAGCCTCCGGTTCGGGGAAGTAGTTGATGTGTCATACATATGGTGGCTGCCAGATTGGTGATATGTCAACTACTGCGATACGCTGGGCATATGACCGAGACGCGATGGCTCGACGAGCGGGAGAGCCGTGCCTGGCGGGGCTACTTGGCGATGCACACTCAGCTGAGTGCCCGGTTGCACCGGCAGTTGCAACACGACTCCGGACTGTCGCTGTCCGATTTCGAGGTCCTGGTCCGGCTCACCGATCAGCCGGAACCCCGGTTGCGGGTGGGTGAGCTGGGGCAGCTTCTGCAATGGGAGAAGAGCCGGCTGTCACACCATCTCGGACGTATGCAGAAGCGTGGACTGGTGCGGCGCGAGGACTGCCCCGACGATGCGCGTGGCGCCTTTATCGTGCTCACCGAGCAGGGTCGCACGGCCATCGAGCAGGCCGCCCCAGGTCACGTGGACGCCGTGCGTGAGCTGTTGTTCGATGCGCTCACCGACGAGCAGGTGGAAGCTTTCGGCGCCATTGTCGGCCGCGTTCTCGAACGCCTCGACGACTCGGGGTAGGTCGAGCTGTCCGATCCGCGTGGACGGGTGGCCCGCGCTTTCTGCCCCGTCAAGCTGGATAGGTATGGATCTCGGTGGCCTTGAGCGCCGCCCACAACTCCGTTCCGGGTCCGATCCGCAGTTCGGCGACTGTGGCGGGGGTGATGTCGGCCAGCGCCGGCACCGCGCCGTCGAGGCGAACCCGCACGGTATGGGCGTGCTGTTCGAGACCCGCAACGGTCACCTGCCAGGTATTGCGCGGGCTCCCACCGGGACGTTCGGGATGCAGGCCGACGGCCGACGGCGCGAAGGTCAGATACACGGGGCCGGTGGCGGGTTCGGCGACGGTGAGTTCACCACCACCGTCGAGTCGCACCCGGGTTCCCGTCGCCGCCCCCCGGAAAAGGTTGAGTCCCACCAGATCCGCCACATAGTCCGAGCGTGGGCGCCGCGCGACCTCGGCGGGCGGTCCCTGCTGCACCACAGCTCCGTTCTCCACGATCACCAGCCGGTCGGCCAGCACCATCGCGTCCAGCGGATCGTGCGTGACCAGCAGCGTATGCCCGGGATAATCGCCGAGATGGTGGGCCAATTCGGCGCGCACCCGTACCCGGGTGGCGGCATCCAGCGCGGCCAGTGGTTCGTCCAGTAACAGCAGCGCCGGTTCGACGGCCAGAGCCCGGGCCAGCGCGACCCGCTGCGCCTGACCACCCGAGAGTTCCCGCGGCCGGGCTCGGGCACGGTCGGTCAATCCCACCCGGCGCAGCCACTGCGCGGCGTGTTCGCGGGCCGCAGCCCGCCGCATACCCCTGGCGCGCGGTCCGAACGCGACGTTGTCGAGGGCGTCGAGATGGGCGAAGAGTAGATAGTCCTGGAACACCACGCCGACCGAACGGTGTTCGGCGGGAACGAATTCGGTGGGCGGCGCGTCCCAGACCTGGTCGTTCAGAAGGATCGAACCCTCGGTCAGCGGGGTCAGCCCGGCCAGCGCCCGCAACGCGGTGCTCTTCCCGGCACCGTTGGGGCCGAGCAGCGCGACGACCTCCCCGGGGGCCAGGTCGAGATCCAGGTCGAGGGTGAATTCGCCGCGGGTCACCCGCAATTGCGCCGTGAGTGTCACATCGCCCCCCGGATCCAGCGTTCTCGCAGCGCCGCCAGCACCACCACCGACACCAGCAGCAACACCAGGCTCAGCACGATGGCGGCGGCGGGATCGGTTTCCAGTGCCAGATACACCGCCAGCGGCATCGTCGTGGTGCGACCCGGGAAGTTACCGGCGAAGGTGATGGTGGCACCGAATTCGCCGAGCGCCCGGGCCCAGCACAGCACCGTTCCGGCCACCACGCCGGGCAGGATCGAGGGCAGCGTAACGCGCCGGAAAGTGAGCCAGCGGGAAGCGCCCAGGGTCGCGGCTGCCTCCTCGTACCGGGGGTCGGCCCCGCGCAGTGCGCCCTCCACGGAGATCACCAGGAACGGCATGGCCACGAACGCCTCGGCGACCACCACACCGGCGGTGCTGAACGGCAGCGCGATACCGAACCAGTCGTAGAGGTACTGGCCGATCACTCCGCGCCTGCCCAGCACCAGCAGTAGCGCTACCCCGCCGACCACCGGCGGTAGTACCAGCGGCACGGTGACCAGCGCGCGGACCAGACCGCGCCCGGGTAGATCACCGCGGGCCAGCAGCCAGGCGAGCGGGATACCCAGCAGCAGGCACAGCACCGTGGCCAGGCTCGCGCACACCAGCGACAGCCGCAGTGCCTGCCCGACTTCCGCGCTGAACAATCGTTCCGGAAGACCCTGCCACGGCGCGCGGATCAGCAGTCCCGCCAACGGAACCATCAGGAACAGCAGGCCCAGCATCGCGGGTACCAGCAGCACCAACGGTCGCCGTCCGCGTATCGCCCGGCGCCGGCGCAATACGTTTACGCGGGATGGCAGCGGTGTCGATGGTCGATGCGGCGTCGCCGCCGGCCGCCGGGCGGACCCGCCGGTCACGGAGCGTCGAAACCGGCCGTGGCGAAGACCGATCGAGCCTGCGGAGTCAACGTGAAATCGACGAACGCCGCCGCAGCAGCCGGGTTCGGTGCCGCGGCCACCGACGCGATCTGATAGTCGTTGATCGCCTTCTCCGATTCGGGGAACTCGATCCCGGTCACCTTTTCGCCCCCGGCGCGGATATCCGTCCGGTATACCAGCGCGGCATCCACCTCGCCGAGCGTGACCTTGGTCAGTACCGCTTTCACATCCGGTTCCCGGGTGTCGGGTTGCGGGGTGACACCGGCCGTGGCGAAGGCCTTATCGGCCGCCGCCCCGCAGGGCACCTGCTCGGCACACAGCGCGATCCGCGGTTCGGGACGGCCGAAATCGGCGAGACCGCTGATACTGCCCGGATTCCCGGTGGGCACCGCGATCTCGAGACGGTTCCGGGCGAACGTCACCGGCCCGCCGGTGATATCACCGGAGACGACCACCTGTTCCATATTCTTCGGGGCGGCCGAGGCGAACACATCGGCCGGTGCGCCCTGCCGGATCTGTTCGGCCAGTGCGGAACTGCCCGCGAAACTGAACACCACATCCACGTCCGGGTGGGCGTCCTCGAACTGTTCACCGAGGGTGGTGAACGCTTCGGTGAGTGAGGCCGCCGCGAACACGGTGAGGGTGCCGCCGAGTCCGTCGCCCGGCCCGCCGCTGGATTCGCCCCCGGAGTTCTCCGACGCGCAGCCGGCCAGCACCACGACCAGCGCAACCGCGGCGGTCAGACAGCGCACTACGTGACCTATCACCGTTTTCATCAGTTCTCCGGTATCTCGACGACCACATGCGTCGATTTCACCGACGCCACCGCCACACTGCCCACTTCGAGCCCGAGTTCTTCCACCGATTCCCGGCTCAGCAGCGATACCAGCCGGAACGGCCCGGCCTGCATCTCCACCTGCGCCATCACGGTATCGGTGAGCACCCTGGTCACAATGCCACGCATCCGGTTGCGCGCCGAGGCCGCCACGGTTACGCCCGGTTCGGGCGCGTCGGCGATCTCCCGCGCGAACTCGGCCAGATCCTGCCCGCGGACGCCTTTGCGCCCGTTCTCCAACTGGACCGACGGCAGCCGCCCCTGATCTATCCAGCGGCGTACGGTGTCATCGCTGACGCCGAGCAGCCCGGCAGCGTCTTTGATCCGCAGATACGTCACATATCGGACTATATATCCGCATATGCGGAAAGAGGTCAGGCGGTGAGTTCGAGAGTGATGGCGGTGAAGCCGGTATCGGGCTCGGGATGACGGCCGATCTCACGGAAACCGAGGCGGGCATAAAAGGCGCGAGCGGCCTTGTTGAGCTCGAAAACATCCAGCGTCACTGTGCCGTGAAGACGAAGCGCGTGAGCGACCAACTGCCTTCCGATGCCCATTTTCTGCGCTCCGGGGTCGACGAACAATCCGCCGATCTCGGCATCGAGCAGCCCCATCAGCCCGACTACACCCCCGGCCGGGACCTCGGCGACCCAGTTGTCGGCCTGGACGAGGTAGATCTCCCGAAGCTTGCGCTCCCGCTCCCCGGTGCCCTCGTTCGCGATGAATGGATGCGCGATGCGGGTGGCGCGGCTCCAGAGCCCGACCACGGCCTCTTCGTCCTCGGGACGGTAGGGACGGATAGTCGGGGTGGTCGGTTCGGGCAGTCGGGCGGTCGGGTCGGCGTCGTCGGTCGTCACGAGACCCAACATTCGCTGCCGGAAGCGGCCTTGACAAATGATTTTTCCGGAACCGGTGAACCCGCCGACACGGTGACGTCTTCGACGTTCACCGCGGGTGGATCGGTGGCAGTGACAACGCCATCTCGTTCTCGGGTCGCGGATCGTCGGTACCGCACGCCTGGACAGCGCCGGTGCGGGTGAACCCGTTGCGTAGATACAACTGCTCGGCGGCCCGATTGCCGTCGAGCACCCACAGCCGCAACTTCCGGTGCCCGGCTGCGCGCGCCCACTCGGCTACGGCTTGCACCAACTGGTCGGAGACACCGGTCCGCCGCGCCGCGGGAGCGGTCCACACGGATACCAGTTCGGGCCCGCCGGCGGTGACGATGACGCCCGCCGAACCCACCGGACCCGACTCCGCCACGGCGACGAAAAACGGATGGCGCCGGGCCGTCCACTCCCGCCACTGCTGTTCACTCCATTGCGCGGCTTCGGCATGGGTGGTGGAGAAGGTGCCCGAGGGCGACCCGGCGAGCGCATCCAGCCGCACCGTCCGCGCGGTCGGCCATTCATCCGGTCCGATCGTTCGTATCACCATTCCCCGATGCTCCGCCGAAAATACTTATGCCACAAGTGATTACTCGCCTCAGGCATCCTGCCGCACCAGCTCCGACGCCGGGCTTATCCTGGTGCCGAAGGTCGTCCACAGGGTTCCGTCGGTCATCCGGCGCAGCGTGAACCGGTACTTGCCGTAGCACGCGCGCGACACCGGCGCCAGCCGCGCCCGGCCGATCACCCGGTAAGGATCCCCGTCGATACGTACGTTCTGCTCCATGCCTGCTCGCCCCTCTCACCGTTGCTGATGATGTCGAGCGCCACAGTGGCAGGAGCGTGCTGAAAGACACCTGAAACCAGCTGAAAGCCCTTTCAGACTCGCCGGAACGCGCTGTGCTGAAGTGAACCAGCGAGGCGGGGTGCGCATTCGATCAAGCGTTGCGAACTATCCCGCCCCTCGCCACGCGGGTTCGCATGCGCTGGATAAACCCGCAGGTGAAAGCTCTGATTGGGTTACCATGGCACCATGTCGCGGCCAGATGTACAGCGCCCCGAGCTCCCCGAGTACATGACCTGGGAGGAGCTCGGGAACCTGCCCGAGGAGGTTGCTGAGCGCATCGAACTCTGGGAGGGCCGAGTGGTGTGGCTGCGACGCGGCCCTCATGAGCATCAGGAATTCACCAATCTGGTGTGGAGTGGGCTGCGGCGATGTGCGCGAGAAGTTATGGCGGCCGACCCCGAACAATGTTGGCGGGTGAGCACCGAAACCAATGTGTTCTTCGGCCGAACCGGAATGTCGGATTTCGTCACCCCCGATTTCATGGTCTATCGATGCATGCGCGAGCCGTATCAGTACGTGCGCTCGGACCAGGTCGTTCTGGTGGGCGAAGTGTTGTCGCCGTCCAATTCGGATGCCGATATGGAGTTGAAGAAGGCCCGCTACGCGAAAGCCGGAATCCCCTGGTACTGGGAGGTGACGCTGGCGACGCAGCGCAGCGAGATCGCCCACATACACGCCTACACCCTTGTACCGCACGTGCAGCCGCCCGAACCCGGCATCACGGTGCTGCACCGTGCCAACTACATCCTGGCAGGTGCCTGGTCGCCCACAGATGCGGGCGCGATCGCGATCAACCACCCGTTCCCGATCAGCATTCCCTGGTCCGAACTGGAATTCTGATTGCTGCTGCCTCCGTTCCCGCGAAGCGCGATAGATTCCCGGATTCGAATCTCTTGCCGGGCAAGTCCCCACCTCTGACCGGCCTGTGCCGGCGCGCCGACTCGGTTACCGTGAGACTCATGACGATCGAGCCGATGCCCGAGCATCCTCCCGCATTGCGGGCCGGAGATGCCGATCGCGAGCGCGCCGCTGCGATCGTCCAGGCGGCATTCGCCGAGGGGCGGCTGGAACTGGCCGAGTTCGACGAGCGCATCGCGGCTGTCTACGCCCGCCGGACCGTGCCGGAACTGGAGACGCTCACCGCCGATCTGGTGCCGGCCGCGCACGGAAGCAGGACCGACCGGCTCGTGCTGCGATCCACCGGCAGTTCGGTGCAGCGAGAAGGGCAATGGCGGGTACCGCCGCAGATTGTCACCGAAACGGAACACGGCGCCGTCCGTCTCGACTTCACCGAGGCCGTGGTGCGCTCGCCGGAAGTATGGGTGGAGGTGAAATCCGCGCACGGATCGATTGTTCTGATCGTTCCTCCGGGCTGGAGCGTCGATATCGATGAAGTGACCAGCGAGTGGGGCAAGGTGACCAACAAGGCGGGCCCGCCTGTGTCCGGTATGCCACTGCTCCGGGTCTCCGGAGTGGTCCAGCATGCGAAGATCACCGTCCGGCACCCTCGGCGGCGTTGGTGGTGGCCGTTCGGCGCACGCGCGAACAACGGTTGAAGCACCGGCGCAACCTCGAACTACCGCGGCGGCAGCGAGTATTCGACGGAAACCGAATCGAGCGGTTGTTGGTCCTTCGCGGTGACGGTCGCTCCCGGTCGCTGTCAACTCCGGGGATTCGACGGTTCCTCCGGTTGGTTTTCCAGGCGTCCGCCGACCGGGAACAGGATCGGGCTCAAGAGATACTGTGCGCGCTCGGGGGTGGGCGTATTGCGTAGGCGGGGAAGGATTGCCGCCCGTAGATCGTCGATGAGATCCGCTACCTCCGTGGGGGAGAGCCACACGCCGTGCTGGCGGTAGCCGACCAGGTCTGCGCCGGGGTCGGCGTCCGCGCGATCGAGATAGGAGTTGAACTCGGCGAGCAGGGTGGCCATGGCGGCGGCGAAGACCGTGCGGTGGTCGTCGGGTGTCGCCGAGGCTATTGCCTCCGGGCTCACGGTGGCGCGGTCTCGGCGCAGACGGTACGCGCGTTCCACGGCCCCCCGCACTCGGTGCTCATCGGCGACTTCGAGAACACCGGCGCTGGTGAGCAAGTCGACGTGGCGATAGACGGTTGCCTTCGAGACATCGGTCAGGCGGGCGCACAACTGTGTGGTGGTGCAGGTCTGTCCGCCGGACAGGGCGTGCACGATTCGCAATCGCACCGGATGCGCCAGCAGCTCCAGGGAGTCCATACGAGCAATGGTCTCATCTGTGCTACCTTTCGCAAAGTTGAGAATATTGAGGAGGCCGTCATGGATTCAGTCGAACCGGCTGTTGTGGATACCGAAATATGGCAGCCGCCGGCGTACACGGACCCGGATTCGTTCGTCGAGCAGGAGGTGACGGTCGGCTCGGGTCCGTCGGCCGTGCCGGGCACCGTCGCGCTGCCCATCGGAGAGGGGCCCTATCCGGCGGCCGTGCTGCTGGCCGGCGGCGGACCGTTCGACCGGGACGGCACGGCGGGCCCGAACAAGAACCTGAAGGACATCGCCTGGGGGCTGGCCGGTCGCGGTGTGGCGGTGCTGCGCTTCGACAAGGTCACCTGCACCCACCGCGACCGAATCGCCGCCACACCCGAATTCACGCCGACCGAGGAATACGTTCCGAACGCTGTCGCGGGTATCGAACTCCTGCGCGGGCTGCCCACGGTCCGCGGCGACCGCGTTTTCGTGATCGGGCACAGTATGGGCGGCAGATTCGCGCCGCGGGTGGCCGCCGCCGATCCCGCGGTGGCGGGCCTGGTCGTCCTCGCCGGGGATACGGTGCCGATCCAGTGGTCGATGGTTCGCGTCATCGACCATCTGACGCGGGTCGACCCGGTGACCGCCTCGGCTCTACCCACCGTGGAGACCGCCACCGAACACGCGAAACTGGTGGACAGCCCGGAGCTCTCGCCCACCACGCCCAGCGCGAAGCTACCGTTCGGGATGCCTGCACCGTATTGGCTGGATATGCGCGCCTACGACCCGGCGGCAGTGGCCGCGACACTGGACATTCCCATGCTGTTCCTCCAAGGCGAACGTGACTACCAGGTCACCGTGGCCGGCGATCTGGCCGGATGGCGGGCCGCCCTGGCCGGCCGGCCGGATATCACGATCCGCACCTATCCCGCCGACGACCACATGTTCTTCCCCGGGACCGGCCCGTCGATGCCCGCGGATTACACGCGTCCGCACCATGTGGACCCCGCGGTCGTGGCCGATATCGCCGAGTGGATGACATCGCACGGCTGATGCGTTGCGCCACAGCAGGGACGAAGAGGAGGACTGATGCGTATCTCCCTGCTGGACCGCGCACGGACACGTAGCGGTGAATCCGATGCCGCCGCCGTGGCCACCACGGTGGAACGAGCGGTGCGGGCGGAGGAGCTCGGCTTCCACCGGTTCTGGACTGCCGAACATCACGCGGTGCCGGGAATCGCGGGCGCCGCCCCGACCCTGCTGCTCGCGGCGATCGGGGCACGTACTCGCAGCATCAGGATCGGCACCGGCGGGATCATGGTCCCCAACCACAGCCCGCTGGTGGTCGCGGAGCAGGCGCTACTTCTCGAGTCGCTGTACCCGGGGCGGGTCGATATCGGGCTCGGCGGCTCGCTCGGATTCACGGCTCCCATCCGGCGGGCACTGGGACGCACGATCCTGCGGGACGGGGAGTACGAGGACGATATCGAGGAGATCCGCTCCTACCTGGACGGACGCGCCGATATCACGGTCAGGCCCCGCGTCGAGCCGCCGCCGGTGTTCCTGCTCGCCATCAAGGACGGACTGTCCCTTGCCGCTGAATTGGGGTTGCCGGCGGTGATCGGCGGTCCGCTGGTTCGGGACGTGAAGGCGATCGAGGCCTACTTCCGGGACTTTCGCCCCAGCGCGCGCACACCGGATCCGTACCTGATGGTGAGTGTCGATATCGTCGTCGCGGAGACCGCCGAGCGCGCCCGCGATCTCCTGCTGCCGGAGGCCTGGGCCTACGCCGACTCCCGGGATGTCGGAGAATTCCGGGCACTGCAACCCGTCGAGGACGTGCGCCGGCTGCTCGACAGCGCACGCGCGAAGAAGGCCGATGCCGTGCGTACCTGGATGACGGGAGCCGTCGCGGGCACTCCCGATCTGGTAGAGAACCTGCTGGCGGATCTACTGGAGCGGACCGGCGGTTCCGAAATCCTCGCGAGCGTGAGCGCATACGATCGCGACGACGTCAGGAGGACCGACGAATTCCTCGCCTCGCTGCAGAACAGCTGGCAAGCCGGGTGATGCGGATCGGGGCTGTCGATCGCCGCTGCCCTCGGCCGGCCGAGCAGCGGACCGGCCCCGGGTGAAGGCGAAACCTCCTTATGGTCGTCGGCAGTCCGCACATCCGTGCCGGGGTCCACGTCCGAGTCGGCGGGATGGTGTGGTTGTCCCGACATCACCCCGCCCGGACTACGTCAGTCCTGCGGCCCGCCCGCCACATAGATGACCTGACCCGAAACGAATCCGGCATCCTCGCTGACCAAGAAGGACGCGGTGTGGGCGATATCCTCCGGCCGGCCGACCCGCTGCACCGGAATCTGCGCGGCGGCGGCCTTCTGGAAGTCCTCGAAACCGACGCCGACCCGGGCGGCGGTGGCCGCGGTCATATCGGTGACGATGAAACCGGGCGCGATCGCGTTGGCGGTGACACCGTATTTGCCCAGTTCGAACGCCAGGGTTTTGGTGAAGCCCTGCATACCGGCCTTGGCCGCGGAGTAATTGACCTGGCCGCGGTTGCCCTGCGCCGACGTGCTGGACATATTGACGATCCGGCCCCACTTCTGCTCGACCATGTACTTCTGTGTGGCCCGAGTGAGCAGGAAGGCGCCGCGCAGGTGCACAGCGAGCACGGTGTCCCAGTCGTCGACGCTCATCTTGAACAGCAGGTTGTCGCGCAGGACGCCGGCGTTGTTGACCACGACGGTGGGTTCACCGAGTTCGGCGGCCAGCCGCTCGACGGCCGCGTTCACCGAATCCTCTTTGCTCACATCGGCGCCGAGCGCGAGCGCTTGCCCGCCGGCGGCGGTGATCGCCGAAACGGTATCGGCGCAGGCGGCTTCGTCGAGATCGAGCACCCCGACCTTCATGCCGTCGGAGGCCAGCCGTTTGGCGATGGCGGCCCCGATTCCCCGGGCGGCGCCGGATACCACTGCGATCCTGTCGGCCATACGTTCGAATCCTCTCCTGTGGCGGTAGTTCTTACACCATCTAACAATGTCCGCGGGCGAGGAGCGAGAGGGTGCCGGGACAAGATCTCGGCGGTGCGGCTGTGCCTGCGGGACAGTACCGGCGGGCAGAGACGGCGGCTTGTACCGCTACGCGCGCACCGATCCGGTCACAGTGTGCGGATGCGTGCGCACACTGTGCGATATATCGACGCCAGATCGGAGTCACCGCCGCCCGGTGCGCAGGCCTCGACCCATTCCTCGAACGCGAGCTGCACCGATAGCTGCGCGACCCGGACGATCGTCCGCACCCGGGATCGGTCGGCGGCCGGGCAGCGTCCTTCGATGAGCGCCATCGAATGTTTGGCGTTGTCGGCGTAGTGGGCGAGTGCGGCCCGGCTGAGCGCTGCGTCGGTCGAGACCAGCTTCTGGATCCGCAGGGCTGTCGCGGCGACTTCGCTCTGCTCGTCGTTGCGGATGCCTTCGATCACCCGGCCGATCGCGGTCTCCATATCGGCGAGCGACAGGGATCGCATATCGGCGGTTTCGAGGCAACTGTGCACCGCCTCGTCGAAGCCGAACGAGTCGAACAGGACGCATTCCTCTTTCGTCGCGAAATAGCGGAAGAACGTCCGCTGGGAAATCCCTGCCGCGCGGGCGATCTCCTCGCTGGTGGTGTGGTCGACGCCCTGCCGTTCGAACAGGGCGAGGGCGGCCTCCCGGATCTCGATTCGGGTGGCATTCCGGCGTCGCGCACGCAGATCGAGGGGCGGCGTAGCAGAGAGCACGGGCACAGGGTACTTCCTCCCGGTCGTCGAGAGGCAATCAATGCCAATATGTCAGCGACTGACGTTTTTGTTAGGGTGGCTCGGTAACAGCGGCACTATCGAGCGGACGACCCAGGTGACAGACAACTCGGTGGCGACGGCCGACGACACAGAACACGACGGCGGGCGTGCCCCGGGGGCGTTCCTGCTGATCGGGCTGTTGCTCGTCGCGGCGTTCGTCGTGATCCTCAACGAGACGATCCTCAGCGTGGCACTGCCGACCCTGATGGTGGACCTCGACATCAGCGCGGCCACCGCGCAATGGCTGACCAGTGGCTTCCTGCTGACCATGGCGATCGTGATCCCCACCACCGGCTTCATCCTGCAGCGCTTCCCGTTGCGCGCGATCTATATCGCCGCGATGTCGCTGTTCAGCGGCGGGACAGTGATCGCGGCGCTGGCGCCCGGATTCGAAGCCTTGATCGTGGGCCGGATCGTGCAGGCAGTGGGTACGGCGCTGATGATTCCGCTGCTGATGACGACCATTCTCAACCTGGTGCCCGAGCGGTCGCGCGGTAAGACGATGGGACTGGTGTCGATCGTGATCTCGGTGGCTCCGGCCGTCGGGCCCACCGTGTCCGGACTCATCCTGCAGTCGCTGAGCTGGCGGGCGATGTTCTGGATCGTGCTGCCGTTCGCAATCCTCGCGCTGGTGCTGGGCGGGGTGTTCATCCGCAACGTGACCGAACCGCGCAAAGCGCACCTCGACTACATCTCGGTCCCGCTGGCGGCCCTCGGTTTCGGCGGGCTCGTCTTCGGGCTGAGCAGTATCGGTGAATCGGCGTCCGGCCATGCGCCGATCCCGCCGTGGGTATCGCTGACCGTCGGCGCGGTGGCTCTGGCGGTCTTCGTTGTACGCCAGTTGAAACTGGTGGACCGGGGCCGGGCGCTGCTGGATCTGCGGACGTTCGCGGTCGGACCCTTCCGGCTCGCCGTCATCCTGATGGCCTGCCTGATGTTGAGCCTGTTCGGCGCGCTCATCATCCTGCCGATATACCTGCAGAACGTGCTCGGCAAGGACGTTCTCACCACCGGGCTGGTCCTCCTGCCGGGTGGGCTGGTCATGGGCTTGCTGGCCCCGGGGGTCGGCGCCCTGTTCGATCGGTGGGGAGCCCGGCCGCTGGTGCTGCCCGGCACCGTCGCGCTCAGCGCCGGCTGCTGGATTCTCGCCACCCTGGACGAGAATTCCTCGATTGCTCTGGTGATCACCGCGCATGTGATCGTGAGCGCGGGCATCAGCTGCGGGTTGACGCCGTTGATGACTTCGGCGCTGGGTTCGCTGCCGCCGGAGCTGTACTCCCACGGCAGTGCGACCGTCAGCACCGTGCAGCAGGTCGCGGGCGCGGCGGGAACCGCACTGTTCATCACGATGATGACGCGCGGCACCGAATCGGCGCTCGGTACGGGCGCCGAGCCGGTCGCGGCTGCCGCCGACGGCGTACACACCGCCTTCCTGGTCGCGGCAGTGCTGTCGCTGGTACTGATCGCCGCTGCGGCGATGGTGCGCTCACCGAAGCAGACGGACACCGGAGCTGCGCAATTCACCTAAGGGTGGGAAATACGCACTCCCGTAGGCCCCTTCGCGCGCTTATGCTCGGGAAGTCCTGTCGCCTGCAAGTTTGGAATGTGATGACCGATCCTCAGCCGCCCTTCGACCTGTCCAAAGGGCAGCAGAACCCGCCGGGACAGCAGTACCCGCCCGGCCAGCAATACGCATCGGGGCAGCAGTACCCACCTGGGCAGCAGTTCGCAGCGGGGGAGCAATATCCGTCCGGTCAGCAGTACGCTCCGGGTCAGCAATATCCGCAGGGGCAGCCGTATCCGCCGCAGCCGGATCTCGGCGGGCAGCCGCAGTACGGTGCACCGCAACAGGGTTACGGCTACCCGGGGCAGCAGCCTTATGGCGCTCCGATGGGAAATCCGGTATCTCCCTCCGATGCCAGGATGTGGGCCATGCTGGCGCACCTGGGCGGTATTCTGCTCGGCTGGATCGCGCCCCTGATCGTCTACCTTGTGTACAAGGACCGTGACGAGTTCGTCCGCCGGCACGCGGTGCAGGCGTTGAACTTCCAGATCCTGTTCTTCATCAGCATGATCGTGAGCATCCTGCTGATGATCGTTTTGATCGGACTCGTACTGGCGCCGATCGTCGGGATCGGAGCCCTGGTCTTCATGATCATCGCCGGTTTGGCGGCCAACAAGGGCGAGGAGTACAAGTACCCGATCAATGTCTCGTTCGTGAAATGAGCGGCAGCGGGGCCGGGTTAGCCCGCCCCCCCCCCCACCCCCGGACCGGGCACGGCGCGGTTGCCCCAGACCACCGGAGAGAAACGCGCCACGGCACGTGGCCGTTCCGGACTTCACGCCTGCCACGGGATCCCAGACGAGCGCGTTGATATCCAGCAGCTCCTCCCACCGCGGCGCAGCAGCCTCCCGATACTCAGCCACCCCGACCCGCTGCCATACACCATC
>NZ_JARWOV010000282.1 GCF_029868855.1 Nocardia carnea | reverse complement strand
CCCACTCGCTGGCGTGGGGCCTGGCGATCTCCGCGGCGGGGGCCGCGGGGGGGGGGGCGGCCGGTGACGGTGCCGCGAAGGGGACCGCCGGTGACTACCATGTGGTCGACGCCGAGGTCGTGGACGAACCGGTCGACACGGAGAAGAAGTGACGAACGCGGGTAACAATTCCGAGGAACCGATCAGCTTCGTCGACAAGCGCAAAATCGATCCGGAAACCGGCGAGGTCCGGGATCCGGCCGGGGCTGCCGATGAGGCCGCCCCGGCCGGGGACGGGACCGCCGCGGACGCCGAGGAGCGGGTCGCTCCGCAGGCGCCGCAGTCGGGTCTGGACGGTGACGGTGCCGAGGCGGCCGCCGAGGCCGCGCCGGTATCCGATCCGGCGGCCGAACTCGCCGAGCGCACCGCCGATCTGCAGCGGCTCACGGCGGAGTACACCAACTACCGGCGCCGGGTCGAACGCGATCGCAAGACCGCGATGGATACCGCGAAGGCCGCCGTGGTCACCGAGCTCCTGGGTGTGCTCGACGACCTGGACCGCGCCAAGGCGCACGGCGACCTGGAATCCGGACCGCTGCGTTCGGTGGCCGACAAGCTGATCGAGGCACTGCGTAAACAGGGGCTCGAAGAATTCGGATCCGAGGGCGATACCTTCGACCCGAATCTGCACGAGGCCGTACAGCACGAAGGCGCCGGGCACGATCCGGTGATCGGCGTGGTGATGCGTAAGGGTTACCGCTTCGGTGAGCGGGTGCTGCGGCACGCGCTGGTCGGGGTGACCGACGGCGTGGGTGATACCGCGGCCGACAGCACCGCCGATGCCGCTGCCGCGGCCGAACCCGCAGCAGCGGAGGCATCGGATGCGGATGCCGGCTCGTCGAACTAGTGATCCCGCGGCGCGGGGTCGCGCAGCGATGGGGAAAGGAGGAGATGCCCGGTGAGTCAGCGGGAGTGGATCGAAAAGGACTTCTACAAGGAACTGGGCGTCTCCTCCGACGCCTCCACCGAAGAGATCAAGAAGGCCTACCGCAAGCTCGCCCGTGATCTGCACCCGGACGCCAATCCGGGTGACGCCAAGGCCGAGGAGCGGTTCAAGGCCGTCAGCGAGGCCCATACCGTGCTGTCGGATCCGGCCAAACGCGCCGAATACGACGAAACCCGCCGCCTCTTCGCGGGCGGCGGGTACGGCCGGGGTGGTGGTTTCACCCCGGGCGGCGGTGGCGGTTTCACCCAGGGTTTCGACCTGGGCGATATCTTCGGGCAGGCCGGTGGCGCCGACGGCGGTCTGGGCGACCTGTTCGGTGGACTGTTCAACCGGAGCGGTACCCGCACCAGCCGGCCGCGCCGGGGGGCGGATGTGGAGGCCGAGACGACCCTCGGGTTCCGCGAAGCCGCACGCGGCGTGACGGTTCCGCTGCATCTGACCAGTCCGTCGCCGTGCACCACCTGTCACGGCAGCGGTGCGAAACCGGGTACCAGCCCGCGGGTGTGCCCGATCTGCAACGGCAGCGGTGTGGTGAGCCGGAACCAGGGCGCGTTCGGTTTCAGTGAACCGTGCGACGAATGCCGCGGCACCGGGTCGATCATCGACGACCCGTGCGTCGACTGTCACGGCAACGGTATCCAGAACCGCACCCGCACCATCAATGTGCGGATCCCGCCGGGTATCGCCGACGGGCAGCGTATCCGGCTGGCCGGGCAGGGCGAGGCCGGACTCCGGGGCGCCCCCTCCGGCGACCTCTACGTCACGGTGCGGGTGAGCCAGGACAAGGTCTTCGGCCGGACCGGCGACGACCTCACCCTGGCACTGCCGGTCAGCTACAGTGAATTGGTGCTCGGCACGACCGTATCGGTGCCCACTCTGGAGGGCCGGGTCGGCGTGAAGGTGCCACCGGGTACCGCGGACGGCCGCACCCTCCGGGTGCGGGGCCGCGGAGTTCCCAAACGTGGTGGCGGAGCCGGTGATCTGCTGGTCACCGTGAAGGTCGCCGTGCCGCCGAAGCTGGACGACGATGCCGTGGCCGCGCTGCGTGCGCTGCAGGAGGCGGAGAAGGCCAGCGGCTTCGATCCGAGAGCTGGATGGGCAGGTGCGTGATGTCCAACGATCCGAAACGGGCATCCGAGAGTGGTTCGGCGCGGGCGGAGGCGCGCGCCGAATACTTCGTGATCTCGGTGGCCGCCCAGTTGGCGGGTATGCATGCGCAGACCTTGCGCACATATGACCGGCTGGGATTGGTGACACCGCAGCGCACTTCGGGTGGCGGCCGGCGCTATTCGGAGCGGGACGTGGAGCTGCTGCGCGAAGTGCAGCGGCTGTCCCAGGACGAAGGCGTCAATCTGGCCGGGATCAAACGGATCATCGAACTCACCAACCAGGTGGCCGAGTTGCAGGAGCGGGTGGTCGAACTGACCGCGGCGCTGGAACGGGAACGAGCCCGGCCGGATTATCGGCCCGAACTGATCCCGCCGCAGCGCAATACCGCATTGGTTGTCTGGCAGCCACGCAACCGGCGGCGGTGATTTTCGCGGCGTCTGCGGCGCCGCGGGAGTTCCGCCGGGTCAAGCGCCTTCGAATTGGATACGCTCCGGCGGGGTTCCGGCGTCGAGTAGTCGCTCCACGGTGGACCGGGTCATTGCGGGCGACCCGCACACCAGGACCTGGTGGCGGTTGAAACTGCCGTAGGAGCCGACCACTTCGGCGAGGGTCCCCTGAATCAGATCGTCCTCGTCGAAACCGATATCCACCCGGTGCCGGTCGTACCACTCGTCGGGCCAGGACGGGTCCTCGAGACGTTCCACGACCGGCACCACGGTCAACCACGGCAGGTCCGCCGCCAGGAGTACCAGCATGTCCGCGGCGTACAGATCGCGCGGGGAGAAACCACCGAAGAAAAGGTAGGTGGTCGGGGGGTAATCGTGGCGGGCCAGTTCGAGGAGCTGGGACCGCAGCGGTGCCAGGCCGGTGCCGCCGGCGATCATCACCACCTCGTCGCCGTCGGGGTCCACACTGAACATGCCTTCCGGCGCAGCCAGTCTCCAGCGGTCCCCGGGCCGGGTGTCGGCGACGATCCCGCTACTGCACCAGCCGCCCGCCACGGTGCGGATATGGAACTCGAGTTTGCCGTCCAGCGAGGGCGGGAGCGCCGGGGAGAAACGGCGGCGCATCCCCGGGAACTGCGGAACCTCGACCTCCACGGACTGTCCCGCGGTGAACGGGACGTATTCGCCGATCAGCCGGATCACCGCCAGATCGTGGCGCAGCCGGTGATGTTCGACCACGTCCGCGAACCACTGGGTCGGCTGGCCGGGTCGGTGCGGGTCGACGCGAGGGCCATTGGTCACTGGCACTCCTTCGGAGCAGATTTGTGCGGTCGGCGGAGGTGTGGGCGTTGTATTTCCGGCGCTTCCTCGGAGCGGGCGTACGCGGTTCGCGGCGGCCGGAGCGGAGATATCGCGCCATTCTCCCGCCGACCGTGGCATCGCGGCAAGGTCTGCCGGGGCCGGGCGCCGGATCAGACCGGATCGGTGCTGATGATCTCCTCCGGGGTGCCGACAGCGAGCAGCGCGCGCCGGGTGTCGGCGATCATCTTCGCCGAACCGGCGATCTGGATCTGCCGATCCTCCCACGCACCGAAACTGGCCACGACGGCGCCGAGGTTTCCGACCAGCCGCCGATGCATCCCGTAGGGCGCGTCCTCGGTGGGATGCGGGTACCACCACGGGTTGGTCTTGTGCTCGCAGACCGGGACGATGGTGAGCCACGGGTTGCTCTGCGAGAGCTGCCACATGTTCTCCACGTCGTAGAGGTCGCACGGGTACGCGCCGCCGATGAAGAAGTGCACCCGGGGATTGATTCCGCGGCGGCCCATTTCGATCAGCTGCGCGCGCAGCGGTGCGATACCGGTACCGGAGCCGATCATCAGTACATCGCGGCCGCTGTCCTGGTCCACCTGTAGTCCGCCGAGCGGCCCGCCGATGAGCCAGCGGTCGCCGACCTTGGTCTCGTTGACGATGGAGGGGCTCACCCAGCCGCTGCGGACCTTGCGCACGTGGAATTCGATCTCGCCGTACGGATTCGACGGGATGGCCGGGGAGAGGTAGCGCCACATCCGGGGCCGCTGCGGGACCGAGACGGGGACGTACTGGCCGGCCAGATAGGGGATCGGGTCATCGGACTGCAAACGCACGATGGCCAGGTCGTCGAGTACGTGCCGGTGCCCGACAACGGTGGCCTCCCAATAGGGCGGGGAATCATCGGAATTGGCGCCTATCGCCATGGCGGCGGAGATGAGCAGGCAGACATCGCGCCATCCTTCGGCGAGTTCTCTGGTCCAGTTCGGGCCGTTGTAGGTTCCGAAGGCGGCATAGAGCGCGGGACCGGCCTGATCGTAATGCGCGGCCTCGACCCCGTATTTGCGGTGATCGCGTGCCAGTTGTTCGAGGAACTTCTGTGCACGATCCCAGTCCTCCAGGTGATCCAGCATGTACTGGATCGCGGTGGTCAGCCGTTTCGCCTGCATATCCATGGTCGGCGGGAACAACTCCCGCAGCCGCGGATTCTCGGCGAACAGGTGACCGTAAAAAGCGCTGACCAACCGCTCGGGTCCATGCGGTGCGTCGAGCACCGACTGGAAATTGGCGCGGACCAGCGCTGCCGAACGCGCATCCACGGCGTGGAGCTTCCTTTCCCTGATATCTGCCCGATAAGGACGTTGCCGTTACCGGCGGTCCTTCATCCGACCAGTATCCCCGAAAATTGTGATGATGGTGGATGTGAAATACGAATAGATGGTTTGGCCGATCTTGTTCGCGGGTATCGCGGCGGCGGCTCCGGCCGGGCGCCGGCATCTTCCCGGCAACCTGCCGCCGAGGTCGGCGGCGGAAAAATCCCAGACTTGAGCGGAACAGACTCAACCTTTCGAACGTTGAACCGGACAGAACGGCACGAGTCCCCGGGATCGGGCGCGGTTGCCGGAGGAGATATCGACTAGCAGGAAGGTGCTTCGTGGACTCGTTCAATCCCACCACCAAGACCCAGGCCGCCCTGACCGCCGCTCTCCAGGCGGCGTCGGCGGCCGGTAACCCGGAGATCCGTCCGGCCCATCTGCTGGTGGCGCTTCTGGACCAGACCGACGGGATCGCCGGGCCACTGTTGAAAGCGGTCGGCACCGATCCCGCCACGGTGCGCCGCGAGGCCCAGGACATCGTCGACCGGCTGCCCCGTGCCACCGGTGCCACCACCACCCCGCAGCTCGGCCGGGAGGCGCTGGCCGCGATCACCGCGGCGCAGCATCTGGCCACCGAACTCGGCGACGAATACGTCTCCACCGAACATGTGATGGTCGGGCTCGCCACCGGCGATACCGATATCACCATGCTGCTCGAGAAGTACGGTGCCACCTCGGCCGCGCTGCGCGAGGCCTTCACCGCCGTCCGGGGCAACGCCAGGGTCAGCAGCCCGGACCCGGAAGGTAGCTACCAGGCGCTGGAGAAGTACTCCACCGATCTCACCGATGCCGCGCGCTCGGGCAAACTCGATCCGGTGATCGGCCGCGATACCGAGATCCGCCGCGTGGTGCAGGTGCTGTCGCGGCGGACCAAGAACAATCCGGTGCTCATCGGTGAACCCGGCGTCGGCAAGACCGCCATCGTGGAGGGCCTGGCCCAGCGCATCGTCGCGGGCGACGTACCCGAATCACTGCGCGGGAAGAGCGTGATCTCGCTCGATCTCGGTGCGATGGTCGCGGGGGCGAAGTACCGCGGCGAATTCGAGGAACGGCTCAAGGCGGTCCTGGAGGAGATCAAGTCCAGCGCGGGCCAGATCATCACCTTCATCGACGAACTGCACACCATCGTCGGTGCCGGCGCGACCGGCGAATCGGCCATGGACGCCGGAAATATGATCAAACCGATGCTGGCGCGCGGCGAACTGCGACTCGTCGGCGCGACCACGCTCGAGGAATACCGCAAGCACATCGAGAAGGACGCGGCCCTGGAACGCCGCTTCCAGCAGGTGCTCGTCGGTGAACCCTCCGTCGAGGACACCGTGGGAATCCTGCGGGGCATCAAGGAACGCTACGAAGTGCACCACGGTGTGCGGATCACCGATTCCGCGCTGGTGGCGGCGGCCACCCTCTCCGACCGCTACATCACCTCCCGGTTCCTGCCGGACAAGGCGATCGACCTGGTGGACGAATCCGCCTCCCGGTTGCGGATGGAGATCGACTCGCGGCCGGTGGAAATCGACGAAGTGGAACGCGCCGTACGCCGCCTCGAGATCGAAGAGGTCGCGCTGGCCAAGGAAACCGACGAAGCCTCCAAACAGCGGCTGGAGAAGCTGCGCGGCGAACTGGCCGACGGCCGGGAGAAGCTGAACCAGCTCACCACCCGCTGGCAGAACGAGAAAACCGCGATCGACCAGGTGCGGGTGCTCAAAGAGCAACTCGAGGGCCTGCGCGGCGAATCGGAACGCGCCGAACGCGACGGCGATCTGGGCAAGGCGGCCGAACTGCGGTACGGCCGGATCCCCGCGCTGGAAAAGGACCTCGCCGAAGCCGAACGGGCCTCCGGGGCGGCGGCCGACGGTGAGGTGATGCTCAAGGAGGAGGTCGGGCCGGACGATATCGCCGAGGTGATCTCGGCCTGGACCGGTATCCCGGTCGGCCGGCTGCTCGAGGGTGAAACCGAGAAACTGCTCCGGATGGAGGCCGAACTCGGCCGGCGCGTGGTCGGCCAGACCGATGCGGTGCAGGCGGTTTCCGATGCGGTGCGGCGCGCCCGCGCCGGGGTCGCGGACCCGAACCGGCCCACCGGGTCGTTCATGTTCGTGGGACCCACCGGCGTCGGTAAGACCGAACTGGCCAAGGCGCTCGCCGACTTCCTGTTCGACGACGAACGCGCCATGGTCCGCATCGATATGAGCGAGTACAGCGAGAAGCACGCGGTGGCCCGGCTGGTGGGCGCGCCACCCGGATACGTCGGCTACGACCAGGGCGGTCAGCTCACCGAGGCGGTGCGGCGGCGGCCCTACACGGTGGTGCTGTTCGACGAGATCGAGAAGGCGCATCCCGATGTTTTCGACATCCTGCTCGCGGTGCTCGACGAGGGCCGGCTCACCGACGGTCAGGGCCGGACGGTGGACTTCCGCAACACCATCCTCATCCTCACCTCGAACCTCGGTGCCGGCGGTGACAAGGATTTCGTGATGAACGCGGTGCGTTCGGCGTTCAAACCGGAATTCCTCAACCGCCTCGACGACGTGGTGATGTTCAGCTCGCTGGACGAGGACCAGCTCGCCCATGTCGTCGATATCCAGCTCGAACAGTTGCAGCGGCGGCTCGCGCAGCGGCGGCTCACGCTGGAGGTCAGCGATTCGGCGCGATTCTGGCTGGCGGTGCGCGGCTACGACCCGGTGTACGGCGCCCGCCCGCTGCGCCGGCTGATCCAGCAGGCCATCGGCGACACCCTGGCCAAGGAACTGCTGGCCGGGGAGGTCACCGACGGCGACACGGTCGAGGTCGGAGTGAGCCCGGACGGGGACGGTCTGATGGTGGGGCGCAGGCTGCGCGAACCGAGCACGGCGGCCGCGGGCGGCGTGGCGACACCGTAAGAGCACGGCGGCATCACCGCGCCGACCGGAATCGAGCCGGATACGACGGAAGCCGTCCCGGGTGAGTGTGCTCGCCCGGGACGGCTTGCGGTGTGGGTGGAGTGTCGGCATGTTTACGCGCAGCACCGAGCCGTCGGGGAGATACCGCTTAGTCTGGGTGGTATGACCAACCCGAACGATCCCTGGGCAAGGCGGCCGGACGACGATCCGACCCAGCGCCTGGGTCAGCCGGGAGAATCGGCCACCGAGAAACTGCCCACGGCCGACGGCCCGGGCTTCGTGGAGCCGACCACGGCCTACCCGGGTACCGATCCCTACGGCGGCTGGGGCCCGGGCCCCAACCCGACCCGGGAGATGCCGACCTACGACAGTTACGCCTACGGCAATCCGCAATGGGGTACCGGTGGGCCGGGCCTGCAGGACCCGTACGGGCAACCCGGCGGCCCCCTGCCCGGGCAGGAACCGCCGCGGCCACCGTCGAACAAGACCGGAATCTGGCTCGGGGTCGGCCTGGCCGCCATCGTGCTGATCGGCTTGGCCGGAGTGGGCGCCGGAATGCTGTTCGGTGGTGACGATTCACAGTCCACCGCCAGTGATACGTCAACCACCAGCCGTACGCTCGGCCGGCAGGTTCCGCCGCAACCCGAGGAATCGTTTCCCGAGCTACCGCCCCTGCCGGGCGACCCGGGTATGCCCGCTCCGGGTGATCCGGACGGCGGTGGCACCACCATGGGCACCATCAGCTCCAACAGTGGTGGCACACTGACCCTCAGCACACTCACCGGTACCGAGGTCACGGTGCATACGACCGAGGCCACTCAGGTGATCTCGCTGGCGGGCGCCACGGTCGATGCGCTGCCCGCCGGGGATCTGGTGATCGTGCAGGGGCAGCAGAGCCCGGATGGATCCATTCAGGCCGAGGTGATCATCAGCACCGCCCTCGACGGGGGCGGCCGATGAGAAAACCGCGGCGCGCAGTGTGGGTGCCCGGCATTACGCCGGGCGGGTGGATAGGCTAGGCGACGATGACGGCAATGTGGTTCGGGCTGGCGGCAATCACCCTCGTGGGTGCGATCGTGCTGCTCTACTTCGACCGGCGCCAGCGGCAGCGGACCGGTCACGCGCGCCAGGTGTGGGCGAAAGCCCAGGGATACACCTATGTGTCGGTGGAACCGGCGCTCGCTTCGACCTGGCGGCGCGGTGCGCTGGCCAAGCTCGGGTACCTGACGGCGGTCGATGTGGTGACCGGTATCCGGAAGGGCGAGAAATTCGTGCTGCTGGATCTGGAGGATTCCGCGACGCTGGTCGCGGTGCGCCGGCAGATCGGCTCGGATATCGACGTCGATATGCGGGTCAAGACGATGAATCCGCCGAAGGACGCCGATCTGGAACTACTCGGCGCCATCGGCGACCGGGTCGTGTTCGCGACCAATCCGGAGATCGCCCGGCACGCGGTGGACCAGCGAATGGTCGCGTTCATCGAATCGCTGTCCGATACGGTGCAGATGCTGTGGAGCGAGGGCAATTGGACCCTCGGCATGCTTCCGGTCGGCACGGTCGCCAAGGACTGGGAGACCGGTATCGACGCCGTCCTGCGGCTGTCCGGTCTGCTGCACGTACTGCCGCCGGTCACCGAGAACCGTGGCGACGAACAGGATCCCCGCCCGGCGCACCCTCGGGCACGGATCCGTTCGGCGGAGTACGACGACGATGATCCGGACGGCCCGGGCACCGGTTACGACGACTACGACGAATACCCCGACGACACCGACGACGACTACGGTCGCCCGGGGCCCAACGTCCGCTACCGGCGCGACGTTCCGGAAGATCTCGCGGACCCCGGCGACCGGGACATCCCCGGTGACGAGGCGCCGCCGCGCCGGCCGAGCCTGGCCGTGGTGCCCGACGCCCGGCCCGCGAATCGCCCCTCGCGTCCCGAACCGGCCGGTGCGCGGTCCGGCGGTGCCGAGGAAACGGATCGGTCCGCCCCCGGCCGCCGCGATTCCGTCGCCGACGACGAGCACGCCCCCCGGCTCCCCGGCGGTCCCTTCCACCCCGGTTTCCGCCCCTACCAGGGTCCGGTGCCGCAGTAGCTCCGCGATGACTCGCGACCTGCGGTAACCGTCGTGGCGGCATCCCCGTATCCTGCTCGCAGGGCGCCGAGCATGCCCGCGACAACACTCGCCGCGACTCGCCTCCACGGGCGGAAGGACACCGATGATCGACCAGGCAACGACCGACCGGGATGTCTTGGCCGGGCTGGTGCGCGATTTAGCCGTCGTGCACGGCAAGGTGACATTGTCCTCCGGAAAAGAGGCCGACTACTACGTCGACCTGCGGCGTGCGACCCTGCACCACCGCGCCGGCCCGTTGATCGGCAAACTGCTGCGGGAACTGGTCGCGGACTGGGAATTCGACGCGGTCGGCGGGCTCACCATGGGCGCCGATCCGGTCGCCCTGGCGGTGATGCACGCATCCGGCCGGCCCATCGACGCCTTCGTGGTACGCAAGGCCGCGAAAACCCACGGGATGCAACGGCAGATCGAAGGCCCCGATGTGGTGGGCAAACGGGTGCTGGTCGTGGAGGACACCACGACCACCGGCAATTCTCCGTTGACCGCCGTGCGTGCGTTGCGCGAGGTGGGCGCGACGGTGGTCGGGGTGGCCACCGTGGTCGACCGGGAAACCGGCGCGGATCGCGTGATCGCCGACGAAGGATTGCCCTACCGCTCCATACTCGGTCTGAAGGATCTGGCACTGGGCTGAGGCGACGGGCTGTTCGACGTCGCGTCCGGCTCCGTTAGCCTGGGAATCCGTCAGAACTGTGAGTGAAGGGTCGTGAGCGTCGTGGTGAGCATTGCCGGCAAAAAGGGGCACGACAACGTCGCGATGCTCGGAATCGGTGCCTACCGGCCGCAGCGCGTGGTCAGCAACGACGAGGTGTGCCAGGTGCTGGATTCCTCGGACGAGTGGATTTTCGAGCGCAGCGGTATCCGGAACCGGCGCTGGATCAGCGGCGACGAATCGTTGCGATCGATCTCGGTGGCCGCCGGCGGGCGGGCGTTGCGCAACAGCGGGGTGGATCCGTCCCGCATCGGCGCGCTGATCCTGGCCACGTCCAGCTGGCCGATGCTGACCCCGCACGGTGCTCCGATCGTTGCCAGTGATCTGGGAATGAACGGTATCCCCGCCTTCGATCTCACCTCCGGCTGCGGTGGGTTCGGCTACGGGCTCGGTGTGGCCGCGGATATGATCCGCGCCGGTTCCGCCGAATACATACTGCTCATCGGTGCCGAGACGATGACCATCGGGATCGACCCGACCGACCGGGGCACGGCATTCATCTTCGGTGACGGCGCGGGCGCGGTGGTGCTCGGGCCGAGCGAGGACAACGGGATCTCGCCGACGGTCTGGGGCAGTGACGGCGAGAACGCCGAGGCGATCAAACAGGACGTCAACTTCATCGATTACATGCAGCGGGCGCAGGATCTGCAGGGCACCGATCCCGAGGTGGAGCCGGTCGGTCGGATGGCACTGCGGATGGAAGGACCGCGGGTTTTCCGCTGGGCGGCCGTCACCTTGCCGCGTGCGTTGTCCACCGCACTGGATATGGCCGGGGTATCGAAGGAAGATATCGAGGTCTTCATCCCGCATCAGGCCAACGCCCGGATCAACGAGCTGATGAAGAAGAACCTGGGCTTGGCCGACGATATCCCGATGGCGGGCGATATCGAGAACACCGGAAACACCTCCGCGGCCTCGATTCCGCTGGCCATGGAGGAGATGCTGGCGACCGGTAAGGCCAAGGGCGGTCAACTGGCCTTGCTGCTCGGATTCGGCGCCGGGCTCAGCTATGCGGGACAGGTCGTGACCCTGCCGCCCGCCCCCGCCGAGGCGAGCCTGTAGCGATGCGGCCCTTCCGCGCGGGTTATCTGGTCGCGACCGCCGTCACCGTGGCGGGTGCGCTGACCGGGCGGCAATCGTTGCAGTGGGTGGCGAAACCGCTGATGATGCCGTTGCTGGCGGCCGATATCGCCACCAGCACGGCGGATATCGCGGCGCCGGAGCGCGCCCTGCTATTGAGTTCGCTCGGCGCCGCGACCGTCGGTGACGTACTGCTGATCGAACCCGACGACGATCGCCGGCTGATCGCCGGTGCCTCCTCGTTCGCGGTGATGCAAAGCGGATACGCGGCGCTGTGGTGGCGCCGGGGTGCGCGTCCGCGGTCGAATGTCGTCATTCCCCGGGTGCTGGCCTGGGCCGCCGCCGCCGGGATGCTGCGGACAAAGGCGCCCGCGCTGGCCGCGCCGTTGAGCGCCTACGGTCTCACCCTCGGCAGCGCGGCCGTCCTGGCTTCCGATCCGGCCCTGGCCCCGGAGGCGAAAAGCATTGCCGGGCTCAATATTCCCGATGCGGAGCCGCGCAGCCGGCTCGGCCTCGGCGCACTGTTGTTCACGGTGTCCGACGGTCTGATCGTGGTACGGCGGCTTTTCGCCCGCGGGCAGCGGTCACGACGGGTGATCGAGGGGATCATTCTGGCGACCTACGGTGGTGCCCAGTTCCTGCTCGCCGATCCGGAGGCGCACGTGCGGCAGTGAGCCGGAGGCTCACCTGCGACGCTGTGCCGGAGGCGCACGCGGGGACTGTGCCGGAGGCGCATTCGTGGTACCGAGCCGCGGCCTGCGGTTTTCCGGTCGTGCGGTTTCGACGGGTGCGGTTACTATCCACGCATGAGTTACCCCACCCCGCCGCCCGGGTACGGATATCCCGGATACGGTCCGCCCCCGCCGGACCATCCGCAGACCACCACCGTGCTCGTCCTCGGGATCGTCAGCTTGTTCTGTGCGATCTGCGGTCCGTTCGCGTGGGTGATGGGGAAGAAGGCGCTCAACGAGATCGACGCCTCCGCCGGCACGGTCGGTGGCCGTAGCAATGTGATGATCGGTTACGTACTCGGCATCGTCACATCGGTCGTGCTGATCCTCTATTTGCTCGCGATCATCTTCTTCATCGTGCTGGCGGTCGTCGGGGCGGCTTCGGCCTGATATTCGCAGGCCCGGTTTACGGAAACCCCGGGGACCCTCACCAGGCGGTGGTGAGATCGGCGTGCTGCCGGATCCAGGTGTGCATGGCGATACCCGCCGCGACACCCGCGTTGATACTGCGAGTGGACCCGAACTGGGCGATGGAAACGGTGAGTACCGCGGCATCGCGGGCGCCGTCGCTCACCCCGGGGCCTTCCTGACCGAACAGCAGCAGGCAGCGCCGCGGCAGGCGCACCGTTTCCAGCGGCACCGAGCCCGGCACATTGTCCACCGCGACCACACTAAGGTCCTCGGCGGTGGTGAATTCCAGCAGCGCCTCGATATCGGGGTGGTGGACGATGTGCTGGTAGCGGTCGGTGACCATGGCGCCGCGCCGGTTCCAGCGGCGGCGGCCGACGATATGTACCGCGCCGGCCGCGAAGGCGTTGGCGGTGCGCACCACGGTGCCGATATTCGCGTCGTGCCCGAAGTTCTCGATCGCGATATGGAAGGGGTGGCGGCGCCGGTCGATATCGGCGACGATCGCCTCCCGGGTCCAGTACCGGTACGCGTCGACCACATTGCGGCGATCGCCCTCCGCGAGCAGGACCGGATCGAGCCGGTCGTCCTCCGGCGGCGGCCCGGTGTGTTCGGCGGCCCACGGTCCGACTCCCTGCGGGTGTTCGCCCCATTCCGTGGGGCCGGGTTCGCCCGCTGTGGGATCGGCTGTTGTATCGTCGTCGCGCCGTGCGCCGGGGTCCGGTGCGACCGTTGCGGTGGCCTCGGCTGGGCGATGGTCGGGGCCGGGGTCGGCCGATGGCGCTGCGTTCGTCACGGCACGATCGTAGTTCGGTCCGGTGGATGGGCCGCTGTTCGGTCTGGTCCGGTCGAAATTGCCTGTGCCGATTCGATTTACTGCCGGATCACGTTCTCGACGAGCGAGGCGCGCGCGAAAAACGGCTCGTATGTTAACCGCCCTTGACATAGCAGTAGGACATTGCTCCGCGCTCTGTCCGGCGGCAATTCACCTCGCAGCCGACACGAGCGCCGGTGAATCGAACGGTTCCGCCTCGACTCGGTAACAATTGAGCGGCGAGAATTCCGTTTTTCCTGGCAATATGGGTGCATGACCTCGCCCAGCGACGATCTCGACGTTCCCCGGCGCGCGTCCGGGCAACAGCGCAGGGCGCAGGGCAACCCCGGGACACTCTGGTCCGACCGTGCCGATATGGCCGAGGCCGCCGTTGTGTCGCGGCATATCGAACCGGTGTGGTTGCTGCCCGGTACCGCCCTCGGTGTGGTGGGCTGGCCCTCCACCCGGCGGGAACGCTTCTTCCTCACCTGGCATTACTGGTGGCAGGCTCATCTCATCGATTGCGCGGTCGATGCCGCCAACCGGGCGCCGACGATCGAACGCCGTAAACGGATCGGCGCACTGGTCCGTTCGCACCGCATGCGCAATCTCACCGGCTGGACCAACCGCTACTACGACGATATGGCCTGGCTGGCCATCGCCCTGGAACGGGCGGCCCGGGTGCAGGACAACGACGAGGCACGCGGCGGCCTGGGGCCGCTGGAACAGAAACTGTTCGGTGCCTGGGACCCGGCGGTGGGCGGCGGTATTCCGTGGCGGACCGGGGACGATTTCTACAATGCCCCGGCCAACGGCCCCGCGGGTATTGCACTGTCCCGGCTGGGCCGCTACGAGCGGGCCGCCGAAATGGCCGAATGGATCGATACCACCCTGCGGGATCCGGAGACCGGCCTGATCTTCGACGGTATCCATCTCCCGTCCGGCAGGCTCGAGAAAACGTTCTACAGCTACTGCCAGGGCGTCGTGCTCGGGTTGGAGACCGAGCTCGCCGTGCACACCGGTGATCCGGTCCACCTCGACCGCGTGCACCGGCTCCTCGACGCGGTGGAGGTCAACCTCACCAGCGACGGTGTGATCCGGGGAGGCTCCGGCGGCGACGGGGGTTTGTTCAACGGAATCCTCGTCCGCTATCTCGCCCTGGTCGCGCTCATGCTGCCCGGTTCGGAACACGAACAACTCGCCGATCGGCGGATCGCCGCCCGGATCGTCGAGCAATCCGCGGCCGCGGCCTGGGCCAACCGGCTCGACGTGGAGGGCGAACCGCTGTTCGGGCACGACTGGACCCGCTCGGCCCAGCTGCCGGGGGGTACCGCGGGCGCCGGTGGTCTCAATTCGAACGGCGCGGTGACCTCCTCCCGCGTCCCCGAACGCGATCTATCGGTACAGCTCTCGGGATGGATGCTCATGGAGGCTGCTCATATGGTCACCGCGGCGGGACTGTAGCTCCCACCGCCCGGCGCCGGTGCCGTACGAGCGCGGCATCGGTTTGTGCTCTCCGGTGCCCAGCGCCGGCAGTGGGGTGGTGTCGGCAGCGGCGGAATCCACTTCGAAATCCTCGGCCGGCTGCGCCATTTCGTGGCGGTACTGCCGGATTCCGATCACGGTGCCCACCACGAGGCACGCCACCAGCGAACCGATCACGATCGGCATCAGCCAGGTGAACTGCTGGATGAAACTACCGGCGTAATACCCCATCAGGAGCAGTACGGGCGCCCAGATGATCGCGCCGATGGTGCTGGCGACGGTATACCGGCGATGGTCCATTTCGGCGGCGCCCGCCACCATCGGGCACAGTGTGCGCACCCAGGGGATCCACCGGGCGATCAGCACCGCGAGGAAACCGTGCCGGCGCAGCAGCTCGGCCACCCTGGTCAGGTTCTCGGTGTTGATATATCGCCCGTTCTTCCGGGCGACGAGTTTGTGCCCGGTTCTGCGCCCGACGACGTAGCCGACCTGGTTTCCGGCGATCGCGGCGAGCATCGCGCCCACCGAAAGCAGCCAGACCTGGGTTTCCCCGCTCGAATGCGAGGCCATGACTATGCCGGCGGTCAGCAGCATGGAATCACCGGGCAGGAAGAGCCCGAGGATGAACGCGCATTCCAGGAAGACGAAGGTCAGGACCACCGTCCAGACCAGCGCGGGACCGGCGGAGATCAGCGGATCGAAATTGCCCATCGCGTAGGGCTCGGCCGAGGCGGACACCACTTACCGGACGGGGATCTCGTTCGTGCCGGCCGTCGCGTGGTTCGGCACAACCGGCAGGGGCATGGTGCTGGTGACCGGGTCCGCCAGGTCCACGGCGGGCAATTCGGCGGTGGAGACCAGGCCGTGTTCGGCGACCGGTGCGGCCGGGGTCTTGCGGTTGGTCAACTTCTTGGCCACCGCGCTGATGCCCGGCAGGATCGAGACGAACACGATGAGCAGGAAGATGCCCTCGACGTGGTCGCGGATGAAGGCCACATTGCCCAGGAAGTACCCGAGTACGGTCACGCCGCCGCCCCACGCGACGGCGCCGACGATATCGAAAGCGACATAACGCCGGTAGCTCATCTTCGACACCCCGGCAAGGACGGGCATGAAGGTCCGGACGATCGGGACGAATCGGGCGAGGATGATCGTTTTGGGGCCGTGTTTCTCGAAGAATTCGTGCGTTTCGGTCACATAGCTCTTCTTGAAGAAACGAGTGTCTTCCTTGCTGAACAGTGCCGGACCGATGGCCCGGCCGATCCAGTAACCGCACTGATCGCCGGCGAAGGCGATGAAGGTGACCGCGGGCAGCAGGACCCAGATCGAAACCGGAGGGTTCTCCTGCGCCGCCAGCAGACCGCCGGTGAACAGCAGCGAATCGCCGGGCAGCAGTGGGAACAGCAGACCCGTCTCGATGAAGACGATCACCAGAATTGCCGGTAGCACCGCATTCTTCAGCCAGGTTTCGGTCAACAGGTGCATCGGGTCGAGCAGTTCGGTCAGAGCCAGATTGCTCGTCACCGCGTCGGTAGCTGCCAGCGCAATCACCCGGCCCACAGTACCGGTTACCGCCGAGCCCGCAGGGTGCAGCGGCGCAAACAATCCCCTTATACCGGATGGAATCCGTCTGGCTTAGGGTATGTGCAGAAACAGACAATCCCGTCTGCCGCACTACACGGAGGTCTTCACAGTGCCGATCGCGACTCCGGAGGTCTACGCCGAGATGCTCGGTCAGGCCAAGGCGAACTCTTTCGCCTTCCCGGCCATCAACTGCACATCGTCGGAGACGATCAACGCGGCGATCAAGGGTTTCGCCGAGGCGGGCAGTGACGGGATCATCCAATTCTCCACCGGTGGCGCGGAATTCGGTTCCGGCCAGGGGGTGAAGGATATGGTCACCGGTGCTGTCGCGCTCGCCGAATTCGCGCATGTGGTGGCCGAGAAGTACGGCGTCACCATTGCGCTGCACACCGACCACTGCCCCAAGGACAAGCTGGACGGTTTCGTCCGCCCGCTGCTGGCCATCTCCCAGGAGCGGGTGAACGCGGGTAAGAATCCGCTGTTCCAGTCGCATATGTGGGACGGTTCGGCGGTTCCGATCGACGAGAATCTGTCCATCGCCCAGGAGCTGCTGTCCGCCGCGACCGCCGCCAGGATCATCCTCGAGGTCGAGATCGGCGTCGTCGGCGGTGAAGAGGACGGTGTCGAGGCCGAGATCAACGAGAAGCTCTACACCTCGCCCGCGGATTTCGAGAAGACCATCGACGCGCTCGGCGCAGGTGAGAAGGGCAAATACCTGCTCGCCGCCACCTTCGGCAATGTGCACGGTGTCTACAAGCCCGGCAACGTGGTGCTCAAGCCCGAGGTGCTGGCCGAGGGCCAGAAGGTTGCCGCCGCCAAGCTGGGCCTGGGTGCCGACGCGCAGCCCTTCGATTTCGTCTTCCACGGCGGTTCCGGTTCGCTGAAATCGGAGATCGACGATTCGCTGCGCTACGGCGTGGTGAAGATGAACGTCGACACCGACACCCAGTACGCCTTCACCCGGCCCGTCGCCGCCCATATGTTCAGCAACTACGACGGTGTGCTGAAGATCGACGGCGAGGTCGGCAACAAGAAGACCTACGATCCGCGCAGCTACCTGAAGAAGGCCGAGCTCTCGATGGCGGCCCGAGTGGTGCAGGCCTGCGAGGACCTGCACTCCGCGGGACGTTCGATCAGTGCCTGATCGCGCCGTCGCGCTCACTGCGAGATGACGCTCGATCTTCGTGTGCTGGGACCCGTCCGATTATCGGTCGGCGGTGAGCCGGTCGCGGTCGGCGGGCCCAAACCGCGAGCGTTGCTGGCCGCGCTCGCGGTGAACCGGCGCCGTGCCGTGGCCTCGGCGACCCTGGCCGATATGGTCTGGAACGAGGCGCCGCCGGACGCCTACGCCGCGAGCCTGCAGGTATTCGTCTCCAATATCCGCAAGGCATTGCGGAATTCCGGGGTGGACCCGGCCGCGGTATTGCGCACCGAATCCTCCGGGTACCGGCTCGAGATCGCCGACGATGCCTGCGATCTCGGCCGGTTCGAGGCGGCTCGGGACG
The DNA here is from genome assembly GCF_029868855.1 of Nocardia carnea. GTDB lineage: Bacteria > Actinomycetota > Actinomycetes > Mycobacteriales > Mycobacteriaceae > Nocardia > Nocardia carnea_A. The sequence goes on along the minus strand of NZ_JARWOV010000282.1, from coordinate 13,439 downwards.
CGGGCAATCGCGCCGCGGGCGCCGGCGATCACGCGTCGGCGTCGCGGCTGTTCACCACCGCGCTGCGGGAGTGGAACGGCCGGGCGCTCTCGGATCTGGCCGGTCTGGGGTTCGCGGACAGTTTCGCCACCGCGATGGAAGAAGAACGCCTGCTGGCGGTTTCGGCGCGCTTCGACGCGGAGATCGCCTGCGGCCGTGCCGCCGCGGTGATCGGCGAACTGGTCGCGCTGACCAATGAACATCCGCTGCGCGAACCGCTGTGGGGGCAGCTCATCACCGCGCTCTACCTCTCCGAACGGCACGCCGACGCGCTCGAGGCGTGCCGGCGGGTGCGCACGGTTCTGGCCGAGGAACTCGGTATCGACCCCGGGCCTGCCCTGGTCGAACTGGAGCGCCGGGTGCTGCGGCAGGAGCCGCTGAGCCCCGTGGAGTTCAAGACCGCCGAGCGGATGGCCGCCGCGATGACCGATACGGTCACCGAGGTGCCGCGTTCGGTACGCAGCGGGCAGTTGCGGCTGCCCGACGGACGGCTGGTGCTCGTCGCGCACGGCAGCTTCCGGATCGGCCGGATGACCGATAACGATCTGATCCTCGACGATCCCAAGGCCAGCCGCTATCACGCCCAGATCAAACTGGGCCGGGCCGGCCTGCTGATCGAAGACCTGGATTCCGCGAACGGGGTCTACGTCAACGAGGAGCCGATAGATTCCGCGCTGCTCGCCGACGGCGACGCAATCCGCATCGGCACTACCGTCCTGGCTTTCCGAGCCATCCGCTGAACCGCCCGATTACCGAGCGCCGGCGCCTAACCCAGGATGTCGTGGCGGACGATCGTCTGCTCGCGGCCCGGCCCCACCCCGATGCAGGACATCCGGGCGCCGGAGAGTTCCTCGAGCCGGTGCACATAGGCCTGGGCGTTGGCGGGCAGTTCGTCGAAGGTGCGTGCCTGGGAGATGTCCTCCCACCAGCCCGGCATCTCCTCGTAGATCGGTTTGGCGTGGTGGAAACCGGTCTGGGTGGTCGGCATCTGCTCGACCCGCTCGCCGTCCACCTCGTAGGCCACACAGATCGGGACCCGTTCCAGGCTGGACAGCACATCGAGCTTGGTGAGGAAGTAGTCGGTGATGCCGTTGACCCGGGTGGCGTAGCGGGCGATCACCGCGTCGAACCAGCCGCAGCGGCGGGCCCGGCCGGTGGTCACGCCCACCTCGCCGCCGGTTTTCGCCAGGTAGGCGCCCGATTCGTCGAACAGTTCGGTCGGGAACGGGCCGGATCCCACCCGGGTGGTGTAGCACTTGAGGATGCCCAGCACTGTGCCGATCTGGTTGGGCCCGATCCCTGCGCCGACCGCGGCACCGCCGGCGGTCGGGTTGGAGGAGGTGACGTAGGGGTACGTGCCGTGGTCGACGTCGAGCAGCGTGCCCTGCGAGCCCTCCAGCAGCACGGTCTCGCCGCGTTCGAGTGCCACGTTCAGTTCCAGCCGGGTATCGCTGATCCGGTGCGCGAACTTCTCCGCCTGCGCCAGCACCTCGTCGACCACCTGCTGCGGTTCGAGCGCGCGCCGGTTGTAGATCTTCACCAGCACCTGGTTCTTGAACTCGAGCGCCGCCTCCACCTTCTGGGTGAGAATCTTCTCGTCGAGTACATCGGCCACGCGCACCCCGACCCGCGCCACTTTGTCCTGGTAGCAGGGGCCGATACCGCGCCCGGTGGTGCCGATCTTGTTGTTGCCGAGGAACCGCTCGGTGACCTTATCGATGGCCACGTGGTACGGCATGATCAGGTGGGCATCGGCGGAGAGCAGCAGGCCGGAGGTGTCGACATCGCGTTCCTCCAGACCCGCGAGTTCGTCGAGCAGTACCCCGGGGTCGACCACGACACCGTTGCCGATGACGTTGCGGACACCCGGCGTCAGGATTCCGGAGGGGATGAGGTGCAGCGCGAAGTTGTCCCCGTTGGGCAGCACCACGGTATGGCCGGCGTTGTTACCGCCCTGGTACCGCACTACCCACTGCACGCGGCCGCCGAGTAGGTCGGTGGCTTTGCCCTTGCCCTCGTCGCCCCACTGGGCGCCGATGAGGACGATTGCCGGCATGGTCGTGTCTCCTACGGGTCGACGCGCAGCACGCACCTCGTGCTGCAGCTACCTGCCGTAATGGGGAGGAAGCCGGGAGCACAGTCTACTCGAGGCACCGGAGGCCGCCGGGAACGGCCGCTGTACCAGGCCCGTTGTGCGAGTCGGCGCGGCACACCCTCTACACTCGTGGGTGACCGGTCCGAGGAGGGTGTTGGGCGTTTGAGTACCCATGTTCTCCGCTGTGCCGATGCTCCGGTGCCTATTGCGCTCGCCGCCCAGCCCACCAGCCAAACTGCGGCTGTTCCGGATACCACGCTGATCGACGAGCTGCTGCCGGTGCTGGCGGCGGATAGTCTGCCGCGGCTGATCGTGCTGGGTGACGACGCCGCCCTGGCGGCGGTCCTGACCCATCTGATGCGAACCGAGCGTCTGCATGTGGAGGTCGGCTATGTGCCGCCGGACCACACCTATGCCGAGCAGGCCTACCAACTCGGCACCGGGAACGCCGCGGCGCGCCGTGCGCTGGACGGTAGGGCCGAAGAGGTGCCGCTCATCCGTGACGACACCGGCACCGTCCTGGTGGGTAGAGCCAAGATCACCGGCGTGAACGGCACGCCGCTCACCGGCGAGGCCTACGTGGACGAAACACGGCTGTTCTCCGGCGAGGTCCGGGCGATGTTCGTGACCCCGACCCTCGAGCTGCCCGGAGTCCGGGCCAGTGTGCCGCGCCGCTTCCGGCGCCGGCGCTGGGCCGTGGGGCGCGCCGCCCAGCTCGGTACCCCCGCCGCCGTGATCAACCGCGACGGTGTGCAGAGCGACCGCACGGTGCCGCGGTCGAGTTTCTACCGGCACCACGAGCCCTGGCTGCTGGTTCGATGAGCGGCGGTGTTGCCGCCCTGCGCCGGGGTGCGGTCCGGCCCAGCCCCGTTTTCTTGCTGGTACTGCTGCTGGCGGTGACCGGTGGTGTGCTCGCCTGGAACGCGGAACTGGATTCGGCCTGGGCGAAGGCGGGCGTTTTCGTACTGGTCGTCTTCGGCTGGGTGGTGAGCTTGTGCCTGCACGAATTCGCCCATGCTTATCTCGCGTGGCGGGCCGGAGACCGTGAAGTGGAGTTGCGCGGGTATCTGACCCTGAATCCGCTGAAATACAGTCATCCGCTGCTGTCGATCGTGCTGCCGATGGTGTTCATCGCGCTCGGCGGGATCGGGCTGCCCGGTGGAGCCGTATACATCCATGCCCATCAGGTGCCGCCCCGGACCCAGCGGCTGATCAGCGCCGCGGGTCCGGCGGTGAATGCGCTGTGCGCGGTGGTGCTGTTGCTCGTCGTCCGGGTGTTCGGTAGTGCGCAGGAAAATCCGGCGTTCTGGTTCGGACTGAGCTTCCTGGCTTTCCTGCAGGTGACGGCGACCCTGTTGAATCTGCTGCCGATACCCGGTCTGGACGGATACGGGATCGTGGAACCCTCGCTGAGCTACCAGACCCGGCGCGGCCTGGACCAGTTCAAACCGTTCGGCATGCTCATCCTGTTCGCCCTGTTGTTCACCCCCGCGATCAACCAGGTGTTCTTCGACGCGGTCTACACCCTGTACGACTTCTCCGGGGTCTCCGAACAGTGGTCCCGGTACGGCGGATATCTGACCCGGTTCTGGGCGTAGATCGATAAGCTGGGCCCGCCCGGCGCGGCTCCGGCCGGACGGGCCCGGATACCCCGCCCGGGCCTGCGTCCGGGTATCCGAACGTCCGGTGCGCGGCAGCGCCGTCCGTCGGCAACGCGGCGTGCGGGTGGGGTCCCGACCGTTCCGGCACAACCGGTTCGGTCATGTTTCACATTAGTTCACGACCGGGTGAACGGTAACGGGTAGTCCACTACGCGGAAAACCGGTGGACTCCAGCGTCCGATCCGCGTAGCCGCGCGGCACCGCACTCAATTCTGTGGCGTGACATACGGGTTGGGAACGGTGGGCGGGAGCAGGGCCATCGCCGAAATCCGTTGCACCCCGCAGACCTGCATCAAGTCGACCAGGGTGGACCGGATCTGCGCGAAGACCACATGCGCCGACAAACCCGCACCCGCAACCAGTTCCGGCCGAGCCTGTTTGGCGACCGATCGTAAGGCGCGCGCCGCTTCGGCCCGGTCGGGCTGTTCGCCGCGATCGGCCAGCACCATCCGCCGGACCACATCGATCGCCTGCGCCAGCCGCTCCACCTCGTCGATCAGCCCAGGATTGAGGATTTCGTCGTCACGCACCAGGGTCAGCGAACGCCGCAGCAGGACTCGGGTGTTGCGGACCGCGTTGTCGAGCGGATCGGCTGCCGCACGTAATCGCTCCAACCGGTCGCGGGAATTCCAATAGAGCGGCGAAATACGGCTGACCTCACGCCCGCCTTCCAGCGATTTGCGCAGCGAATCCAATTGCTGCTGGGTGGCGCGGACGGCGGTGAGGGCATCGTGGATCTTGCTCGGATCCTGTTCCAGCAGACCGTGCGCGCAATCGGTGAGCGATTTACCCATCACGCCCAGTATCGCCGCCGCCTGTTCGCGCGCTCGGCGCACCGGATGAAGCGGTAGCGCGGCGACGACCACCACACCCACCAGCCCACCGATCAGGGCGTCGACCATCCGGGACAGACCGGCCCCGGACTCCGGCGGCATAAGCGTCGCCACCAGTACGGCCGAACCGGACGCCTGGATACCGATGATGGGCCCGCCGTCGAGGAAGATGGCCAGCGCCATGGCCGCCGCCACCACCAGCGCGATCTGCCACACCCCGGTGCCGACCTGGGAAATGAACAGATCGCCGACGCCGATACCGACCGCGACGCCGACCACCAGCTCGAGTGAACGGCGCAGCCGCGCCCCGAAGGCGGTGCCGATCGAGACGATGGCGGCCGTGGGCGCGAAGAACGGAAGCGGATGGCCGACCACGTCCTTGGCCAGGAACCAGGCCAGCGCCGCGGCCAGCGAGCACTGCAGAATCGGAAGCGCCGACAGGCGCAGCCGGGTCCAGGAGCGCCGCAGGCGCTCTCTGCCGCGGACCTGAGCCCGGGTTATTCGGGAGTTCGGGTCACTCACGGGCGCGAGATCGTTCAGTCCAGACCGAGTTCCCCGGCCGCCCGCGGATCGCAATCCTCGAGCAGATCCAGGCAGCGGGCGTACTCGTCGGTTTCGCCGACGGCCCGCGCCGCCTTCGCCAGGGCCCCCACGCTACGCAGGAAGCCGCGATTGGGCTCGTGCTCCCACGGCACCGGGCCGAAACCCTTCCAGCCGTTGCGGCGCAGCAGATCCAACCCACGGTGGTAGCCGGTACGGGCGAACGCGTAGGCGGCGACGACATCGTGATTGATCGGTTCCGCGGCATCCGCGGCACGTTCCAGGGCGGCTTCGGCCAGCGCCGCCCAGGCGATAGAAGCGGCCGGATTCTCCGCGGCCACCTGCACCGGATCGGTGCCCGCGTCGAGCGCGTCTTCCGCCGCATGCAGTTCAGGAAGGAGTACAGGTTGCGGTCCGAGCAGATCACCGAACGAGGTCATGCGGTTCATTGTGCACGGCTACCGGGAATGCTCGATAGGCTGGCCTTCTACGTCACATTTCTGTTTGCCAGCAACGAGGGGTACAGGTGCCGCACCCGACCGACGACGAGAAACCGAATCGCTCCGAATCCGGCCCCGGCTCGCCTACCGCGACGCCGGACACGCCGGACACCGGAACGCAGCTGTCGCAGGCAGCCGATGCGGTGACCTCCCGGATCCGCCGGGCGTTCGGTCGCGACAGCGTCACCGGTTCGAATGACGAGCCCGCCGCCGGGGAGAGCAACGCCCCCACCGAGGCTCTCCCGCGGGCGTCGGCGGGCCGGGTGAGCGGTTCGGACAACGCCGGGGCAGCGGAAAGCGATGCCGAGACGGAGGCAATCCGGACTACCGCCCCGGAAGGAACGGGTTCCGCGGCCGGAGTCGGCGGCGATTCGCCGGCGGCTGCGGAGGGTGACGAACCGGGGCCCGACGGATCGGGTGAGACGACCGAGCGGACAACTGTTTCCGCGGCCCGCGACGAAAGCGGTACCCGGCCGCAGGAGAACGGCGAGCAGGATTCGAACGGCGGATCGGCGGACCGTGCCGGGGAGGACCACGCGGAGGATACGCCGGAGCCGACGGACGAGCCTTCGACAACCGGGAAAGCCGTTGCCGCCGGTGTGGAGACGACCGAGCAGGCAGGTGACCAGCCGGAAAAAGCCGGTCCACCGGAGGAAGACGGTGGAGCCGCGGCCGTCGGCTCGGTGGCATCGACCGCGTCAACAGGTTCGGACGCCGAAGACGAATCGCCCGGCACGGGCGCGTCCGGAGAAACCGACAGTGCTCCTCCGGCAGCAGGAGGTACATCCACCGGTGAGGTACCGGTGGCGTCCGATAGCGCGAAATCTGCGGTCGCTGCCGCACCGGAGACCGCGGGTGGATCATCGAGCGGTACCGGGCAGGCCGAAGCCACAGCAGGCGGCACACCGGCGTCATCCGGTTCGGTGGACGCCGACCGTCCAACGGACTCCGGTCGGCCGGTGAAGGCGCGCGACGGTGCCGAGAAGTCCGGCTCGGATGTCCCGCGGCCCGGGACGGCTCAGGCGAATGATTCGGCAGGTAACAGCGCTGACCGTGCCTCCGAGGGGCCCGGCCCCGATGCGGCCGCCGTTGACAGGGCAGCTGACGATCCGCACGCTGCGGCCGGTGCCGCGCGCAGCTCAGCCGGGGGATCCGGCGAATCGGTAGAAGGATCTGCGGCAGCGTCCGGGGCGTCCGGCGGGTCGATCGAGGGGCCCACTGGTCCGGCTGCCGACGGTGTGGAGGGTGCGGCCGAATCCGAGTCGGGAGCGCCCACCGAAGCTTTGAAGAACCCGGCGGGCACCACAGGCGTGGGCGGTGAGGCCGTGGCGGCGGCAAGCGCCGCCGGGAGTACCGCCGCGGACGGCCATCAGGGCGGTCCGGTCGAGGACGGAACCGCCGCAGGCACCTCCGATGACGAAACCACACCGGGTGACGCGGGAAGTGCGGCGGAATCGACCGGCGGTGAATCGGGAGAAGTTGCCGGGGGCGAACCCGGTAGCGAGGCTCGTGCCGCGGAGCAGTCGGGCGGTGGAGACGCTGCTGTCCAGCCTGTCGCGGGAGCAAAGTCCGGGAAATCCGAAACTGGTGCCGGGAAAACGCTGGACCAGACCGCCGGCAAGCAAAACGCGGCGCAGGCGGGAGCCGGGGAGCCGGAGACACGTGCCGGGGGCCGGTCGGCCGATGCGGAGAGTTCCGCGGAGCCGGCCATCGAGCCGGACGATGCGGTGCAGCCGATCGACGCGGGCGGTTCCGGCCGGAACGGAACGGGGGCGGTTGCGGAGTCCGGCGATGCGGTGCGTGACCCGGAACAGGCGGATGGCAAGGAGACCACGGAGCCGGTTCCCGGGAACAACTCCGGCGATTCGGAAGATTCGGAAAAGGGCACCGAGGGGGAGCCCGGCGATACGGGCCGTACCCCGGAACATGCGGATGGCGGGCAGGCGGCATCCGGCGGTGCAATCGCGGCCGACTCGGAAGCCGGCACCGCGACGGAAAGCGGCGAGGACGACCGGGCCGGGACCACCGAGGACGACTCGGGCGACTCCGACGGGGAGGATCGCTCGGGTACCCCCGGTGAGTCCGGGCCGGGTCCGGACAACGGTGAGGCGCGGACGGTTGTCATACCGCGGCAGCCGCGCCCGGATGAGGCGCGCACCGTGGCCATGCCGGCGCAGAAGCCGGATCCCGACGCCACCGCGCGGATCGATATGAACCAGGTGCGCAAGGCCGGTCGGCCCGGGCAGACGCCGGGTGGCCCGCCGGGCCCCGCCCGGACCGATCGTGTCGGGCCGGGCGCGCCGGCGCTGTCGAAACCGCCTGCTACCCCGCGGCCGCAGCCGGGTCCGAAGCGTCCGGGGTCGCCGGCGCCCGGCCGGCCCGATCAGCCCGCGGCGCAGCGTCCGGGTGGTCCTCCCCCGGGGGCGCGGCCGGGTGGTCGCCCGCAGCCCGCGCCGCCGCGGCCGGGGACAGCGCCCTCACCCGCCGACCTCAAGCCGACGGTGGCCGAACAGCGGGTCGCGCAGGCGCCGCCGCAGCGTGCCCAGCCGCAACGGGTGGAACCGGCGGCCCCGGCTGCGACACCGGGCGACAGCAACAAGAAGTGGCTCATCGCCGGCGGGGTCGCGGTGGCGCTCGTGGTCGCGTTGATCGCGATCCTGGTGGGCACCGGGGCGGGTGATGATTCGCCGCAGGCCCGGATCACCGCGGCCATCGGCGATTACACCGGGGGGCTGGAAAGCGGTGATCTGCCGGCGTTGCGCAACGCCACCTGTGGCGCGCTGCACGACTACTACCAGGGTTTGTCGGAGGAGCAATTCGCCGGTGTCCATCGGCAGGCGGTGAGTGAGGGCAGCATCCCCGAGGTCACCGGTGTCGACGCGGTCAAGATCACCGATCGCACGGCCTTGGCCCAGGTCACCGTGCAGACCGATGCCGATCCGGAGGAAACCACCCGCACCTTCGACCTGCAGGAAACCGATTCCGGCTGGAAGGTGTGCGACCCGCCCGCGGGCGCCCAGTAGATACGCCGCACGCGCGACCGGGAACAAGGGCCTTTCACTTTTCCCGGTCGCGCGTGAGGATGGGAGTACCCCAGCACCAAGGACTCCCGTGATGAATGCCTTCAGAACTCTCGCGCGCCTCGTCGTCGCCGGTTGCGCGCTGACGGTCCTCGCCGCCGCGCCGGCCGCCGCCGATACCCAGACCTCATCGAATCGGGTCGACGAGTCGCATCCGCTTCCCGCGGACCGGGCGGAAGCCGAGGCGGAGGACGACGAGTATCCCTACTACATCAACTGCGATCACGCCCGCCGCGAATCCCTGACCCCGCTGTTCGGTGGGCAGCCCGGATACTCGCGGCAGCTCGACGAAGACGGTGACGGACTGGCCTGTGAAGTGGGTGAGGGCTGAACGGGTTCCCGGTTCGGTGCGCAGTGCCGGTGTCGCCGTGGACAGTTCGCGGCGTCCCCCGGTAATGCGGCCTATACAGTAGACAATATGGCTCGGAACTGGCCGATGATCGAACGGGCGAACGAGTTCGAAGCGATTCGCGCGACGCTCACCGGCTCCGATAACGTCGGCGCTGTACTCATCGGGGAACCCGGTGTCGGTAAGACGACCCTGGCGCGGCGGGCGGCCACGGCCGGTGGTGGAAACATCCGCTGGGTCGCGGGAACCGAATCGGCGCGCAGTATTCCGCTCGGGGTGTTCGCGCATATGGTCGGTGTGTACACAGCGCACGATCCGGTGACCTTCATGGCCGCGGCCCGGGAAGCGTTGCTGGCGGACGGGCTCACGATCATCGGGGTCGACGACGCGCATCTGCTCGACCAGCTCTCCGCGACTCTGCTGTTGCAGTTGGCGATCGACAAGGCGGCGCGGATCGTCGCCACCGTGCGCGATGGTGTTCCGGTGCCGGACGCGGTGACCACGCTGTGGAAGGACGGCCATCTGCTGCGGATCCACCTGCCCCCGTTCACTCAGCAGCAGAGCGTGGACCTGGTGGAATCGATGCTGGGCGGGCAACTGGAGGGTTTCACCGCCAACCTCATGTGGGAGTCCTCGGGCGGTAACGCGCTGTTCCTGCGGCATCTGGTGGAGGGTGCCCTGGAAGCGGGTTCGCTGCGGCAGGTGAACGGGGTGTGGCAGTTGCGGGGCCGGGCCGCCGTGACCTCCGAATTGGCCGCGTTGCTGGAGGACCGGGTCGAACAGCTACCCGAATCCGTCCTGCGGGTACTGGAATTGCTCACCTTCTGTGAACCCGCCGATCTCGAGGTGATGGCCGAGCTCGCCGGGGAGGAGGCAGTGGAAGCGGCGGAGAACGGTGGCGTGATCCGGGTAGTGGAGGACGGACACGATCTGGTGGTCCGGTACACCCATCCGCTCTTCGGTGAGGTGATCCGGCGCCGGCTGGGTATCGCGACCTCGCGACGGTTACGCGGCAAACTGTATTCCGCGCTGAAACAACGCCGGATCAACTCGGCCGCAGACCGGATCCGGCTCGCCGAACTGGCTTTGGACAGCGATAAATCCGCCGATCTGGAACTGTTCGAATCCGCCGCCGAGGATGCGATCGGGCTGGCGAATCTACCGCTGGGCGAACGGTTCGCGCGCGCGGCGGTGGAACGCCGCGGCGGGGTGGAATCGGCGGACCTGCTGGCCCGCGCGCTGCTGTGGCAGGGGCACCGGATCGAGGCCGAACGGACGCTGGCCAGTTTCGATGCCGACGATCTGGACGAGGTGCAGCTGGCCCGCTGGGGTAGTACCCGGGTGTCGAATCTGCTGTGGGCGATGGGCGATGCCGACCGGGCCGACGAGGTGCTGACGCTGGTGCGGTCGCGTATCACGCAACCCAAGATTGCCTTGATCACGACCGGGCTCGCCGCTGCTTGCGCAGTGAGCGAGAACCGCCTCGGTGATGCGCTGCGCGAATCCGGACAGGTGATGCGGGCCGCCGACGCGCCGCCGTGGGCGGTGTGGTGGGCGGCTTTCGGCGGTGGACTCGCGGCGGCATTGCTGGGCCGTGCGGCCGAGGCCCGCGACTACGCGGAACGGGGCCGGGCGGTGGAACCGCATATCGACGGCCTGAATCGGTTCATGTCGACGCATGCCGAGGTGCTGGCGCTCGTACTCACCGGCGATCTGGCGGCCGCGGCCCACCGGGCCACCGAGTACTTCGGGTATTCCGCGCCCGGCCAATACTTGGCGTGGGGTATGTCGAAGATCCTGCAGGGCACCGTCGATGTGGCGCACGGCCGGTTCGGCGCCGGTATCGACAATCTGGAGCAGGCCCTGGCCGCGCTCACCGCCGAAGGTGCCGCCGCTTGGATGTTCCCGGCCCGGATCCGGCTGGCCGAGGCCTACGCGGCGCTCGGCCGGCCGGCCGAGGCCGCCGAATCGATCGCCGAAGCCGATGCGCGCGGCGGCCGGCACAGCGCGGTGTACGAACCGCAACTCGAGATAGCCCGGGCTTGCCTCGCGGCGGCCGAGGGCACGGTCAGCATCGCTGTCGAACGCGCGATCCGTGCCGCGGACGCTGCTGCCCGCGCGGACCAGCACGCCGTGGAGGCGCTGGCCCTGCATACCGCGGCCCGGTTCGGCGCGGGTTCGGTGGCGCCGCGGCTGGCCGATCTGGCAAACCGGGTGGACGGGCCGCTGGTGCGGGCGCAGGCTCGGCACGCGGTCGCGCTTTCCCGGCACGACGGCGCCGAGCTGGACGCGGCGGCGAACGATTTCGAACACCTGGGCGCCCGCCTTTCGGCCGCCGATGCCGCGGCGCAGGCCGCCACCGCCCACGACCGGGCGGGGGACCGGCGACGACTGCTGGAATCGGCCGCCCATGCCAACCGCCTGGCTGCCGCATGCGATGGTGCGTCGACCCCGGCCCTGCGCGACGCCGCCCAGCCGCTACCGCTCACCGCCCGGGAACGCGAGATCGCGAATCTGGTCGCGGCGGGTCTGAGCAACCGGCAGATCGCCGACCGGCTCACCGTCTCGGTCCGGACGGTGGAGGGGCATCTGTACAGGGCCTGCACCAAATTGGATGTCACCGACCGGGAGTCGTTGGTAGCGCTGCTACGCGGGGAATCACGTAAGTGAAGCCGCTGAGGGATCGGTCGACCGACTCTGGTGCGTCGGCCGACGCCGACCGGAAAGACCACCTCGTCCGCCTTCCGGACCTGGTGACAGCCGGGCAGAACCTTTCGCTATCGCCTGGCGCCACCAGCAGAAGTGCGGTGTCTGAATGATGGGCTCGGGGAAAATGACCGGTAGCAGCCCATGCTGAGTTGCCGAGATGCTGCGCATGCTGGTCCTATGGGGGAACCGATGAGACGCTCGCTGCGTCGAACTGGCTGTGAGGATCAGTGATTGTATGACTCGACTCGAGCCAGGTGAGCGGTGATGGCGCCTGAACCGATTACCGCGGATGCCGCCGCCATGGCGGACACCGCCACATTCCTTCGGCAGATCGCGACCACGGTGGGTGACGGGTTCCGTCGCATCGACGCCGAAATCGACGGCATGTCCTATTGGGGCGGCCCCGCCGCACAGGCGTTCACCGCGGGCTGGCAGGAAGCCAGCGAGGGGGCGGTGACACTGCTGTCCTCCCTGGAAGCCATGGCCGACCTGCTGGGAGTGCAGGGCGAGGAATTCGCCTCGGTAGACGAGACCTTGGCGGCCGATCTGGCCGATACCGGCCCGCGGCCGAGCTCGCTCAACATCTGATCAACAGGGGTTTTCGTCATGTCACGGCATCATGTCGACACCGACGCGCTCGACGCACTCAACGCCCAGCTGCGCGGTTTACTCGGTTTCACCGACGACCAGCTGGTGCTGCTGCAGCAACGGATGAACCGGCTGCACAACGGCGACGGCGCGGCCGAGCCGTGGACCGGGGAAACTGCCGCCGCCGCCCGCGCCGCTATGGATACCTGGAACGCCGGCGCACAAAAAATGCGCGACGGGCTGGCGCAAATGGAAGCGGCCGGCAAGAACGCCCACGACTCCTACACCAGCACATTCGCCGCGATCATGGCCCGCCTCGACCGCGGCCCCGCCCCCGACGCTGGTGCCCAGTGACCGTGGTCGACGTCGACACCGACGTCTACAACCAGGCCGCGGCAGCGCTGTTGAAGGCCGCCGACGAATTCATCGGCGCGGTGGATAAGCACTGGCCGAAGCTGGCCGATACCGGCGAGAACATGACCGGTAGCTATGAGGAGGCCAAGTCCTGGGCCACCGGCTACGACAACAAGGCCAACGACCTGTTGATGCAGGTGAAGCTGATGGCGAACAACGTCAACGGGTACGGCAACGTAGTGGCCGAGCTGGGCTATCTGCATGCCCTCGGTGACCACAACGCCAATATGAAACCCGGTCCGGCACCGACCCAGGCGCCCGTGCACCCGTTGAATCTGCTGGTTGGCTGCCGCCCACCGCTGCCCTCGGTCGGTGGGCCCGGTAGTGGGCTGCTCGAAGAAGGGATCGGGCTACTCGACGAAATCGGTATCACCGTCCCCGACGGCGACACCGACAAGCTCTGGACGGTCGCGGCGGTCTGGCGCGATATCGCCGCAGAGCCCGCCGTCGCGGGTTTCGCCGACGAAATCAAACGCATCGCCGGCATGTTCGCGCCGATCACCGCGCCCGAGCTCGACCATATCGACGAAGACCTCACCGCCCTGGCCGCCGCGGCGGCCGCAACCGGGGCCGGGTTCGGGGCGATGGCCACCCCCCCCAGCGCACCCCACGCCGAGCGGGTGGCGATGCG
>NZ_JARWOV010000281.1 GCF_029868855.1 Nocardia carnea | reverse complement strand
CCTTCGTTCAAAACCCCCCCCCCCCCCCCCCCGGGGGGGGTGTGCGGGGCGGGGGGGGGCCCCCTCCCCCCGCCCACGATCCGACTGCGTTGCCGGCCGCGTCCACCAGCTCCACGGGCAGCGATTCCCGGTCGGTGGGGGAGCTCGGCAAACGGGTCGTATCGGTCACGATCCCCACCCTATCGGCGCGGGTGTGCGGTTCCGCCGAGGTGACGGGTACATGATGTAGATGTCACAACGGACGGCCGGTCCGGAGTGCGATATGGCAGGCTTTGGTGCATACCTTGTGGTTTGTGAGGTAGACCACGCCACGGGCAGGGCTGGGAGTGGAACGTGAAGTTGAGTGTGCGAGGTTTGGTGGGATCGGCGCAGCGGGTGATGGCCACCGCGCAGAACGGTCTCGAAGTCATCCGCTTCGGCGGGCTCGGACGTGACACCGACTCCTCGCCGTTCGATATCGCCGAACGCCGGCCCATGTACCGGCTGCGGCACTACTTTCCCGCGGAAACCGGCGGCGGTCCGGTGGTACTGCTCGTGCCGCCGCTGATGGTGAGCGCCGATATCTGGGATGTCAACGGTGACGACGGTGCCGTCGGAATTCTGCACCGCGGCGGAATCGATTGCTGGGTCGTCGATTTCGGGTCGCCCTCGACAGAGGAGGGCGGCTGGCAGCGGGATCTGGCCGATCATGTCCTGGCCGTGCACAGCGCCATCGACACCGTCTGTGCGGCGACCGGCCGCACCGTGCACCTCATGGGGTATTCACAGGGTGGAATGTTCGCCTATCAGGCCGCGGCGTACCGTTCGGGAAAAGGGATCGCGAGCATCGTGACCTTCGGTAGCCCGGTCGATATCGTCGCCGGGATGCCGCTGGGATTGCCGCATGCCGCGGTGACCGATCTGGTGGATTTCGCCGCCGATCATGTGGTGCCCCGGCTGCCGATCACCGACCGGATGGTGCGGATCGGATTCCAGCTGCTGGATCCGGTGAAAACCACGAAGGCACGGATCGATTTCCTGCGTCAGCTGCACGACCGGGAGGCTTTGCTGCCCAAAGAACGGCAGCGGCGGTTCCTGAGCAACGAGGGCTGGGTCGGTTATGCCGGTCCCGCGGCGGCGGATCTGCTGAAACAGTTCGTGGTGCACAACCGGATGATGCTCGGCGGTTTCGTGATCCGTGATCAGCCGATATCGCTGGCCGACCTGAAATGCCCGATCCTGGCGTTCGTCGGCGAGGTCGACGAAATCGGCCAGCCGGCCGCGGTACGCGGTATCGTCCGCGCGGCCCCGCGCGCCGAAGTCTATGAATCCACGGTGGTCTCCGGGCATTTCGGTTTGGTCGCCGGTTCGATGGCGACCCGGTGCACATGGCCGAGGGTGCGTGACTGGGTGGGCTGGGTCGAGGACGGCAACCCGTTGCCGGAGGAGATCGTGCCGATGGCCGACCAGCCACCCGGGGACGCTCCGCGGACCGCGTTGCTGCGCGCCGTGCACACCGCTACGGCGTTGGCGGAGGCCGGCGCGGGGGTCGGGCGGGCACTGGAACAGGTGGCCGCGAACACGGTCCGCGGTTCGGTCGGGCTGGTCGAGGGAGCAGCGCGGACGCTGCCCCGGCTGACCCGGCTCGGCACGATCCAATCCGGAACGAGGATCTCCATCGGCCGGCTGATGGCCGAACAGGCCCGCCGGACACCCAACGGGGAATGTTTCCTGTTCGAGGACAGGGTGCACACGCACGCGGCGGTCGATGCCCGGATCGAGAACGTGGTGCGCGGGTTGATTTCGGTGGGCATTCGCCCGGCTACCCGGGTCGGGGTGGTGATGGAGACCCGGCCCAGTGCCTTGGTGACCCTGGCGGCGTTGTCCCGGATCGGCGCGGTCGCGGTGCTGCTGGCGCCCGACAGCGATCTGATCACCGCCCTGGAACAGACCGGCACGGTCATCCTGGTGTCGGATCCGGAGAATGTGCGTCACGCCGTGGCGACCGGGGCCCGGGTGCTCGTGCTCGGCGGCGGCGATTCGCGGGGTCTGGCGGTGCCGGCCGGCACCGATCTCGTGGACCTGGAACAGATCGACCCGCAACGGGTGCAGATACCGGGCTGGTACCGGCCGGACCCGGGCCGGGCCCGTGAGCTCGCGTTCATCCTGGTCTCCGGCACCGGCGAACGCCTGGATATCAAGTACATCACCAACCATCGCTGGGCGCTGTCGGCGTTCGGCACCGCCTCGGCCGCCGATCTGGACCACAAGGACACGGTGTACTGCCTGGCTCCGCTGCACCATTCGTCCGGACTGCTGGTGAGCCTGGGTGGCGCCATCGCCGGCGGAAGCCGGATCGCGCTGGCCAGATCGCTGGATCCGGCGCAGTTCGCCGAGGAGGTGCACCGATACGGGGTCACGGTTGTCACCTACACCTGGACCATGCTGCGCGATATCCTCGACGCCGAAGTTTTCCCGGCCGGATATCCGCATCCGATCCGGTTGTTCATCGGTTCCGGTATGCCCGCCGGTTTGTGGCGGCGGACGATGGAACAGTTCGCACCGGCCCGAGTTCTCGAGTTCTATGCCTCCATCGAGGGCGATGTGGTGCTGGCGAACGTACCCGGGGTGAAATTCGGCAGCAAGGGCCGCCCGGTGCCGGGTACGGCGCGGGTCGAACTGGTGGCCTTCGATCCGGTGTCCGGCCAGATCATGGTCGACGACAGTGGATACGCCCGGCGCTGCGCGGACAACGAAGTGGGGTTGCTGATCGGGTCGGCCGGGGCCAATGTCGATCTGTCCCGCGGCGGGTTGCGTGGGGTTTTCGAACCGGAGGATTCCTGGTTGCCCACCGAGAATCTGTTCCGCCGTGACAGCGAGGGCGACTACTGGCTGGTCGACCGGATCGATACAGTGATCCGCACCCGCCGCGGCCCCGTGTTCACCCAGCCGATCGTGGATGTGCTCAACGATATCGCCGCGGTCGATATGGAGGTCGCCTACGCGCTGCCGGCCCGGGATCGGGTGCTGGCGGTGGCGGCGGTGAGCGTGCGACGCGGTTATGAACTCGGTGCCGCCGATGTGACCGAAGCGCTGCGGTCGCTGCCGCCCGTGCAGCGTCCCGATCTGGTCTACGTGGTGGACGATATTCCGCGCAGCCCGTCCTACCGGCCCTCGGCCCATGCGGTGCGGGAAATCCACGCGCCCCGGCCCGGCGCCCACACCTGGTGGTACAACCCGGATTCGGAAACCTACGAGGAACTCACCGAGGTGGGTTCGCTGGGACTGCTCACCTGAAACCGTCCGCCGCCGCGTGGCTCAGCAGCGGAACTCGGTGACAGCGTCGAGTACCCGGTCGAGTTGGTCGCGGGTGAGCATGGGCCACAGCGGCAGCCGGACGATCGTCGCCGCGAACCGCGCGCTGCGCGTGCACGGCACGGGCGTACGACCGTATTTGAGTCCCGCGGCACTGGAGTCGAGCGGTACGTAGTGGAACGGCGCCACAATGCCCCGCGCCGCAAGATGCCGGATGAATGCGTCGCGGGTGTCCTCGGTCGGCATCCGGAGATAGAACAGGTGGGCGGTGTGCCGCCGGTCCGGCGGCACAGACATCGGCGCGACACCCTGGCTTGCCGCCCACGGGGCCAGCCCCGCCGCGTAGGTATGCCATACGCGATGCCGGGCGCGCTGGATCGAATGGAATTCGGCCAGTTGCGCGTCGAGCACCGCGGCGTTCAGTTCGCTGGGCAGATAGCTGGACCCGATGTCCTGCCACGAGTACTTGTCCACCTGCCCGCGCAGGAACCGTGCCCGGTCGGTGCCCTTCTCCCGGATGATCTCGGCGCGTCCCATCAGGATGTCGTCGGAGAGCAGGAGGGCGCCGCCCTCCCCGCAGTGCACATTTTTGGTGTCGTGAAAACTCTGGGTGCCGAGGGTTCCGAGCGTGCCGAGGGCTTTGCCCCGCCAGGTGCCGCCGAGGCCGTGCGCATTGTCCTCGATGAGCGCCAGCCCGTGCCCGCGCGCCAGATCGCCCAGCGCGGCCATATCGGCCGCCACTCCGCCGTAGTGCATCACCACGATCGCCTTGGTGTGCTCGGTGATCGCCGCCGCGGCGGCCGCGGGGTCGATATTGCCGGTCGCCGTGTCGATATCGACGAAAACACAGGTCGCGCCGTGTACGGCGAAGGCGGTGGCGGCGGAGGTGAACGCGAAACTGGGCACGATCACCTCGTCGCCGGGCCCCAGCTCCAACAGCAACGCGCCCAGTTCCAGTGCGTGCGTGCACGAGGTGGTGAGCAGAACATGCGGGGCGCCGGTGATCTCGGCAAGCTTCGCGGTCGCAGCCGCGGTGAACGGTCCGTCACCGTGGCAGTGGTCGGATTCGAGTACCGCGGTCACATTGGCCAGTTCACCGGCCGCCCGGTACGGCCGGCTGAAGATGATCCGATCGCTGGGTTCCCGCCGAGGCGGGGGCGCTGTGTGGTGACGTTGCGCTGTCGTCGCAGTGGCCGTCCCGCTCATCCGGCCGCCACCTCGGCCCGCGCCCGGGCGAGAGGCTGCGCCGTATCGGCCGGCGGCCGGGGCGTGGGGGATTCGATGGTGAGATACAGCGGTTTACCCACCAGGATGTGCAGCACCACGCCGAGGTACTCGGCGATGAGGCCGAGGGAGAACAGCAGCGCTCCCGAACACAGCAGGAGCACGACGATGATCGACGCCCAGCCCTCGGGATTGCCGTCGCCACCGGTCATCGCGGACCAGATGATCACCGCTGCCAGGATCGTGCCGGCCACCGCCAGTGTGACCCCGAGCAGGCTCACGACCCGGAGTCCACGAGTTCCGGTGCACAGCACCATCTTCCAGAACAGCGAGAACAGGCGCCGGTAGTTGTACCCGGATTCGGGACGGCCCTCGCTGCGCAACCGCACCGGGGTCGTCGCGGTGCGGCCGACCACCCAGGTCAGCGCCACATCGAGATAAGCGCCGTTGGCGGCGACCTCGGCGAGCCGGCGTCCGATATCGGCCCGGATCAGCCGGAAACTCTCGAACCTGGTCGAGTCGGGGAAGGCGAACAGGGTGGCGAGAACGAGTTTGGCGCCGCGGGAGGTGAGGTTGCGCAGCGGCCCGTGTGGCCGGGTGTTGGTAGGGCGGGAATACACAAGATCCGCGCGCTGCCGGTAGGCGGTGTCCAGGAATTCCGCGATACAGGCCGGATCGTGCTGGCCGTCCTCGTCCATGGTGACGATCCAGCCGCCGCGCGCCGCGGCCATCCCGGCGATGGTGGCGGCGTCCTGACCGTAGTTGCGGCTCAACCAGATCACCCGGACCAGCGGATTCTCCCGGGCCAGCCGCTGCAGAACCAGATCGGATCCGTCCGGTCCGCAGTCGTGCACCAGCACGATCTCGGTCACCCGGAAGCGCAATCCGTCCGGCGTGGAGGTGGTCGTGGCGTATTCGCCGAGTTCGCGGACGAGCGCGGCCACGGTCTGCTCGCCTCGGTAGACCGGTACGACCACCGAAACCCCGCATACTCCGGGCGAATCGCCATCCGGGCCGGTATATGCCGAACCCGCAGGGGGCCACGGTGAACCCGAAGCGGGATGGGCGGTGGAACCGGCTGTCGCCGGCCTGCGGGTGTCCGGTACGGAAACGGACCTGGGCGGAAACGGCATTGGCGAGATCGACTTTCGACGGAGGATAACGCGTGCCGGGTCTCGATGACGCTGGTGAGCCCGAGAAATGCGAACTCTAGCAGGTGTACCCGGCGCCGCGCGGGCAGATTCGATATGCGTCGTTACGGTCGTTCGCCGGGCCGCGGCCGGTATGGTCTGGGACCCGTGGCGGATGGTCGAGCCGATGATCGGCGGGATGTGCTCCGGTGGGGTCTGGTGTGTGCGGCGGGGGTGCTGGCCGCCTACCTGGCGGTGTTGCTGGCGAATCCCCGGCATTTCTACACCGACGACACCGAGGCCCAGTACGCGCCGCTGTGGGTGATGACCGGACGCTCCCTGTGGGAGGGCAGGTTTCCGGTGCTGGTTCCCGAGCACTGGCTGGCCGGTAATTACGCGATCGAGGAAGCCGGACTGCTCAATCCGCCGCAGCTGCTGATCGATCTGGGGGCGGCCGTGGTCGACGATCTCACGCTGTACGCCACGGCGGTCAAACTGGTGTTCGCCCTGATCCTGGGCCTGGGCGTCTACCGGGTCTGTCTGGCCTACGGCGGCCGCCCGGCCTGGTCGGCGGTGGCCGGAGTGGCCATGCCGTTCAGCGGTTTCCTGCTGTTCTTCGATGCCGCCAGCTGGATGACGGCGTTCACCGGGACCGCCTGGATGGTCCATGCCTGGGCGTCCGGTGTGCGTTACGCGCGGGGACGCGGCGGACCCATACCGGTTTTCGTGTTCCTGTATCTGACGTTCTCGGTGCAGTACGTGTTTCCCGCTGTCGAGGCGGCCGTGCTCTTCGCCGCGGTGCTGGTGGGTGAGTTCGTCCACCGGCGGCAATGGTGGCCGGTGCTCCGGCTCGCACTGGTCTCGGGCTGCGCCGGCCTGGCCGGCCTGGCCACATATCTGCCGAGTCTGCTCACGGCGGATGTCACCTGGCGCGGGGCGTCGGAAATCCGCAACGACCAGTTCCTGACCGTGCCCTGGTCGGAATCGCTCAACGCGAGCCTGCCCAGTACGCTCCCCGCCTTCACCTCCTGGTGGGGTTACGTGCAACCACTGCCGATGGTCTACATCGCCTGGTTCGTGATCCCGGCGCTGGCGTTCGTCGACTGGAAACGCGCCGCTGTCGCGGCCCGGGAACTCAGCGGACCGGCGTTGTTCGCGGTGGTGACGCTGCTGTGGACCGCCGGGCCCGGGACGATGGGCCCGCTGCGCTGGCCGGCCCGGGTACTGCCGATGCTGGCGTTGGCTGTGCTGGTCCTGGTATGTGTGCTGCTCGGCCGCTACGGCACAGTATCCGGGCTGCGCCGCCGCGTAATCGCGGCCGGACTGCTGATCGCGCTGCTGCTGGCGCGATCGCTGGGCGCGGCACCGGAATCGGCGCTGTGGCATCTGGTCGCCGCGGCGGGTGTGGTGGCACTCGGTGCGGGGGTGATCGGGCTGGCCCGCGCCCGGGGTGCGGCCGCGGCGTGCCTGCTCACCCTGATCGCCGTCGCACCCATCGCCTACCTGCAGGTGCACTCCGCCGCGCCGACACCCATGAGCTGGAACCTGCCCGAGAAGCGATCCGAGATGAAGGCCGCCTTCCCCGATTTCCCCGGCACCACCCTCCAATTGGGCGATCGTGCGCTGGTCGGCGCCGGCGAACACACACTCGACGGGGCCTACGGGTCCCTGGCCTTCGGCAACTACGCCAAGAACCTCGAACTGGACTACGTCGGCGGTTACACCCCCAACGGCCATTTCCACTTCGGCCACCTGATCTGTATGCGCTGGGACACCAGCGTCTGCCCCGACGCCTACCGCCGGGCCTTCACCCCCGAACCGGAAACCGGCCGCCCGCCGGTCGATCTCATGCTCGTCGACCGGGTCGTCCTGCAACGCGCGCTCTACCCCGACGCCCGCGAACGTCCCGCACCGGCGGGCTGGCAGTGGGTCGACTATCCGGGCCACGAGGACTACATCGCCGTCCTCGAACGGGTGGGCGGTCCCGTATCAGGCCGCACCGGCCGGATAGCGCATATCGAAGGGGCGACGGTCGAACAACCGGAGGAGTCCGAGACGACCAGCCGAGCCCGGGTCGGCTCGGCGACCGGCGGCCGGCTCGTCTTCGCCCGTCTCGGCTGGCCGGGCTACCGGGCGCATCTCGACGGCCGACCGCTACCGATCGATGTCGTCGCGAACAGTTTCGTCGCGGTGGATATCCCACCCGGGACCCACGACGCCGAACTCGAACTCACCTGGCGTCCCCCGGGCTGGAAGATCGGCGGCGCGTCGGCCATTGCCGGTTTGCTCGGCCTGGTATTGCTCCAGGTCGCCCACCTACGCGGCCGCCGCAGCAGCCCGCCGCCCACACCGCAGGTCACCGCACCGGACGCCGGTGAACTCGATCTCGTGGCCGCGAGACCATGACAGGCGGGCCCACCGAATCCCTGGACGCGACGCCGGCTCACCGCGACGGCATCGCGTACGAACAGTGCCGGGCCGACACGGGCGACCACGCGGAGGCGGATCATCCGCCCGCGGATTCCCGGCAGCTCGTAGGCGCCGGTGCCGGCCGGGACCAGTTCCCCTCCGGGCAGGGACCGGAGGTTTCCGGCGAGCCTGCGCCGCGGAACGCCGACGAGCGTCGCGGTCCACAGGGCCGCGCCGCGTTGCACCGTGTGGTGGCGCGCCGGGAAATCGCGTTCGCGATCGTCGGCATCGCGAATACCGCGATGGGTATC
Source organism: Nocardia carnea (assembly GCF_029868855.1). Lineage (GTDB taxonomy): Bacteria > Actinomycetota > Actinomycetes > Mycobacteriales > Mycobacteriaceae > Nocardia > Nocardia carnea_A. The sequence continues at coordinate 6,096 of NZ_JARWOV010000281.1, read as the reverse complement.
GGGCTCACCGTCGCCTGGCTGGCACTGCTGGGGGATTCGGTTCCGCCGTCCGTGGGAGTCGTGGTCGCTTATCTGACAGGTATCGGTGTCGCATTCGTCCTGCACCGACGACTGGTCTTCCGGGTCCAGGGGCGGATTCTCCGCGATTTTCTCGGGTTCGCCGCCGTGAACTGCGTGGGTCTGGCCGCCAACGCCCTGCTGCTCGAGGTGGCCGTCAGCTTGCTCGGATTCCCCCGGGCGCTGTCCGCGGTGGTGGTCATGGGCGCGGTCGCCGCCGGCACCTTCTTCGGCCACCAGTACATCTCGTTCCGGCGGCCGGCGGCGTGAGTGCGATATCGGAGGCCGACGGTGCCCGGTCCGTGGCCGGGTACGCTTTCGTTCCATGTCCGAGCACACCATTCTGGATCCCATGCTGCTGAGCCTGCTGGCCTGCCCGCAGGACAAGGGGCAACTGCACCTGGTCCGCACCGGCGACGGTGCGGACGTGCTGTACAACCCGCGGCTGCGCGTGGCCTATCCGATCGACAGCGGAATCCCGGTACTGCTCGCCGACGAAGCCCGCGCGGTCGAGGAGGCCGAGCACGCCGATTTCGCACGTCAGTTCGGCGAATAGCGCAGGGCACCTCACCTCACATCGGCTGCCGCCGGAACCTCACCGATATCACCGGTGAGATAGCGCTGCACCGTCGGCCCGACGGCGGCGACGAGCCGGTCCAGCGGCAGTTCGGTGACCGGATCCAGCTTCACGATCTTGCGGGACATGATCACGCCCATGACCTGGGACGCGGCCAGCGCCACCCGGAGCCGGCCGTCGTCGGTATCCGTGGCGATACGCCGGCGGATCCGCTCGAAGATCACCGACAGCAGGAAATCCCGCGCGGGTGAGGTATCACCACCTGCGACGAGGCTGCGGAACAGGGCCACGGCACCGGCTCCCGCCGGGGAATCCCAGACGGCCACCACCGCACCCACCAAGGTTTCGCCCAGTTGATCCAGGGGTGTCGTATCCACCCGCGCGAGCACGATCTCCGGATCGACCGGCAGTTCCACCACAGCCGCGAACAACTGCTGTTTCGTTCCGAAATAGTGGTGGATCAGGGCCGGGTCGACACCGGCGTCCGCCGCCACCGCGCGGATAGAGGTCTTGTCGAACCCGCTCGTCGCGAATCTCTGCCGGGCCGCGTCCAGGATCGCCGCGCGGGTACCGGAGGTGCCCGGCCTACGCCCCGGTCTGGCGGGCGGGTGTTCGGCGGCGGTGCTCATGCGGTGCGCCGACGCAGGGTCGCGGCGCCCAGACACAAGGCAACCGCCGCGAATCCGGCGACGATCGCCAGATCCCGCCACATCAGCCCGGTCGGTTCGCTGTGCACCGATACTTCGTGCAGCGCGTCCACCGCGTAGCTCAGCGGCAGCACATTACTGATCACTTCCAGCCAATCGGGCAGCTGTTCGCGCGGCACCAGCAGCCCGCACAGGAAGATCTGCGGTGCCGCCACCACCGGCATGAACTGCACCGCCTGGAATTCGGTCCGCGCGAAGGCGCTGCACAGCAGCCCCAGCGCGACGCCCAGTACCGCGTCGACCATCGCGATGAGCACGACCCACCCGGGATTACCGGCGGCGTCCAGACCGAGCAGGCCGAACGAAACCAGGCAGGCCACGGCGGCCTGCGCGGCGGCCGCGAGCGAGAACGCGGTCCCGTAACCGCCGAGCAGATCGAGTTTGCCCAGCGGTGTGGTGAGCAGTCGTTCGAGCGTGCCGGAGCTGCGTTCACGCTGCATGGCGATGGCGGTGATCAGGAACATCACGATGAACGGCAGGATCCCGAGCATGCTGATGCCGATCCGGTCGAACAGGCTCACCGGCTGCTGCGGTGCGGCCGGCACATCCTGATAGATGAAGTAGAGCAGGGCCATCAGCAGCGCCGGTACGACCAGGATCATCGCGATCGTGCGATGGTCGTTGCGGAGTTGCCGCAGGATCCGCGCGGTGGTCGCCGCGTACGCCGCGAACGGTCGCGGTCCGGTGCCGCGGTCCACGATGCGCGTGGCGGGGGCGGGGTGCCCCGGCGCGGCGTCCGTGCTCTTCGCACTGGAGCGGCCCGTATGGGGACGCTTCCCCACTTCCCCCGGGACCGACCCGCTCATACCGGTTCTCCCATCGTGATGAGGGCCAGAAAAGCCTGTTCGAGGTTCTGCTCGCCGGTCCGTTCGCGCAGTTCGTCGGGGCTCAGCTGGGCCAGCAGCCGGCCTTCCCGCATGAGCACCAGCTGGTCACAATGTTCGGCCTCGTCCATCACATGGCTCGACACGAGCAGTGTCGTACCGCCGGCCGCCAACTCCCGGAACTGTTTCCACAGTTCGACACGCAGCACGGGGTCGAGCCCGACCGTCGGCTCGTCCAAGACCAGCAGCTCCGGGGCGGCCACCAGCGCGCAGGCCAGTGACGCCCTGGTGCGCTGCCCGCCGGAGAGTTCGTCGCCACGCTGGTGGCGGTGGTCGGACAGTCCGACGGCCGTGAGCGCCGCGTCGACCGCATCGCGGCCGGCACCGTAGAGAGCGGCGAAATACGCGACGTTCTCGCGGACGCTGATATCGGCGTAGATGCTCGGCGCCTGGGTCACATAGCCGATCTGCCGTCGCAGCCGTGCACTGCCCGCCGGTGACCCGAGCGCGGTGATCTCCCCGGCGGTCACTATCTGGGTGCCCACGATACTGCGCATGAGTGTGGTCTTCCCGCAGCCCGAAGGGCCCAGCACGCCGGTAATCGAACCGCGGGGGATGACCAGCGAAATATCGTGCAGCACTTCGCGTTTACCGCGGTGCACCGTGAGGTTTCGGACCTCCACCGCATCCCGCGTATCGGTCACGGACATGAGCAGCCCCTGTTCATCCGGTCAGAATTCATCGCGTGTTGAATTCTTCGCCCCTGCGCCGCCCGACGCAAGACCCCTTAGGCGGGAGCGGGTCAACCGGGGTCGACACGTCGGTGTGCCTGCCGTCCGGACGGCAGGCCACACGCCCTTCACGGCGGCACTCCGGTGCCGTACCAACAGCGCTGGTCTCGGTCCATCCCGGCGACCAGAGCCGTTCGCCGGCCCACACAGGAAAGCAGTGATCACTTCGGCGATGAACGCCGCGGTCAGCGGCCGGGCACAGCAGCGAACCGGGCTGCTCGCTCGCGGGCGACGACAGAATTGAGACCTGGTGCCCGACCCCAGCGCACTCGGCGTACACCGGTTGCGACAATCCTCGGGTGAGTGCCGAGGAACTGGCTGTTGATCCACTGACCGCCGCCCGGCGCCTGCTCGGCGCGACCCTGTGGTCGGGTTCGGTGGGTGCCTATCTGGTCGAAGTCGAGGCCTACGGTGGTGATCCCGCCGGTCCCTGGCACGATCCGGCCGCCCACTCCGGTCGCGGCCGTACCCCGCGCAATGCGGCGATGTTCGGCCCGCCGGGCAGGCTCTACGTCTATCGCAGCTACGGAATGCATACCTGCGCAAATATCGTCAGCGGACCGGACGGCGTGGCGTCCGGGGTGCTCCTGCGGTCTGCGGAGATCATCGCCGGTCACGACATCGCCCGCGCGCGCCGCCCGGCCGCCCGCGGTGCCGACGACCTGGCCCGAGGTCCCGGCAACCTGGGTAGTGCCCTCGGTATCCATATGGACGACTACGGCACCGATGTGTTCGATCCGGACTCGGTCATCCGGCTGGAACTGGGCCCGCCCGCCGATCCGTCCCGGATCGCCGCCGGCCCGCGGGTGGGAGTCAGCACGGAAGCCGATCGCCCGTGGCGGCTCTGGTTGCGGGACTCCCGCGCCGTATCCGTCTACCGCCGCAGCCCGCGGGCGCCGCGTCTCGAGGAATCGGCCTGAGGTCTCGGTACGCCGGGCCGCCGGAACGACTCGCAGCGAAGTGGCCACCCACGTTCCGGAGCCGCATCCTCCAGCGGACGCATGTGACTGCGGCCGGGCCGGGGGATTCCGAGCCGGCCAGGTGCGGAACCGGGGTATCGCCTCGGCAGCGCCGGATCCGTCTGCTGATACGAGCCGCTTCGGAGTGGTCGCCGGAGATATGCGAGAGTGCTCCGGTTTCTGCAACGACTTCATGTGTCGAACTGTCGGCGCAGGCTCTGCTGGGGCGCCCAGGGATCGACGCAGGCTGTGGGCCTGCGCTGCGGGCCGGGCGTCTGATCGCACCCCCCGCAATGCGCTTGCGGTGGTACGCGAAGATGAACCCGTGAGCAGCGACATCATCGACGAACTGACCTGGCGCGGTCTCATCGCGCAGTCCACCGACCTCGACGCGCTCCGGGAGGCGCTGGCCGCCGGCCCCCGCAATCTCTATGCCGGATTCGATCCCACCGCGGCCAGCCTGCATGCCGGGCATCTCGTCCCACTGCTCGCCCTCAAACGGTTCCAGCGGGCAGGGCACCGGCCGATCGTCCTGGCCGGTGGCGCGACCGGACTGATCGGCGACCCCCGTGATGTCGGCGAGCGCACGATGAACTCGGCCGATACCGTCGCCGCCTGGGCCGAACGGATCCGTTCCCAGCTCGAGCGGTTCGTCGACCTGGACGATTCACCGACCGGTGCGCTCATCGTGAACAACATGGAGTGGACCGGCGAGCTGAGTGCCGTCGACTTCCTCCGGGATATCGGCAAACACTTCTCGGTGAACGTGATGCTCGCCCGGGACACCGTGAAGCGGCGGCTCGAAGGCGAGGGCATCTCCTACACCGAGTTCAGCTACATGCTGCTGCAGGCCAACGACTACCTGCAGTTGCGGCGCAAACACGACTGCGTGCTGCAGGTGGGCGGTTCGGATCAGTGGGGCAACATCATCGCCGGTGTCGAGTTGAACCGGCGCGTGGACAGTGCGGCGGTCCACGCCCTCACCGTTCCGCTGGTGACCTCGGCCGACGGCAAGAAGTTCGGTAAGTCCACCGGGGGCGGCAGCCTGTGGCTCGACCCCGAACTCACCAGCCCGTACGCCTGGTACCAGTACTTCGTGAACACCGCCGATGCCGACGTCGTTCGCTACCTGCGCTGGTTCACCTTCCTGGACCAGGACGACCTGGCCGATCTGGAGGTGGCGACCGCGGAACGCCCGCACGCCCGTGAGGCACAGCGCCGATTGGCGGCCGAGATGACCACGCTCGTGCACGGTGCGGACAACACCCGCGCCGTACAACTCGCCAGCCAGGCGCTCTTCGGCCGCGCCGAACTCCGGGATCTCGACGAGCCGACATTGGCGGCCGCATTGCACGAGGCAGCCGGCGAGGGGGAGGTCGCGGAGGTGGTGACCGGCCAGGACACGATCGTGGACCTGCTGGTGGCCTCGGGCCTCTGCGAGAGCCGCGGCGCGGCTCGCCGCACGGTGAACGAAGGCGGAGCGTCGGTCAACAACGAGCGCGTCAAGGACTTGGATTGGACGCCGGAAACCGGCGACTACCTGCACGGAAAGTGGCTGGTCCTTCGTCGCGGAAAGCGCAACTTCGCCGGGGTCCGGCGGGGTGCGGGAAATTGATCTTGGTGGGCTGGGTCACATCTTTGCGATCCGGCCCACCGGATCGGCCGTCAGCAAGCCCCTGACCAGCGCAAACGTGGTGCCGAAGAGGCGATTTGACGTAGCGTTATCCGCCGCGTAACTTATTCAACGTCAGAGCGACACGGACACCGACCAGGGGCCCGGAGCAAGGCGGAAACGCTGAGCCGGAGGGACCAGGGACAACGAGGTTGTACGAGGAGCGCCTGGCGGATCGGCCGAAGATGCGGAGTTTGACTCTGAGCCACTGGCCGGTTAAGCTAGAAAACCTGCCCCAACGAAGTACTGGCTAGCCCAGTCACTGAGTTGTGTGCGTGTGTTCTTTGAGAACTCAATAGTGTGTTGATGAATGTCAGTGCCAAATTTTTGATTTGGTTTCGGTTCTTCATACCCCCGTGTGGAGGATCGAACATTTAAGTCAGCTAAATTCCAGCTGGCGATTGTTTTGCTAGGTTTTCGGACTCTAGTTTGTACTTTTGATTGCGCCTTCGGGTGTGATTGTGAGTCTTCAACGGAGAGTTTGATCCTGGCTCAGGACGAACGCTGGC
>NZ_JARWOV010000280.1 GCF_029868855.1 Nocardia carnea | reverse complement strand
CCTCCCGGGGGGGTGTTCTTTTTTCCCCTTTTTTTTTTTAACCCCGCCCCCCAATCCGGCCCGGGGCCGCCTCCCCCCACCAGTCCAAGGTGTACGAGCCGGGTGTATGCCTCGGGATCAGCCAGAATCTGCCGACCGATCCCGTCGACTGCACCCAGGAACACGCGGTCGAAATCGCCTCCACCGTCGATCTGTCCGCACGATTCCCCGGCGGGCCGCCGTCCAAGGAGGACCAGGACAGATTCCTGGAGGAGGAATGCGGCCGGACCACCAACGACTATCTCGGCGGCCCGCATGTGCTGCGGGACAAGACGCTGACGGTGTTCTTCGATTTCATCGATGCGCGCAGCTGGCTGGCCGGTAGCCGGAAGTTGAACTGCATGATCGGAAAAGGCGCGGATCAGGAGGGTTTCGCGCCGATCGTGGGCCCGGCCCGCGGCCGCATCCTGATCGACGGCCAGGAGCCGGTGCCGCCGCCGAATTCGGGCCGCTCCACCCCCACCCCGCTGCCGGGCGCGGCACCGCTGCCCCCGCAGCCGGAACCGCGGCCCGCGCCGCGCTGAGGCGGAACGCACTGTGCCGGTAACCATGTCGGAGACCCGTTTCGAAGAGCTCGTCGGGGACGCGCTGGACCTCATCCCGCCGGAGCTGTCCCGGGCCATCGACAACGTGGTCGTGCTGATCGAACCGCGTAATCCCGACGATCCGCACCTACTGGGGCTCTACCACGGGATCGCACTCACCGAGCGCGACAGTCATTACGGCGGTTCGCTTCCCGACACGATCACGATCTATCGGGAGGCCCTGTTGTCGATCTGCGCCGACGAGGACGAAGTGGTGGAGGAGGTGCGGATCACCGTGATCCACGAAATCGCACACTATTTCGGGATTGACGAAGACCGGCTCCATCAGCTGGGATGGGGTTAAGCTAAGCCTGGTCTACGCGACGCGCCGGCAGGGGATGCACGGGCACGGCGCCGGACCGTACCGAAAGAAGTTCTGGATTCGAGGGAACCGCTCGCGGGGGTATCGCGTCCAATGTACTCGTAGGGGGAATTCTCGTGGTTCCGCCCAAGAGCCGCCACAAGAAGGAGTCGAGGACATGATAGGCAATGTCGGCGTCACACCTGAGCTCATCCTTGCCGCCGCGGTCGAACTGGACCTGCTCGCCGACCGGCTGGCCGGAGTCGCCGCGGCCACCGTACCCGCCACCTATGTCGCGCCGTCCGGAGCCGACGAGGCGTCGATACACGGTGCGATGCATATGAACAAAGGCGCGGCCACCCACCAGACCTCGCTGGCGCAGGCAGTTCTCGAACTGCACCACACCGCCGCGATCCTGCGTACCCAGCTCGCCGGATACCTCGCCCAGGACGCCGCTTCGGCCGGTGTACTGGCGCTCACCGGCGCACCGTTCGGCGCGATCAGCGTCTAGCCACCGATGATCGCAAACGCGCCGCACCGCGGCGCAGACCACGAGCGCGCGTGGCGCGACCGCCGAAGTATCAGCGATAGTTCACAAGGGGAGAAACAAGCATGACCGCAGGTATCACCGGGGTGTTCTGGCTGCCCAGACTCGCCGAGGGGAATTCGATCGCGCTGAACGCGGGATCACACGCCATCCCGATGTCGGCGGCCGCCACCGCATGGGGTGCACTCACCGGAGCATGGGTGGATGCCAATGCCACGGTGGTCCGGGTGATGGCCGAACTCGGCGTCGGTATGCAGAGCGTCAACGGTATCGGCGCCCTGGCCCGCCTCGTCGGTTTCACCGGCTGGGCGCAGCAGCAGGGTGCCATGGCCGCAGCACTGGGCACCAAGGCCGCCTCGCAGGCCACCGCATACACCGTCGCCTCCATCGCCATGCCGAGCCTGCCGGAGATCGCGGCCGTGAACGCGGCCCGCGTCGCGGCGCACAGCACCGGTGGCGTGCTCAACGGCAGCTCCGAGATCGCGGAAGCGGCCAAGGCGGCACTGGATCTGCGCGCCGCACTCACCATGGAGACCTACGAGGCGGCCATTACGGCGCTGGTGCTGACGCCGGGTGAGTTCATCAACCCGCCGCCGATCGCCAACGGCGCCGGGGTGGCCGATCCGGGCCCCGCCGAGGATGCCATGAAGGAAGCCAACGGCGATCCGGTGAAGATGCTGGCCGCGGCGGGTAGTGCGCTGGCACAGAACCCCGGGATCGCGAGCGCGGTGACCCAGGCGGCGAATGTCGCCGGCTCGGTGGCGAGTACCGGTGTCACCACGGTCGGCAATCTGGGCGCCAATGCCATCGCTGCGGCCACCACCACCTCGGCGCCGGCCTCGATGGGGCCGCTTCCGGGCGTGGTGACCGGCGCGGTGGCGGCGTCCACGGCCGCGGCCACCACCCGGGCCGGAGGTATGCCCAGCTCGGCCCTGGGTCCGAACAACAGTGCGTTCAAGGTGCCCGAGGGTTGGGGGGCACCGCCCGCAGGCGGCGCGCCCGCCGGCGAATCCGTCGCCGTAGCGCGCGGTGAGGCCGCCCCCGTGCGTCCCACCGGCCCCGGTACCACCGGGAGCCCGCTTCTGGGTAATGCCCGCGCCAACGGCGAGGACGATCAGGACCACGACGCGGCCGATTACCTGCGCGGTGATCACTTCGCCGACGGTCGCTACATCGCGGACGGCGTTATCGGCGCCGAACCCACACGGTCGGACAAGTGACGGTGCTGGGTGCGGGGCGCGGGCCGTCCATGCTGGCAGCGGTCGGCCTATCGCTCGACGAAATGCAGTATCTCCTGGAGAAACTGGAGATCGACGAGGTTCCCGTCGTGCTCGACGCCCGGGGTCGCTACGACAACGAGGTCGATCACGACAGAGCGATGAACGCCGCCGAGCAGTTGCTCGTCGAACGGGAGCTGCTCGACGGCGATCGTATCCATCCCGACCTGGCCGACCGGCTTCGCGGCCTGTACCGGCCGCACTGGGTGGTCGCGTTACGACTCTTCGTCGGCGGCCAGGCGAGCCGGATGTGCCTGGCGAAAGGCGATGACCTGGTGACCATCGCGCTCCGCGGGCCGGAGTCGTACATGATCGACGAAGCGGGCGAGGATCTGCCCGGTCCGGTGATCGCGGCACTCGGCCACGCCGAACCGCTGGAGCTGACCGGGATGAACGCGCCCACCGAACAACTCGTGCCGATTTTCGACGACGCCGGCGATCCGGCGGCCACTGCGGCCCGGCTGGCGAAGGTGGGCAACCCCGCCCGGGATGCGCAGACCATCGCATCGGCCATGGCGCATTGTGAATCGCACGCCGAAATCGTCGGCGTCGTCTACGGGGACGCGAGTCGCGATGTCGCCGACAACCATATCGCCGTATTCAATACGCGGGCGGGACGTTTCATCGCCACCGCCAGCGTCGCGGACGACGGAACCAAATGGACGTCGTTCAGCAGCGGTACGGATGCCCGGCTGCGAATCGCCCTACAGGACCTGATCAATTCGCTGCCGGAACGTTCGGAGTTTCCACGAAACCCTGCGCTCGCCTGAACGGACCGGCCTGTAGAAACCGAGTCGCGAGGCCCCGAGCAGGGCGGAGCAGACGGGCTTATCCGGGCGCGGCAGGGAGTGGAACCGTATCCACAGGTGCGGTTCTACTCCCCCGGAAAGATGCCACCCGATCGCCCTCGTGGACCGTCGGCGAAAATTCTCTCGCAAGACGGCGGCATGCTGGTCTTTGGTCGTATCCGCGGCACACGACCAAGGCCCGTGTATGTTCCGGCGCAGGGCGACTCTTCGCTAGCCCATGGGATCGTCGGCGCCGAATTCGGCCTTACCGCCGAACGGCGGGGTGAACCGCCCCCAGCGGACGCATTCCCAGCCACCGCCGGGCAGTGCGACCAATTCGATCGTCTCGGTGTTGTCCAGGTGATTGTTGGTGGTGAAGGGCGGGGCAACCCCGGCCAGTTCGCGGCCGAGCAACCGCATGGCCGCGCCGTGCGTCACCACGAGAACATCGCCGCTGCCACCGGTTTCCAAAAGGAATTCCGCACGTAGATCAGCGATTACCGGAATGAAGCGGTCGAGCACATCGCGACCCGATTCACCGCCCGGGACGCGTTCGGTCAGCCTGCCCTCGTGCCAGGACCGGTAGATCGCCTGGAACTGTTCGTGGGCTTCCGGACTGGCCGATCCGTCCAGATCGCCCAGTTGCACCTCGTGCACATCGTCGCGTGCTATCGCGCGCACTCCGGTGGCCGCCTCGATATAGCCGGCGGTCTGACGGGCACGCAGCGCATGGGAATGGAAGAGGGCCCGCGGCGGGGTCAGTAGTCCCTCGCCGAAGGCCTTGGCCTGGGCGGCACCGCGTTCGGTGAGCGGCAGGCCGGGCAGTTTGGTGTCCAGGATCTTGGCGACGTTACCTTCGGTTTCACCGTGCCGGACCAGGATGAGTTTGGCGGTCACAGGTCGGCCACCCCTTTGCGTAGCTGGGTCAACCAGAGCGCTGCATCCTCATCCGACGGCGGCGGGGTGCCGTTCGCGGAGGTGGCGGGCCAGGAACCGAGGAAACGGATACGTGCCGTGCGGTGCAGCGCCTTCAATGCCTCGGCCACCGCGGCGTCTTCGATATGGCCGACGCAGTCGAGGTAGAAGCGGTAGGTGCCCATACCGGTTCGAGTGGGCCGGGATTCGATACGGGTGAGATCGATCCCCCGGGTGGAGAATTCGGCGAAGGCACGCATGAGAGAGCCGGGCAGGTTCGGCAGTTCCTCGATCACGATCGAGGTGCGGTCGCTGCCGGTGGGGGCCGGCGCGACGCGCGGTGCGGTGACCAGTACGAAACGGGTGACGGCCCGGTCGTGGTCGGCAACCCCGGCGGCGAGTACCGCCAACCCGAGGCGCTCCCCTGCCAGTGCGGTGGATACGGCGGCGTCGGCGAGCCCGTCGCGGACGTCCTCCGCTGCCGCGGCGTTCGAGTTCGAAGTGTGGATCGAGATATCGGTCCAGGTATCGGCCACCCAGTTGCGGACCTGCGCCAGCGCGACCGGGTAGGCGGCCAGCGACCGGACGGCGGCGATATCGGTTCCCGGCCGGGCAAGGATGGTGAACGTCACTTCCAGTTCGGTTTCGGCGATGATCTGCAACCGCGGTCCGATGGCCAGCGAGTCCAGGGTGGCCGAGATGGAACCCTCCACCGAACTCTCGATCGGTACCACCGCCGCGGCCACGGCCCCCGCACGTACCAGGTCCAGGGCGGCAGACTGACTGGGGGCGGCGATCCGCTCGACCGGCCCGTCGAAGGACCCCGAGCTCTCGAATTCGGCGAGGGCCATCTCGGTGAATGTTCCGGACGGGCCGAAATAGGCGATACGCGGCACGGCTACGAGCCTACTTGTGCGGGCCGTGTGCTCGCCTGCGGTATCGAGCACCGGAATACGTGGTCGCGGAACTCCGCGCGGGTGGCACGGAGGTCAGTCGGCAGCCTCTTTCGGCCGCAGGGCCGCACGGAGCGTGCGTTCCACTTCTGCAGGCGTATCACTCTCGATCCCGAGCAGTATTTCCCGGACGGCGTCCACGGCGCCGCTGGACAGCTCTGCCAAGAACACGGTATCCGGGCTGTTCAACGCCTTTCGGATATCTTCGCCGCACAGGGCGGCGGCCGTGCCGGCGAGAACCGCCAGGGCGCCTGGTCCGTCCTCGGCGTGGGCAACGAAACCATCCGGGCGGTGGGCGGCCGCGGCCAGGAAGTCGGCGATGTGTTCGTCCGGCAGGGCCGGGTCCAGGCGGCGTTCGCCGGGGAATTGCCCCGTCGGCACGATCAGGCCGTCCACCAGTCCGCGTTCGACAACGCGTTTGGGGACCGTCAGCTCCACCATTACCGGTTCGGACTCACTCGCGACCACCCTTCGATCGTAGGCAGGACGACACAGTCCGAGGCTGCCCGGCCCCGGCCGCCGGCTGCAAGACCTCGCCGGCTCGCGGCGAACCTCTTGCGCCACATCCGAGTTTAACTTAGCTTAGGTTTACCTAATTACTGATTGTGAAGTCGGGTACGCCCGCACTGGAGGTACCGATGGCGCCGACCGCCCCCGCCCCGTCCACCGCCGAACGCGTCCGCAGCTCCTGCGCAAACGCCGAACAGGCCGTTCTCGCGCTGCCGGGCGCCGGCCCGATCCCTGTCCCGGTGCACTATCTGCGCCAGTGCGGCGATGTGGTGATCGCGGTACCGAACGAGAGCGCCGCGGTCCTCGCGGCCCAGGAACAGGTCGCGGGCGCGCCCGCTGTTCTGGAGCTCACCGACCATGCGCCGCTGCCACTGCGCGAACCGGTCCGGGCGCTCGTATGGCTGCGCGGCTGGATCCGGGCGGTGCCCACGCGTGCCCAGCGCACCCTGGTCACCGCGGTCGCGGAGGAGCATCCACACCCCGGCCTGCTCGATATCGGCCACACCACCACCCTGCTCCGGTTGGTGTTGAATTCGGCGGTCGTCGCCGATTCGGCCGGCGCGGAATCGGTCTGCGTCGACGATCTGCGGCTCGCCACCCCCGACCCGTTCTGCGGGATGGAATCGGCCTGGCTGCAGCATCTGGACGCCGATCACGCCGACGTGGTCGCGCAGTTGGCCCGGCATCTGCCGGCCAGGCTGCGCCACGGCCGGATCCACCCGCTGGCCATCGATCGCTACGGCCTCACCCTGCGTATCGAAGGAATCGACGGCGACCACGATTTCCGCCTGCCCTTCGCCACTCCCGCCGAAGATGTCGAGGCGCTCGGCCGCGCGGTCCGCACCCTCGCCGGTTGCCCATTTCTCAACGGCCTGCGCTCGATTTGAACCGGCGACCCGGACCGGCGGGTCCGCACACCTCCGGCCACACGCGCGGACAGTAGGCCCATAAGTTCGGTACATGAGCGAAAGCGGTTGGACCGTCGGTGACCCGGTGCGCGAACAACGGGCGATCCGGCTCGAAATCCTCGTCGTCCTGGGCGTCACCTTCGGTCTCAGCGGGATCAACGCAGCATTGTCACTGTTGGAGAGCGCGCTGGCCCCGGGTGGTGTCGGTGAGCAGACCGTCGCGTTGAACTCGTCACGGACGACCCAGTCGCTGCTGGACCTGCTGTTCCAGCTGCTCGGTGTGCTGCGTTTGGCCGCATGGGCGGGACTGGCGCTGTACCTGCTGTGGCGCAGTGGACTGGGACCCCGGGCGATCGGGCTGGCCCGGATGCGTTTGCGGCCCGACCTGTGGCACGGGCTGGTGCTGGCGGCGACGATCGGGCTTCCCGGCTTGGGCCTTTATCTCATCGCCCAGGGTCTGGGGATCAATGTGACCATCGTGCCGGACGCACTGGCCGACCATTGGTGGCGAATGCCGGCGCTGATACTTTCCGCCCTCGCGAATTCGGGGGCCGAGGAAATCGTGGTGGTCGCCTATCTGCTGACCAGGCTGCGCGCACTGGGTTGGTCGGACAATTCCGCGCTGGTTGCTTCGGCGCTGCTGCGTGGCAGCTACCACCTGTATCAGGGAATCGGCGGGGGAATCGGCAACGTCGTGATGGGCGTGATCTTCGGGCGGTATTGGCAGCGCACCGGCCGGCTGTGGCCCTTGGTCATCGCGCACGCGGTGATCGATGTGGTGGCCTACATCGGCTACGGGGTGCTGCGTGGGCGGGTGTCATGGCTGCCGTGACGACCAGCGCGTAACCCCGCTGGACATGATCGGCGCCCCCACCTGGGGCGAAGCAAGGACGACCCCGGCGCTGACGAGCGCCGGCGAGAACGATAAGTACAGTCTGATGATGATGAACGGCGACGACCCACGGATCCGCCGGGTGCCGCCGCACAGTGGAGCACCCGGACGAGGCCCCGCGCGCCGGCCCGTCCCGCCACCTCCGCCGCCCAGCGGGCGGCCACCGGTCGAACCGCCGCAGGTCATCCGCCGCGGTCCGGGCCCCGTCCGCGGCGGCAGACCGACCGAACGTTATGAGCCGCCCCGCGCCTATTCGCAGGCCCCCGAAGGGCGGCAGGCTGCACCCGGGCGACCCGCGCCGGGGCGTGGCGGGAAACCCGGCCCACCCACGCACGCCCCCACCCAGCGGCCGGTGCCTTACCGCGAAACCGAGTACGCACCCACCCAGCGCCCGGTTCCGGGCCGCGGTGGGCGCAGGCGGCCACCGCCACCGGGAAGGGATGCGCCGTACGGCGGTGCCGCCCCGCAACCGCGGCGCCGCCGGAAACGCCATATCGGCCGATGGGTTCTGGTTTTCCTGCTGGTACTGGTCACCGCGCTGGTGTACGCGGTCGTGAAACTCGACGGTGCGCTCACCCGGATCGACGCGCTCGGCGACTACGAAGACCGGGTGGGTAACACCGCGGGTACCAACTGGCTGCTGGTGGGGTCGGACAGCCGGGCCGGCCTCTCCGACGAACAGGCCCAGGGCCTGGCCACGGGCGGCGACGTCGGAGACCCGCGCACCGACACCATCATCCTGGTGCATATCCCCCCCTCGGGACGTACCACCTTGGTGAGCCTGCCGCGCGATTCCTACGTCGGTATCCCGGGCTACGGCCAGGACAAACTCAACGCCGCGTTCGCTTTCGGCGGGGCACCCCTGCTGACCCAGACCGTGGAGATCGCGACCGGTCTGCGTATCGATCATTACGCCGAGATCGGTTTCGCCGGTTTCGCGGGCGTGGTGGACGGGCTGGGCGGTATCGATGTGTGCGTACCGCAGGCCATCAACGATCCGCTGGCCGGTATCGATATCCCCGCGGGCTGTCAGGAATTGAACGGCCCCGAGGCGCTCGGTTTCGTACGCAGCCGGGCGACCGCGCTGGCCGATATCGATCGGATGAACAACCAGCGACTGTTCCTCTCGGCATTGCTGGAGAAGGCGACCAGCCCGGCCACCCTGGCCAACCCGTTCGCGCTGTGGCCCATGGCCAGTAATACCGCGCGCTCGCTGACCGTCGATTCCGGTGACCATATCTGGGATCTCGCCCGGCTGGGCTGGTCGTTGCGAGGTGACACCCTGGCGACGACTGTCCCGGTGGGTGGGTTCACCGATACCGCGAGCGGCAACGTCCTGTTGTGGGCGAAACCCGATGCCGGTCGCTTCTTCGAAGCACTGGCCAACGGCGACCCCATTCCGGCGGAGCTCATCGCCGAGTGAGTCCGCCGGGTCCGGCGACGACGTCCGTTCCGGCCCGGCCCCCGGGTCCGTCCGCAGGCGCGCGATAATCGGTACATGCACGACAGCGACCTGGCCCAGCCGTTCATCGCCCTGCTACGGGCCCAGGTCCAGCACGGGCTCACCGCGTCCCAGCAGTATCTGGCCGCGGCGGTGTACTTCGATATCCAGCGATTGCCACGGCTGGCCGCGCATTGCTACGGACGGTCGGAACAGCAGCGCGGGCATGCGCTGCGGATCGTCCAGTATCTGATCGACCGGGATCTCGAGATCACCATCGGCGGTCTCGGCGAGGTGCGCCAGACCTTCGAATCACCTCGTGCCGCAGTGGCTTTCCTGCTGGCCCGGGAGCAGACACTGACCGATCAGGTCACCGAACTCGCCAAGGTCGCCCGGGAATGGGCGGATTTCCTCGGCGAACAATTCATGAGCTGGCTGCTCGAGTGCCAGCAGCAGGATGTGGCTGGTATGTCGACATTGCTGGCTGTGATCGATCGCTCAGCCGGGAATTTGTTCGATGTCGAGGAGTTCGTGGCCCGCGAGCTGGGCACGGTCGCACCGCAAACGAACAGCTCGGTGCCGAAAATGGCCGGAGCGAGCAGAAATAAATAAGGCAATACTATCCTCATTCGAATAAGGCAACACTAGCCTCAATAAGGCTGCACTTGGATGACATAGCCCCTTTGCGGCGTTAATGTCAAGGCATGTCCAATCATCCGGAGAGCCCCCGCAGCAAATTCCATGGATTGCTGCACGATCAAATTCGGCACGAGTTCAACGCCGAGCACCAGTACATTGCCATCGCCGTGTGGTACGACAACGCCGACCTGCCCCAACTGGCGAAGCGGTTCTACGCGCAGGCGGTCGAGGAACGCAATCACGCGATGATGATCGTCCAGTATTTCCTGGATCGGGATATCAGCGTCGATATTTCCGGCGTCGACGCAGCAAAGTCGCATTTCGAGAATGCCCGCGAACCGATCGCGCTGGCACTCGATCAGGAGAAGAACGTTACCGACCAGATTGTTCAGCTGGCGAGCACCGCCCGCGAAGAAGGCGATTATCTGGGCGAGCAGTTCATGCAGTGGTTCCTCAAGGAGCAGGTCGAGGAGGTCGCGAAGATGACCACGCTGCTGACCGTCGCCGACCGCGCCGGTTCGAACCTGTTCGACCTCGAGGAGTTCATCGCCCGCGAGATGAGCGACGACCCGACCTACGCGCCGGGCTCGCCGTCGGTGGCCGGCGGTCACATCTGACAGAACCGAACAGCCCGGCCCCGAAACCGAGCATCCGCCGCAATGCGGAGGTCTCGGACGGGGCCTGTGGACTGTTTCCCGGGTGATGAAATGGGAGCATCGGCCGTCCCGGCCTACTGCGCCGAGGTCGGGCGGCCGATGCTCCAGCACGTCAGCCGGCGCCGGGTCGTGTGTCGGCTGACGTTCGTCGCCGGGGGTTCCAGAAACGGCGACCCCTGAAACCTAGCCGAGATCAGCTTCGGAAAAAAGAGTTTTTCGGAAATTTCTCCGTTTTATTCAGCGGAGAGTTACCTGACGTGACCGCAGCCCGTCCCGTGAGCGCCGCTGCTCCGAGGTCAGCGGGGTGTCGACCGCCAGCGCCTCGGCCAGACGCTCCCCGAATTCGGTTGCCGGAGTTGCCCACTCGCTCACATGACGCTCGGGGTCGAGATCGAAGACCGGCACCAGCAGCCCGTGGGTGCGGAACGAACCAGCGAAACGCGAACCCTCGCCGAGGTGCAGACCTCCCGCCGCGTGCAGCCGGGCCAGTGCCAGCATCAAATCGTCTTCGGACTCCGGCCGGACCCAGCGCAGGTGAGCCTTCTCGCCGGCATCCACCCACCAGGGCGCACCGATCGCCTCGGGGCCCAGTTCCAGCCGATCCGACGGCATGATGGCCTCTTTGGCCTGCTCGATGGTGGCGGCGATCTGCGGATCGGGCTGCACCCCTTCCGGCACCCACCAATCGAAATCCTGGTGCACAACCAGATCCAGTGCCGCGTCGGCCACGATCACATCGGAAAGCGCGGGCCCGCCGGGTGCGGCATTCGCTATGGCAAGCGAATCACCGGGTTCGGCGGATTGTGACCACAGAATCGAGGCCGCGATATACGCGGCCGGGTCCGCCGTCGGAGCCTGTACCTGCACACCGACGTAGCCGGTCGGTGTATCGGCGGCACGGACCAGCGCTGCCACCGCACCCGGCAGAACCGTCGCCAGGACTACCGGGCGCTCGGCGGCGACACCGGGAGCAAGCGCCAGCTCGGCGGTCGCCGACGGCACGAACTCGCGCAGCGCGACCAGGTCGCATTCGGCGGCCAACCCCTCGAAAGGACGGGCGACGGCCGCTTCGGCCTCCTGCAACGCCGCCCGCCGCTCGGCCAGACGCTGGGCCCGGTTGCCGCCGGGTTTCGGACTATTGCGTTTGCTCTTACCCACGGCTGGTCAAATTACACGGCGTACCGGCCCGCCGGCCGCAGGCCACTCGGTATCAATGCCGACGAGTACCCGCGCTCAGCGGTTGGCGAGTACGGCCTTGGCTCGGCCCGGATGATTCGTCGCCACCCAGCTCACCCCGAGATCCGCGCACAGCGCGATATCGTCGGGTTCGTCGACCGTCCAGCAGTAGGTCGCCCGGCCGGCGGCCGCGGCCTTGTCCACCAGGTCCGGATGCTCACGCAGTGTTTTCACCGAGGGGCCCACGGCGGTCGCACCCACCGTCGTCGCCGCACTACCGCCCAGATAGCGGGAGGACTCACCGAGCAGCACGGTCGGCAGCAACGGCGCCGCCCGGCGGATCCGCCAGACCGCGGTCGCCGCGAACGACATCACCACCGCCCGCGAATGGGCTGCCGACGCCGGCGTGGCGATTCCGAAACGCTGCAATTCCGCCAGTACTTTGTTTTCCACCAGCGACCCGTATCGGACCGGGTGTTTGGTCTCGATGAACAGTTTCGTCGGGCGGCTGCGCCAATCCAGCACCAGGCCGATGAGTTCGCTCAGCGTCAGCACACCGGCCGGGGTCCCGTCACCGAAGTCCAGTTCTTTCAGTTCGGCCAGCGTCAGCTCGCTGACCAACCCGGTACCGCTGGAGGTGCGATCGACCGTGCGGTCGTGCACGCACACCAGATGACCGTCGCGGGTGAGCCGGACATCGCATTCGACGCCGTCCGCGCCCTCTTCCAACGCCAGTTCGTAGGCCGCCAGCGTATGTTCCGGACGCGCCGCCGAGGCGCCGCGGTGCGCGACCACGAACGGCGCGCGCGGGCCCTGGACCGACTGGTCGCTGTGCTCGCTCACTGGGCCACTACCTCCTGTGCTGCTCGGCCGGCACCGTCCCGGGAATCTGCTGATGCGGCGTCCGGCGCCGTGCTCACCGTAGCGGCACCACCGGGGTGCACCGGTTCGATCAGCGGTGTGGCCGGGTCCACGGCCACCACCCAGCGGTGCGCGAGCCGGTCCCGCCCACGCAGATCGCGCCCTTCGACCGTCCGCACGACCCACAGTGTCAGCACCGCGACAGCGGCCGCGACGAGATCGGTCAGCGCCGTGAACAGCACGCCGTCGGCCTGGGCCTGCAACGAATCTGCAGTCCGCCAGTACAGCGCCGCCACCGCGAGCAGACCGCCGAGAAACCAGACCCCCCACCAGATCCGCACAGCCCGCAGCGGGCGCGGGTCATCGCGTTCGGTGAGTATTTCCGAGAGGAAGACGCCGGGCCAGACCAGGTTCACCCCCGGAACCAGGCAACCCAACGCCAATGTGCGTGGTGAACGCGGATCCCGGCGGCCGGCCGCGGCGAAGTAGGCGCGACGCACCTCGATCAGCCAGCCCAACGCGGCCGCCGCGGCGACCAGCGCCATGATCAGCGCGAAGAGCGCGGCGGTGTTCACAAGCGCGTCGGAGAACCACAGCAGCGGCGGTTCGATCAGGCGGGTGCGGTTGCGCAGCAAGATCAGGTATCGGCCCAGTTCGGCCACGGCAGCGAGACCGAACAGCACCGCGGTGGCCAGCAGGGCGGTGTACACCCAGCGGGTGAGCGTGCTCAGCGGACGAGGTTGTTCGTGGTGCTCGGTGGCGCCCGGGCGGTCCCGCAACCCCCAGCGCGGAATCTCGGTGTATCGGGGAGTCGCGGCGGATATCCGCCCTGATCCAGCGGTACGGCCGGATCGATCGAGACGGCCGGGCCGGCGGGCGACCCAGCGATAATTGCGGCGCTGCGGCGGGGCGTCGATGGGGCCCGGGGACAGCAGAACACCGCGGCACCGCGGGCACCAGTGCATCGGCGAACCCTGCACCGCCCAGCGTGTACCGCAGCGGGCACAAGGCTGCACCACCGTACTCACCGCGCACCTCGCAATTCGTCAGTAGATCTTCGCGGGCCCGGGGCCCTCACCGGCCAGCGGGCGGCCGAGCTGCTGCCAGGCCACCATCCCGCCGGTCACGTTGACCGCTTCGTATCCGATGTTCACCAGATACTTGACCGCCTCCATCGAGCGACCGCCCTGGCGGCAGACGACATACAGCTCGGCGTCGGGATCCAGTTCGCCGTAGCGCGCCGGAATATCGGATAGCGGGATGTGCACGGCACCGGGCGCATGCCCGAGCTGCCACTCGTCGTCTTCACGCACATCGAGCAGGACGGCGGCAGCCGTCTCCGCCTGCCCGGGCGGCTGATCGAATTCGGCCGGTACGGCCTCGACCGATACCGACGGGACCCCGAAGCTCGTCACGTTACTGATCCTGCCACAACCGCCCGTACCGCCGCCGGATCCGGGGCGAGCGCCGGGAGGGCACCTCGGTCACCACCGACGGGTGATCCGCAACTGTCCGGACCGAACCGACACGCCGGGCGCTGCCGAAGATTCGCCGGATCGGGATATCGCCTCGATCCGATCCCGCACCGATCGCACGCAGGACGGCCCAGTGATGAGTAATATGCATGATTCGGCCCGCACCCCGAGGCGATCAGCTACCATTCAGCGCACCATTATCCCAGGCTTTCCGAATCAACGGCTCGACCTGCGGTAACGGTGGACCCGAACGGCCGATCCGGTACTCCCCTCCAAAAAATCCCGGAGCGGCCGTCCGGCCACCGCATCGAGCCGCGCCCCGTCGCGACCCGATAACCAGTTGGACGCCCTCGGCGCCGAATCGGTTCCACCGGAACCGGAAAAATGAAAAATCCCCTGATCCTGGCGCTCATCTCGGTAATCTGGCGCCATGACATCGACCAGGGGGTTACTCGACGAATTGGACAAGGCCGGTCTCGACAAAGCACTCTCGGAGGCCGGGTGCCTGGGATTGACAGTCGATTCCGAGGCCAAACGACTGGAACTCGACCTCGAGGTGCTGAGCCTGCCGGAGCAAATCACCGGCATATCCACCGGCGACGCGACGCCGGGTACCCATGCCCAACGGGTGCGGCTCATCTTCCACGGAGTCACCCGAATTGCCGCATCGTTGCGGATACAGCGGTGGGACGATCTGGAACCGCGAATCCTGCCGCTGGAGCTCGCCGGCCTGGACGCCGCGGTGGCCGGTTTCGGCGGTAGCCGGCTACACGGCTGGGAATTCGTCGACCTGGACGACAGCAGCTGGACACTGTGGAGTGAACTGCTCAGTTTCGACACCGTCATCGATACCCGCATCTCCCGGCATGTCCTGGAGTTCTCCCAGGAGGAGGGGGTGGATCCGCGCGAGCTCGATATCCGGGTCTGGTTCGATTCGGTTTCCGCACAGCGCACGAACGGGGAACCCATCCCACTTCCGGACCTCGTCTCCGGTTCGCGGCGCTGGTGGGCCGCCCACGACAAGGGCGACCCCCGCGCTTCGCATCCGGGTATCGCTCCACCGCTGTGACCGATTTGCTGTGACCTGTTACCCGGTGGCCCGGAGCAGGGCCGCCGGGTAATCATCTGCCGCGCGGCAGCTTCCGCCGACGGTCGCCGGCGCGCGTTCGACCAGGTCGGCACGGGCACACCGCGGTGGGGTCATCACAGGACCGGAACAAAAATGGTCGGTTTCGGTCCGATGTGGAATGGTGGGGTGTCGGGGCGAGTTGGACCGATCGGGTGTACGAATGGTCGGGAGCATCCCGTACAGGACGCGCTCGACCCGACAAGGAAGGGACATCGTGGCTGAGTACACGCTGCCAGATCTGGATTACGACTACGGCGCCCTGGAGCCGCATATCTCCGGGCAGATCAACGAGATTCACCACTCGAAGCACCACGCGACCTACGTCGCCGGGGTGAACACCGCGCTGGAGAAGCTCGAAGCCGCGCGCGAAGCCGGTGATCACGGCGCCATCTTCCTGCACGAGAAGAACCTCGCATTCCACCTGGGCGGTCACGTCAACCACTCCATCTGGTGGAAGAACCTCTCCCCCAACGGCGGCGACAAGCCGACCGGTGAACTGGCCGCCGCCATCGACGATCAGTTCGGTTCGTTCGACAAGTTCCGCGCGCAGTTCACCGCCGCGGCCAACGGTCTGCAGGGTTCCGGCTGGGCGGTGCTCGGCTACGACACCCTCGGCCAGAAGCTGCTGACCTTCCAGCTCTACGACCAGCAGGCCAACGTCCCGCTCGGCATCATCCCGCTGCTGCAGGTCGATATGTGGGAGCACGCCTTCTACCTGCAGTACAAGAACGTCAAGGCCGATTATGTGAAGGCCTTCTGGAACGTGGTCAACTGGGCCGACGTCCAGGAGCGTTTTGCCAAGGCCACCAGTCAGGCGAAGGGCCTCATCTTCGGCTGACCGCCGACGCCACACGGGCCGGTTCTCCTATGGGGAGTTCGACGAGCGCTCGAATCGCCTGGCGCGTGTGCTGATCGAGCTGGGACATCTGGGGACCACGGGCGAAGGGGGGTCCGGAGCACTGGGGCTGGCGGGTCTTCCGGAGCTGCCGGTACTGCACGAGGTGGCCGCCCGGCTCGGCGTGGACGCCGGGGAGGCGCCCCAGCGG
>NZ_JARWOV010000279.1 GCF_029868855.1 Nocardia carnea | reverse complement strand
TCAACACACTGTTGGGTCCTGAAAGAACAGGCGTTCTTTCCAGGCAATAAACATGATCCGCTCGGATCTCCGTTCATACCGCGGGAGGCTTCTTCGGGAGTTTGCTGGCTGGTGCGGGTGAAAGTTCCGGGTGGGTGTGTTGTTTGAGAACTGCACAGTGGACGCGAGCATCTTTGTTTTGTAAGTGTTTTAGAGCGTTCGGTGGATGCCTTGGCACCAGGAGCCGATGAAGGACGTAGGAGGCTGCGATAAGCCTCGGGGAGCTGTCAACCGAGCTGTGATCCGAGGGTGTCCGAATGGGGAAACCCAGCACGAGTGATGTCGTGTTACCCGCATCTGAATGTATAGGGTGTGTGGAGGGAACGTGGGGAAGTGAAACATCTCAGTACCCACAGGAAGAGAAAACAACATGTGATTCCGTGAGTAGTGGCGAGCGAAAGCGGATGAGGCTAAACCATGCGTGTGTGATACCCGGCAGGGGTTGCACGTGTGGGGTAGTGGGGCTCATTTTCTCATCACTGCCGTGGTGAGCAACAGTCAGAAAAGATCGTGTTAGTCGAATTGGTCTGGGACGGCCAACCGTAGACGGTGAGAGTCCGGTAGGCGAAAACACGTTCTCTGTTGTAGTGAGTGCCCGAGTAGCAGCGGGCCCGTGAAATCTGCTGTGAATCTGCCGGGACCACCCGGTAAGCCTGAATACTCCCTGGTGACCGATAGCGGACTAGTACCGTGAGGGAAAGGTGAAAAGTACCCCGGGAGGGGAGTGAAATAGTACCTGAAACCGTGCGCTTACAATCCGTCAGGGCCTTCGAGCAGCTTGCTGCTGGGGGTGATGGCGTGCCTTTTGAAGAATGAGCCTGCGAGTTAGTGGCATGTGGCGAGGTTAACCCGTGTGGGGTAGCCGTAGCGAAAGCGAGTCCGAATAGGGCGTTTGAGTCGCGTGTTCTAGACCCGAAGCGGAGTGATCTACCCATGGCCAGGGTGAAGCGACGGTAAGACGTCGTGGAGGCCCGAACCCACTTAGGTTGAAAACTGAGGGGATGAGCTGTGGGTAGGGGTGAAAGGCCAATCAAACTCCGTGATAGCTGGTTCTCCCCGAAATGCATTTAGGTGCAGCGTCGCGTGTTTCTCACCGGAGGTAGAGCTACTGGATGGTCTAGGGGGCCCACAAGCTTACCGAAATCAGCCAAACTCCGAATGCCGGTGAGTGAGAGCGCGGCAGTGAGACTGCGGGGGATAAGCTTCGTAGTCGAGAGGGAAACAGCCCAGATCGCCGGCTAAGGCCCCTAAGCGTGTACTAAGTGGAAAAGGATGTGGGATTGCGCAGACAGCCAGGAGGTTGGCTTAGAAGCAGCCACCCTTGAAAGAGTGCGTAATAGCTCACTGGTCGAGTGATCCTGCGCCGACAATGTAGCGGGGCTCAAGTACACCGCCGAAGCCGCGGCAGTCGCACAATACATCCACATACTCCTGCGGGGGTGTGTGCAGTGGTGTGGCTGGGTAGGGGAGCGTCGTGTAGCCAGGGAAGCAGCGGGGTGACCTAGTTGTGGAGGCTGCGCGAGTGAGAATGCAGGCATGAGTAGCGAAAGACGAGTGAGAAACTCGTCCGCCGAATGACCAAGGGTTCCTGGGCCAGGTTAATCCGCCCAGGGTGAGTCGGGACCTAAGGCGAGGCCGACAGGCGTAGTCGATGGACAACGGGTTGATATTCCCGTACCCGTGTATCCGCGCCCAATGGCGAATCATCTGTGCTAA
This sequence comes from Nocardia carnea, assembly GCF_029868855.1. Taxonomy (GTDB): domain Bacteria; phylum Actinomycetota; class Actinomycetes; order Mycobacteriales; family Mycobacteriaceae; genus Nocardia; species Nocardia carnea_A. The sequence goes on along the minus strand of NZ_JARWOV010000279.1, from coordinate 1,826 downwards.
CCGCCCTGAACTGGCGGGATCTCCTTCGGGAGACCCAAAGGGGATGCGCGGGACCCTGGGTGTAGTAGTCAAGCGATGGGGTGACGCAGGAAGGTAGCTGGGCCAGTCAGTGGTTGTACTGGTGTAAGCCTGTAGGGCGTTGTGTAGGCAAATCCGCACAGCATATAGCCTGAGAGGTGATGCGTAGCCGATTGAGGCGAATTCAGTGATCCTATGCTGCCGAGAAAAGCCTCTAGTGAGTTGGTACACGGCCCGTACCCCAAACCGACACAGGTGGTCAGGTAGAGAATACTAAGGCGATCGAGAGAACTGTGGTCAAGGAACTCGGCAAAATGCCCCCGTAACTTCGGGAGAAGGGGGGCCCGAGCTGGTGACCGGCTTTACGCCGTGAGCTGGTTTGGGCCGCAGAGACCAGAGAGAAGCGACTGTTTACTAAAAACACAGGTCCGTGCGAAGTCGTAAGACGATGTATACGGACTGACGCCTGCCCGGTGCCGGAAGGTTAAGAGGACCGGTTAGCGCTTCGGCGCGAAGCTGAGAATTTAAGCCCCGGTAAACGGCGGTGGTAACTATAACCATCCTAAGGTAGCGAAATTCCTTGTCGGGTAAGTTCCGACCTGCACGAATGGCGTAACGACTTCTCTGCTGTCTCGACCACAGACTCGGCGAAATTGCATTACGAGTAAAGATGCTCGTTACGCGCGGCAGGACGAAAAGACCCCGGGACCTTCACTATAGCTTGGTATTGGTGTTCGGTACGGTTTGTGTAGGATAGGTGGGAGACTGTGAAGCATGCACGCCAGTGTGTGTGGAGTCGTCGTTGAAATACCACTCTGGTCGTATTGGACCTCTAACCTCGGACCATGATCTGGTTCAGGGACAGTGCCTGGTGGGTAGTTTAACTGGGGCGGTTGCCTCCCAAAATGTAACGGAGGCGCCCAAAGGTTCCCTCAGCCTGGTTGGCAATCAGGTGTCGAGTGCAAGTGCACAAGGGAGCTTGACTGTGAGACAGACATGTCGAGCAGGGACGAAAGTCGGGACTAGTGATCCGGCACCGGCATGTGGAAGCGGTGTCGCTCAACGGATAAAAGGTACCCCGGGGATAACAGGCTGATCTTCCCCAAGAGTCCATATCGACGGGATGGTTTGGCACCTCGATGTCGGCTCGTCGCATCCTGGGGCTGGAGTAGGTCCCAAGGGTTGGGCTGTTCGCCCATTAAAGCGGCACGCGAGCTGGGTTTAGAACGTCGTGAGACAGTTCGGTCTCTATCCGCCGCGCGCGTTGGAAACTTGAGGAAGGCTGTCCCTAGTACGAGAGGACCGGGACGGACGAACCTCTGGTGTGCCAGTTGTCCCGCCAGGGGCACGGCTGGTTGGCTACGTTCGGAAGGGATAACCGCTGAAAGCATCTAAGCGGGAAGCCTGTTCCAAGATGAGGTTTCCCACCACCTAGAGTGGTTAAGGCCCCCTACAGACCATGGGGTTGATAGGCCGGAACTGGAAGCCAGGTAACTGGTGGAGGTGACCGGTACTAATAGGCCGAGGGCTTACAAACAAAGGTTGCTACGCGTCCACTGTGCAGTATCTGAAACAACACACAGATACAGAAGACACCCCAGAATCCGGGGTCGGTGACCACCATGTGGTGGGTTGATCCGAGTACCGGTAGCAGGGTGGCTCTCTGTGGATAGTTTCATAGAGTTACGGCGGTTATAGCGGCAGGGAAACGCCCGGTCCCATTCCGAACCCGGAAGCTAAGCCTGCCAGCGCCGATGGTACTGCACTCGACAGGGTGTGGGAGAGTAGGACACCGCCGGAACATAATT
>NZ_JARWOV010000278.1 GCF_029868855.1 Nocardia carnea | reverse complement strand
GGGACCAGAACGCGCCGCACACAACTTCGAGTCCCTGTCCCCAGATGAGGCATATCGCAAACTTCCCCGCTACCCCCGGCACGCCGCGTGTCGGTGGAATTCCCGCCGTTGCGGCCCCCCTAAGGTGCGTAACGGGCCGGTTGTTAACCGCTGTCGGGGTTTTCGCCCGCGGCCTCCACCCCCGCCTTTACCGCGGGGGCCGCCCGGGCGGCCGGCACACCGTTGCGCACGCAGGTGGATCGGGACATTCGGCCGCAAATGGTCGGGGTGTTCACCGATCTGCCCGCCGAACAGCTCGCCGGGATCCGGCTGCACGCCGATATCGATTCCCGTTTCACCTCTTCGCCGACTCCGCTGAAACTCGCGGCGATCATCGGCGCGGTCGTGTTCACCGCACTCGCGTTGTTCGCGCTGCACCTGCTCGACACCACCGACGGCCGGCGCGCCCGGCGGTTCCTGCCCGCGCACTGGTGGCGGTTCCGGCTCGCCGACGGCGCGGTGCTCGGGGTGCTCGTGGGCTGGCATGTGATCGGTGCCAACACCTCCGACGACGGCTACATCCTGAACATGGCCAGAGTGTCGGAGAAATCCGGATATCTGGCGAACTACTACCGCTGGTTCGGAGTGCCGGAGGCGCCGTTCGGCTGGTCGTACGAGGTACTGGCGTGGATGTCGCGGATCTCGGAGTCGAGTCCGTGGATGCGGCTGCCCACGCTGCTGGCCGGAATCGTGTGCTGGCTGGTGATCAGCCGGGAGGTGCTGCCGCGCCTCGGTGCCCGGGTACGCGGTAACCAGGTCGCGCTGTGGACCGCCGGGCTGGTGTTCCTGGCGTTCTGGCTGCCCTACGACAACGGTCTGCGTCCCGAACCGCTGATCGCCGCCGGGGCACTGCTCACCTGGTGTTCGATCGAACGCGCCATCGCCACCGCACGGTTGCTGCCGGCCGCGGTCGCGATCCTCATCGCCGCGTTCTCCCTGGCTGCCGGCCCGACCGGGCTCATCTGTATCGCCGCGCTGATCGCGGGTTCCCGCCCGGTCCTGCAGATCATCATCAAACGCGCCCGTGGCACATCCGGCGCGGGCGTGGTGGGACGCTACGCGAGCCTGCTCGCGCCCGGACTGGCCGCCGGAACACTGGTACTCGTGGTGATCTTCGCCGATCAGACCCTGTCGACGGTGCTGGAGGCCACCCGGGTGCGCACCGCGGTCGGCCCGAATGTGGCGTGGTTCGACGAACGCACCCGCTGGGATTCGCTGCTCATGCTCTCCCCGGACGGTTCGCTGGCCCGGCGTTTCGGAGTGCTGCTGATGCTGCTCTGCCTGCTGGTCTGCATCCTGCAGGTACTGCGCAAGGGCCGGATTCCGGGTACCTCGCGGGGGCCGTCGGTGCGCATTCTCGGCATTGTGTTCGCGGCGCTGCTGCTGATGATGTTCACGCCCACCAAATGGACCCATCATTTCGGCGTCTACGCCGGTCTGGCCGGTTCGCTCGCGGCACTGGCGGCGGTGGCCGTGGGTACCAACGGCATCCGCGCGCCCCGTAACCGCGCGCTGTTCGCCGCCGCCGTGCTGTTCCTGCTGGCGATCACCTTCACCGGGTCGAACGGCTGGTGGTATGTGTCCAGCTACGGTGTCCCGTGGTGGGACAAGGCGCCCCTGCTCGCGGGCAAGGGTTTCTCGACGCTGTTCCTCGGTCTCAGTGTGCTCGCGCTGCTGGTGGCGCTGTGGTTGCACTACCGGGCGCCGTACCGCAGCGGCCCGCCGTCGCGGTCGTCGCGCTACGCGTCCGCGCCGTTGACCGTTGCCGCGGCGCTGATGGTGCTGTTCGAGATCGCTTCGCTGACCAAGGCGGCCGTGGCCCAGTACCCGGCGTATTCGATCGCCAAATCGAACTTCCGGGCGCTGGCCGGTGATCCGTGCGGATTGGCGGACGAGGTCCTGGTCGAGACCGATACCGCCGATTCCCTCTTGCAGCCGTACGAGGGCGATCCGGCCGGTGGGTTGATCTCTACCGATCCCGAGGCCGAGACGACCGGTTTCACCCCCGAAGGGGTGGCCGACGATCTCACCGCCGATGCGGAGGAAACCGTCTCCGGCAGCGCGAACTCGCTCGAATCCGATAGCGAGAACAAAACCACCGACACCACCGGCGCGGGGACCGGTGGGGGTACCGAGGCCCAACCCGGTATCAACGGTTCCACGGTGACCCTGCCGTTCGGTCTCGACCCCGCCCGCACCCCGGTACTGGGCAGCTACCAGACCGGCGACCAGCAGCAGGCGAAGCTGACCTCGCAGTGGTATCGCCTGGACCTGACCGACGAGATGCGTGCCGACCCCGCCTACCGGGTGCTGGCGGTGACGGCCGCCGGCCGGATCAAATCGATAGATGCCGATGGAGTGCTCACCTACGGGCAGGACTTGACCGTCGAATACGGCACGCGAGCCGCCGACGGCACCATGCAGGTGCTGGGTTCGGTGGCCCCGCTGGATATCGGGCCGAATCCGTCCTGGCGCAATCTGCGGATCCCGCTGGACCAGTTGCCGCGCGAGGTGAACGCCGTCCGGCTGGTCGCGGTGGACAACGACATCACCAGCCGGCAGTGGCTGGCCGTCACCCCGCCCCGGCTGCCGCGTCTCGAGACCCTGGATTCGGTTGTCGGGCACACCGATCCGGTGCTGTTGGACTGGCACGTCGGGCTGGCCTTCGGCTGCCAGCGGCCGTTCGATCACGCCGGCGGCGTCGCGGAGGTGCCGCGCTGGCGGATCCTGCCCGACCGGGTCGGATCCGATGCGTCCAACGCCTGGCAGGACCATATCGGTGGCGGCCCGCTGGGCTGGACCGAACTCCTCTTGCAGGCGGATTCGGTGGCCACTTATCTCGCCGGCGACTGGGCGCGGGACTGGGGTTCGCTCGAGCGCTACACCCCGTACCGGCCCGCCGCGCAGCCCGCGGAATTGACCGTAACCCAGCGCAATCGCAGTGGTCTGGCGACCGATGATCCCATCAAGGTGAGTTGAACTGCGGTGTGCTACATCGAAACTCGTCAATCATGTGGGTTGCCTCACAGTGCGGTTTATTTCCAGGTGAGGGAATTCCCGAACGGATGACGAACGCGGAGTCACGCCGTACCCTGGGTCGCATGACCTCGGCCTTCGACGATATGGAACTGCGCGATCTCGTCGGCTTGCTCACCGATGAGGAGCAGCGAGAACTACGACCCACGGTATTGCGCGTCCTCGGGCGCCTGCCGTCTCAGGAGGTGCTGCGCCGGGAGCTCGGACAGCGAATGACCAGGGTATGACAGCGAACCCGCCACGGGTAACCGTGCGCCGGGTGATCCCGGAAGCCGAGGCTCTCGATCTTCCCGGCGATGTCCTGGACAACTACCTCTACAACAACGCGCA
>NZ_JARWOV010000277.1 GCF_029868855.1 Nocardia carnea | reverse complement strand
TGATCATCAGGAGAGCGGACGACCGTCCGGTCCGGCATTCGATGATGAGCAGACGTTTGCCGGGGACCCCGATACCGGTATGCGGGACGCTGCAAACCGGGACGATTCCGGTTCACAGACGGGCTCATTCGGCCCCGGTGTAGAGGCGGATGGCTCCGCATTCGGTGTAAGGGCCGGGGATACCACCTCCGGAGCCGGGTTCGGTGATCACGGTGAGCGGCTTTCGGACGGACGCGGTTCGGAGACGGTGGATTCCGGGCAAGAGACCAGTGGTGGGTCCTCGGTGGATTCCGGTACCGGCGGGGACAAGGGCGGTTCCGGGGTGCCGCCGAGCGATACCGGTGCGGGCGCCGCGGGCCATGTACCCATGAATGTGGTAGCGGCACTGTCGAATACGCTGGCGGCCCGGCATCCGGGCGGGTTGATCCAGCCGCCCGGGCGGGTGGATGCGGCCGGTATGGATATGCGCGCGCTGGAACAGATATTCGACGGGAACTTCGTTCGGACGGGATTCGAGCGGGGGGCGACGCCGCGACAGGAGCGGTTTCGGTTGCGGTTGCTGGCCCGGGCTGAGCAGCGCCGGCTGGCGGGTATCGGGCGCAGTAAGGCCGAGAAGGCGCGGGAGCAGGCGCAGCAGCGTGACGAGGAGATGCAGGCCGAGGTCGACGAACTGAGCCGGGTGCGCGCAGGTTTGGCGGCGGGGCAGGATCCGGGTGCGAATATCGAGGCGCGGCTGGCGGATACCGCCCGTTCCCGGCATATCGATACGCAGGGTTTGCCCGATGCCGCCCGCTGGACGGTGTATGCCGGGATGGTGGGTGAGCAGATCGCGGAGAAGCGGTCGGCTCGGGAACGGGCTCGTGCGGAGGAACTGGCTGCGGGTGCGCGGGAGGCAGCTGAGTACGCGGCACGGGGAGCTGAGGAGAGGGCTCGTCTCCGGCGGCTGGGTGATGAGCGCAAGAGTATTGCGAAGAAGAAGTGGCGCCGGCGGTCGACGCCGGAGCATTTGCGGGAGTCGCTGGAGGAGTTGGGCCCTGGTGGCACGTTGGTGGTGGTCGAGGAGTACGCGAATGCGGATGCGTATGGGGTGAATGCGCGGCCTCGTGTGCTGTATCTCGACGGGGACACTGTGATGGTCGACGATGGGGTGTCGGGTGGGCCGAAGGAGTTCGATTTCTCCGAGCCGGCCGGTGTCGAGCGGACATTCACTGCCGGAATTCGCGGTGATGGTTCCCCGATGGTTCGGGGACCTGGGGTGCGGGGTGATGGGCCACCACAGGGGAATCCGGGTGGTGGGGGCGATGGAACAGCGGGCTATGTGCCGGAGTCCGTCGATCCGGGAGACGAGGGTCCGGATTTCCGTGTTCCGGCGCCGGGGGGACAACCGGAGAACTCAGGCATACCTCCGGTCGATCCGGCCGGGGCGGCGAAACGGGTGGTCGGATCGGATTCCGGTGTGGTGAGTGCCGGGCCGATACCGGAGCCGGAAACGTCGGTGCCGCTGCCTGACCTGGACGAGGTCGGGATCGCCGCGGTGGTCCCGGAGCTGGCGCAGCAACGGATCCGGTGGCGGATCGATAAGGTCGATCTGGGAACCCGGCTGTACCTGCAGCTGAATACCGATCGTGACGACGATTTCATTCCCGAGGAGATCCGCCGTCATCTCGGCGGGACGATCATCGCCGCGCTGAACGATCCGGATCCACAGATCCGCAGGTACGTCGACGACGAATACGACCGGCTGCGTGCGGAGATCAACCGGATTGCCGCCGGCCTGCCCGCGGAAGTATTCGGGGCGACCACCGTGGCCGTTCCGGAATCCTCGGTGGAATCGACCAGGATTGTGCAGGCCCTCGGCGATCTGTGGTCGATGCCGGACCGACCGAAAGTACTCACCCCGCTGCTGCGGAGATTCGCGGAATTGCACAATATCGTCGTTCATCTCCGCGAAGTAAAGCAATACACCACCTGGATCGATGCGATCGATGCGCTGGATTCCGCTATGCACCGCGAATTCGTCCATCCGGGCACCGGTGATATGTCGACCGAGGAATTACACGACCGGGCCCGGGAATTCGCTGCGCGGGCCGCCGAAGTGGCCACGGTCGCCGCGCAGGTGCAGGACGCAGGACGGGTGCTGGACGAGGTCGCGAAGGCAGCGGGCCTGCCGTTGCGCATACTGGATTCCCGCAGCCGCCCTCCACTGCTCGGCCCGGCTACGGCAGTTCGTTTTCGGCAGGCAGCCGAGGAACTCGGGCGGCAGGCGGATACGCTGGCGTACGGCCATCCGGACCGGTCGGAGGTAATGGCGCGTCTCGGCTCGCTGAACGGGTTGCTACGCAATGCCGCGAATCTTCACGAGAAAACTATCGCGCTCGAGGCGGGTCGTTTCGAACTGGATGTGCTCGCCGGTATCCAGAGTTCGGTCGAATCCGGGTTGCCGCAGGACGGGGCGCTGGAGCAGGTGGCCGAACACCTGGTGCGCGAATCGGATCCGCCGTCCATCGACTATTGCGAACCCACCGAGAATATTCCGTCCGACCAGCGGCGCCGGAATTGGCTCACCGGCATCGAGGCGTTGGACAGGGCCGTCCGCCATGCGTGGACCGAGCTCGAGTTCGCGAAGCGGGCCGGTGGTGACGATCCGGCCGGGACCCGTGCGATCGAACGGATGTATTGGCAGTGGCGGGTCGATCGGCTGTCGGAGCAGACGAGCTTGCTGACGGATATGATCAGCTACCGCGCGCGCTCGACCGCCGAGGCGCCGCGGCTGCTCGACCGACTGGAACAGCTCGTCCGTGCGACCGGATTCGACCAGGACACCGGGGTCGCGGCGGACTACCGAGAGGAACTGTCGGGTGCCGTGGCACTGCCGTTGTCTCCCCAGCGCCTGCGTGCGGTGGTGGCCGATATCCGTGCACAGCGGGTAGCGGAGCAACTCGGCCGGCTCGACGATGACTACGTGGTAGCCGGGGTCGAGGCCGCCGCCCGGGGTGATCGAGTCGAGCAGATACTGCTCGCCATCGATGAACGGGCGGGCGAGCTGGACCGGGTGATTCAGGATCTCGGTCTGGTCGAACGGCAAGTGGACAGTCTCCTCGGGCCCGATTCCGCCCAGAAGGTGCTGGACGATCTCGTCCCCGATGCCAGTGATGCGGTCGCCCCGCATCGGCGTCCCGATACCGACGATGCGGAGTGGGAGCCGAACCGGTGCGGCGAGCGGATGCTGAGCAATGTTGCGCGGGTGTTCGGCCGGGACGACCTTGGAGAACTGGAGGGTGCCGGTGATCTGAGCGGTGTGCTGGTCAGCCAGCTGGAGCAGGTGCTCGCCGGTGGTCCGGACGAGAGGCGCGACGGTGACGCGGGTCGTGCGGTGCGGATCCCCGAACTCGCCGAGATCGAATCGGGGGTGCGCCGGCTGCTGGCCGAGGGGCAGGAGCGCGGCGGGGTGGCGGTGTTCGACCCCCTCGTGACCTCGACCGCGGCGGGGGAGCTGGGGCATACCTATCTGCTCGAATGGTCGGTCAACGAGCAGGGTGAACCGAGATTCCTCCGCTACGACGATCAAGGAGGGGACAAGGCGGAATTCGAACCGGCCCGAACTGGATACGATTTCGCACTTCCCGATGCCGGACTCGGCGGTCCGGTGTTCGTGACGTTCCTCGATGCCGGCGCCCGGGTCCAGTCGGTGCCGCGGCCGCCGGATTCCTGGCGGGCGCGCCGGCACAGCGAGGATTTCCCGGTCGGCGCCGATGAGGCCGTGCCGAGGAGCTCCGGAAATGACGGTGGTCCGCCGGAAGTGCACCGAGCGGTCCGGGCGGTGCTGGCACGTCATCAAGGTCTGGACACCGATCTCGAGCCGACCGGGCGGGACCCGGTCTCGCCCGCGTGGCTCGCCCGGCAGCGCGGGGGCGCGCTGGCCGCGCTCCGGTCGTGGGCCGGGGCGCACGATCAGGTCGGCGAACTGGTGCGGCACTATCCGGGTATCGGCCGCAGGCTCGCCGAGATCGGCTGTCTGGATGCGGTGACGGCCCGGAAGGTGCTGCAGGACAGTTTCGATGAGCTGTCGGCTGCCGGACCGGAGCGCCGGGGCGAACGGGACCATCTTCGGTTGGCCGAGGGGTTGGTCGGCAATGTCACCGGCCTGCTGGATATGGTCGCCCGGAACCACGGGTTCACCGCCGGGGCGCGGTTCCTCGCCGCGCGGCACCGGCCGGATGCGTTCCAGGTGCCGGGCTGGACCTCGCGGGGGCAGGTGCAGATATCGTGGGCGCTGGGCGAACCGGAGTCCGCGGAGACGGTGATCTGGTATCGATCGCGCGTCGGCATCGATGCCGAAGCCGGTGAAATCGCCAGCGATATAGGGGAATATCTGCGCGGCAGGGAGCCGGATGACTCCGTCGCAATGATCGTCGTGCTGGATTACGCCCCGTCCGAAGATCATCTCGCACTCGACCTCCGCTACCGCGTCGAGGCGGGACGGGCGCGGGCCGATGCCGACGATACGGCCGAACGGATCATGCGGGCGGGTCTGGTCCGGCAGCTGACGGAGTTCGGCGAACCGGGGTCCCGGCAGCGGCCCCGGGTGCTGCTGGTGGGCCGGCGTGCGGCGGTGGACGCAGTCGAGGCCGCCGGCCTGCTGCCGGGGATGGGCGACTTTTTCGACGGTGATCCGGATATCGGGGATCCGCTCCGCGCCGCCACCTGGCGACCGGGCGGGTCGCTCGATATGGTCGCGCATGCGTCCGTGGCGCGCGCCCGGACGGAGTTCGAACAACTCGGGCCGGCCCCTGATCCCGATGCGGTGCGGAAACTGGCGCAGCGTTGCGGACAGCGGGTGCTCGTGCAGCTCGCCGATGCCGAACCCGCCCTGATCGCCGGCCTCCCCGGCGTGCCCGCCGATATTCGTCACGTTGCGAATATGGTTCTGTTGCAGCGGGACTCGAGCCCGGGGCGGGAGCCTCGGTTGCTCGAGGCCGCCGCCGAGAAGGGCACCGAATTGCGGCGGCTGACCCGGGCGGCGCAGCGGCTGCCCGGGGCTCCGGAGGTCACCGTGCTCTTCCTGGACCGGACACGCCACGGGGCGGACGGCGCCGATATCGTCGCGATCGGTGATGTCGAGAAGGCGGCGCGGATCCGCGTGGTCACCCGGCACACACAGGCCGACCCGGCGGCGTTCACGGCGATGGCCGGGCGGGCCCTGGGTGAGCACCAGAAGTTGTCGGCCGGGCCCGGTCGCACCGAACCGGTCGCCACGCTGTTCTGGGTGGGCTCCGACCTCGAGATGTGGCGGGCACAGCTCGCCGGGATTCTCGACGGCCGGGTCCACGCCAAGAGCGCCGGTGGCCCGGATATCCCGAAAATCGAGCATCCTCGACTCGATCCCCGGGAGTTCACCCGCGAGCAGCTGTCGCCGCTGCCGTGGGATCCAGGTGTTCACCTGGTCCGGTTGATTTCCGTCGGCCTCGAGCAGCGCATGAACGCCGCCCATATCGCTGCTGCCTCGGGCCACATCCCGTACGGCGGATTCCCGCACGGGATGATGCGGATGCGGCAGGAATGGGCGGAGCTCTACCACCGGGAGCTGCGACAGGTAGCCGAGCGGTTCGGTATCGCCGAGGCCGATCTCGACGATCCGCTCCTGGAGAAACAGTGGCTCACCGATATCTCCGGCGAGACCGTCCTACCCCCTGACCTACAGGCTTTCAGGACGCTGCGAAATGTGCACCGGGCATTCGTCGACTTCGATCAGTGGGACACCCGGGTCTCTCAGGTGACTGCGCTGGGCGGGGCGCTGCGGCAGGCGTGGGAACATTTCGTCACCGGCACGGATATCCGGGCGGAGTTCGATCTGCTGTCCGGGCTGTCCCGGCGGCTGGACGGTTCGGTGGGGGAGTGGGCGCACCGTGCCCGGCGACTCGACTCCGGGATACCGGAGCCCGGCATGGTTGCCGGCGAACCGATTTACCCGGAAGCATTCGGTTTACGGCCGGGTGTTCGCCGCTGGACCAGCGGGGAGTTGAACGCACTCGACCACCAGGCGGCCGAGACCAAGGCGCAGCTGTCCTTCTACCTGGACGAAGAGTCGGCAGCGTATTCGGATGCGGAACTGGAATTCCAGATCGGCTTCCGTCTGCTGTTACGGCAGGGCATGGCCGACCCCGGCGATGCGGGGGCGGACAACCAGTACATCAGGATCGCCCTCGACTACCTGGAAACGAGCCGCCTGCGTGCGCTGGCCGACCAGGTCGACGTGAAGGATCTGCAACTTCGGCAACTCGGCGAGTTCATCGATGCGAGCCTGGCCGCGGCGGTCGCGCTCGCGCAGGTCCGGCACTCGGCGCCGGTCCCGGTGCTGGGTTCGCAGCTGCGACGGCTGCACATGCCCGATCCCGAGGCCGCGAATCAGGAACCGCCGGAGCGGCTTGCGACCGCCGCCCGGTTCGACCGGTTCCGCGACCTGGAATGGGATATCCAGGAACAATGGGTGGCGGCCAAACAGCGCTACCTCGACGCTTGGACCGAACTGGCACGGGCTTATCCCGCCGACGCCGAACGGGTGGGCCGGTTGTCCGAACCCGCCGTGCTACGCGATCTGCGCGGCCCGGACGGTCTCGATGACGCACGAAATCAACTGTTCGACAGGTTGAGCGCGGCCGCCGACGAGTTCGGCAGATACCGGGACCTGCGCCTCCGGATGAATGCACGGGCCGCCGAGCTCGAGCCGTGGGCGCGCACCCGGGAGGAACTCGGGGACGCGCTGACCGCGCAGCGGGCGGTCGTCGAGCAACTGTCGGCCGAGGCCGGTGTGCCGTCGCCGGGGCGGCATGAGCCGGGCGGTCAGACGGAGGTGTCCGGCAGGCTGCTGGCCGAGCGGGAACAGCAGGTACGCGCCGTGCTACCGGACGTACTCCCCGATGTGGTCACCAAGGAACGACTGGCCGCACTGGCACCGCGCCTGAAAAGTTTCCGCGCCGGCCGGGAATACCTGGCCGCGCACCGGCTGGCGGAGGCCGTCACCGTGCTGGCCGATATCGGAGATCGCAGCGCCGCTGCCGACCACTCCTTGTATCAGGGGCTGGGCGAACTCCTCGAGATGACCGGTGATCGGGGTGGCTCCGAACCACAACCGGCAGGCCCCACCGACGGAATCGCCGGGACCACACCGCCACCGCCACCGGCCGGTGAGGTTCCGGCGATCGGTGACGGCAGTGCCGCCCTCGAGCCCCCCACCGCGGCCTTCCCGAAGATCTGCGCGGTGGACGCGCAGGCCTTCATCGATCTGCTGCTGAACCGCGTCGATCCGACCCTGCCGTCGGTATTCGGCACCAGCGCGGCGAGCCGCGATATCCGTGACAACGGCACCGACCCCCGCGATATCGCCGCGCGATACCGGGCGAATTGGAGCCCCGGCGGTTTCGCCGATATCGACGAGATGCGGGACCTGGCCGCCGAGAGTGCCGTGGTGCTGGGCGGGATCGATACCGATTCCGATGCCCACGCGTTCGTGCTACATCGCTGGGCCGACGGCCGGGTTTGGGTGCACGTCATCGAGAACGGGGTCCGCGTCGATGCGCCGGTAGCCGAATGGACTGTGCCGCCGGGCGCGTTGTACGGGATGGTGCTGGACACCGAGGAGGGGCCGGACGGTGTGGTGTCCTATACGCCACGGCACCGGATCCTCGACGGTGAACAGCCCGCCGGTGCCGCCGGCGAGAATTACCCCCGGCATCGGTTGGGCGGGGAGTCGACCGGACGAGACCACGATGCAGGCAGCCGGGCTCGTCGCCGGCTGATCGACGAGGGGCTGGCCGCGGCGGGTCTCGAACTCGCGGACTTGTGGATATCCCCGGACACCACCGATGCCGCCGAGGTCCGGAAGCAGATCCGGCGGACGGTCACGTTCCTCGACAGTGCGTCGACGGAGTTCTATGACGCCCTCCACACCGAATTCCCTGCAGCGTCCGGGCAATCCGACCTCGTCCCGGTGGACTCCCGCGACCTGTCCAATCGGCGAATCCTCACCCGGCAGCTGGCCGAGCTCCGGGCATTGTCTCTCGCCGCCGACGGGCGCGCGGAAATCGATGCGCACATCGCCGAATTGCTGACTGTCCGCGACCTGGTCCGCGACCTCGCCGATCCGCTCATGCGCAAATCGGGTTTCCGGGCGCGGCTGCTGGCCTTCCCGCAGCCCGGGCAGCCCGGCCCGCTGGTGCTCGAACTCGGGGTCGCCGCCGATCTCGCCGCCGAACAGGTGATCACCTACGTGCCGGGCCGGGTCGCCGACGCGGCAGCGGCGCGGCGTGCGGTGCGCGCGGCGGCGGCACTCACCGTCGAAACCAATGCCGGTGGGCGCCCGACGGCTGTCACGGTCGTCCTGCGTCCCGGTGCCGCCGAATCCGCCGTCGATCCGGTGGTGCACCGGATCGCCACCGTCGCCGCGGCCCGCGAGCTGCGGTCGCCGGAGCTGCCGCAGCCCCGGTTCGAGATCGTGTATCGGGCTGACGGACGTGAGATCGGCGTAGAGATCGCCCGCCGGTTCTCCGAACCGGCCGTGGTGATCCGGGCGGACGGCGAACCGAGTGCCGCGCCGGCGCGTGAACTTTCGACACGACCGCGGCCGGAGGAGTTTCGTCCGTTCGTTCGCAAGCCGGAATCGGTAGGGCGCACCGGTAGTCACGGCGGCCGGACATTCGAACTCGAACTGAACTTCCTCCGGGACGCGGCCCTGGCCGCTGGCACGACGCCGGGAGCAGTGCCGGAGTCCGAGAATCCGACGAAAACAGCGGAATTCGTCGCGGATCTGGACAAGATCGAGGCGCTGACCGCCGTGGCCAAGGCGCAAATGGAATATTGGGGCGGCCGGGCGGGCCAACTGGCCGACGATGCCGGTCTGATGCGCCGTGTCATCGAATTGGAGACACTCGCCACGAAGATATTCGAGGCGGAGGCCGCAGCCCGGCGTGGGTACGACTCGACGGACCGGACCCCCGAGGTGGATCGGCTTCGCGACGAACTCGCGAGCCGGGCTCGCGAGACTGTGGAATGGGCCGCCGAACGCAGATATACCTGGCAAATCGGCGATTTCGCGCCGAGCCGAGTGCTGGGCCCGGCAACCCTGCGGCTCGCCCGGGAGTTCGCGCGACAGCTCGCGGAGTTCGCGACCCCACCGGACCTACAGCCGGGCGGGTGGACACACCGGAACGTGGACGCACTCGCCGAGCGACAGCGGCAACTCCACCGGGATCGTGACCACTGGGCCGCGCACCTCGGTGAGCTGATCGGCTATCCGCCGGCACTGCTCACACCGGAACATGTCCAGGTGCTCGCCGAACGGCTGAGTCGTCCGGCCGCCGCCGGGCATGCCGAAGCCGACCGATTGCGTCACCTGGACCGTGAGCTGATCGCGGGTGCGGCGTTTCTGGCGGGCACGGCACGAGCCGAAGGTCTCGCGCTACTGCACGGTGCCACGGTCTGGACCCGGGTTCAGCGGGCTGTCCTGGACCAGGAATTCCGTAAATTGGCCCGCGACGCACGCGAAATACGTGAAATGGCGCGCGACGCACGGGAGCTCGGTGACTACGACTTCGCCCAGGAGCCGACCGAGCTGAATCGCCTGCGGGAACTACGCGGGCGGCTGTCTCGCCCGGCCCCCGACCTCGAGGAATTCGAACGGTCCCACATTTCGGCCCGACTCGATCTGCTGATCGACCTCGCCGAAACCCGGCAGCACCTGACCACCCGCGAAACGGCCCTGGCAGAGCTCGCCGGGCAGGTGGAAGACCTGGCAGCGCAGTACTTCCAGGCCCGCGAGGCCCTGGCTACCGGGTCGGATATCGGGGCCGGCGCCGCCGGGCGAACGACCGAGATAGAAGCGGCCCTGGCGCACGCGCTCGGGCCGGTGCTCGAGGCCGTCCGCACCGCCCGGCAGCCGCTGAAGCCGTCCTCCGCCGCGCACCCCGAGAACACCGTACCTTCGCCATCACCGGCAGCCGCCGCGCCGCAGGGCTCGGTATCGACCGGACCGGACCGCTCCGCCCGCAAGCAGGCTCGGCTCGATGGCGATCCCGACGATCTTCCTACGTCGGCGGAAAGTCCACGGGGCGCCTCGGATGCCGAGAAGCCGGGGGAGCAGGAGGAGCGCCCAAACGATATCGGCGATCCCTGGGCGGCAGACGGTTATACGCCGGCACCCATGAACACCGACGAACAGTCGCAGGTAGCCGAAGTTCGGCGCCTGCTCGGCGGGACCGGGCCGGTGTTGCCGCTGCGGCACACCCATGTACCGGGTCTGGCGCTGGTCGCCGAGGCCGAGCCGGACCTGATCGCCGGACGGGCCGGTATACCCGGCGACCTCCGCGACCGGGCGAATCGGATACTGCTGCATCGGGAACTGACTGCCGACCCGGAACGGGCCGGTGGGCGGGCGCACGAGTTGCGGCGGCTGGACCTGGCGGCGGCGCGGCTGCCCGGTGATTCGGCGGTCCGGGTGTTCTCGCTGGACCTGCACGGAGGCGGCACCGACCTGGTGGTGATCGGTGATATCGAACGGGCGGACAAGATCGTCGTCTACGTGTCGCCCGGTGTCCCGGATACGTCCGTTTTCGCGGCGGCGTCGAGCCGTGCACTGGAGTACTACAACGGGATGGCCGCCGATCCCGGAGCCGGGCCGTCGCATGCCGTGGTGTTCTGGGCGGGCGCCGATATCGGTGCGCTGTACGAGCAGCTGTCGGCCATTCTGGAGGCGCGGGCGGTCGACGCGCTCGACGACGGCGCCGACGGTCCGGGTGTGCCGAGCGAACTGCGGTTCCTGGTCGACAGGTCCCGGCCACTGCCCGATGATTTTCCGCAACCCGCATTGTTCCAGCTCCTCACCGTCGGCCTGCACGAGCAGCTGCGGCTGGGTTTCCAGCTGGAGTCGTACCTGGACGCCGAGCCCGAACTGGGGTCGTTGCGGCGTGCGGATCGGGATCGCCGCCACGGTGACCTGCTCCCCGAAATCGCCCGGCAGCTCCAGGTTTCCGAGGCCGACCTCCGCGATCCGGTACGGGTGGGCCAGTTGCGCCGCGATGCCGCGGACAACCCCGAGGGCGTGTCACCCGATCAGCTGGATTTCTTCGCGTTGGACAACCTGCGCGACGCCGTGGCGGAGCTCGAGCGGTGGCGCACCAGAGCCGAGCAGGTGATCACGCTGAGCCGGGCGCTCGCCACCGCCCAGGCACACTACACCGCCGGGTTCGATACCCACTCGGAACTGGAGATGCTCGGGAATCTGGCCGCGGAACTGGATAGGCAGGCCGGGGAGTGGTTCACCGCGAGCGGGGAGCTCCACCGGCGACCGGATCCGGGGACGGTGGCCGGCCGGCTCATCCAGCCGGAGGTATTCGGCCTCGACCCCCATGCCCGGCGCCAGACCAGTGCCCGGCTGGCCGCCCTCGAGCAGGCGATCGAGCTCCACCGCGAAAAATGGTCCGTATATATCGAGCATGCGATCTCTGACGACGAGCTGGCCGCCCGGGTCGCTGCGCGGGACGTGCGCGGGGATCTCGACGCCGGACGCCCGCGCCGGTTCCGTGATCCGGCCGTAGCCTATCTCCAGGCGGTCGAGCTGCATAACCTGGCCGTCCGGGCCGAAGCCGCGGATCTGATGTTCGAACAGCGCACCGAACTGATGGACGCGAGCCTCGCCGCCGTCGAACAGATCATCGCGGCCCGGCCCGAGCCGCCGGGCCTGGGCGGGGCATTGCGGCATTTGCGGCAGCACTTCGCGACGCCGGGCGATCCGCTGCCGCGCGCCCTCGACGACGCGGCATTCGAACGTGCCACCGAGGTACTGGAGACCGCCCGCCGGAACTGGGCCGAAGCCAAACAGCACTCCCAGGATGCCTGGCAGGAATTGCGGGGGTATCCGGACAACCCCGACCCCGGCCGGCTGCCCGATTTCGCCGACCTCCGCGCGGAGGATGCGTTGGACGACCTCGACGAAGAGCACGAGGCCCGGCTCGACGAGGCCGCCGCGGCGGCCGATGTCTTCGCGGTCGCGCAACTACTGCTCGATCGCCTGGACGAGAAGGTGCGGGACCTCGAGCGGCTTGCCGCGGAACGCAACGAACTCGCCGGAACAGGCCGGCAGACCGGTCGCCGGGATGAGATCGCGACGCTGGATCGCGAAATCGCCGCCGGACTGGCCGAACTGATCCGCATCGCCGAACACCCGGCCTCCTCGGCCACCCCGATCTTCTCGGCCACGGGCGCCACGGGCTCCTCGGCCACCTCCGGTATCGCGGCCACTCCGGGCGTCGCGGGGATCGCGTCCGAACCGGCCGATTCGGACGGTGTCCGTGGCATTGCCGGACCGGAGGGCGCCGGCGAATCCGCCTCGGCGCCAGAGCTATCCGACCCGCGTTCCGGTCAGGGCGTGGAACAACCCACGCCGGATACACCGTTGCGGACGGAAGCGCTCATCCCGGCCATCGGTGACGGCAGTGCGATACCGAGCTCTCGGGCGAACGATGTTCCGAAGATCTGCGCGGTCGATGCCACGGCGTTCATCGCCCTACTGCTGGGCATCGACTCACCGCCGATACCCTCGATATCCGCGACCACCGCCGCCGGTCGCCTTATTCGCGAACACGGGACGAGCCCGGTCGAATTCGCCGCGAACCTCGGGGCGAACTGGCGTCTCGGCGGTTTCGCCGACCTCGCGGAGATGCGCGCCCGCGCCGGCGGCGCCGTGGTCGCAGGGGCTGTCGATACCGATACCGATGCCCACGTCTTCGTCCTGCACCGGGGGATCGACGGCGAGGTCTGGGTGCACACCCTCGACAGGGGCGTCCGGACCGATATGCGGCTGGCGGAGTGGACGCCGGCCGAGGGCAGGCTGTACGGGGTCGTCTTCGCATCCGAAGATGACGTGGACGGCACGCCGACCTACACGCCGGAGCATCCGATCGCCGTGGGTGACTACCCGGTGGGGGTTGCGGGGTACGACTTCCCGCGGCATCGACTGGGCGGAGATTCCGGGGTTTCGGCCGCCGATCCTGCCGATCCAGCGGCCCGGCTGCGCGCCACCCTCGGCGCGGCCGGCTCGAACGATGAGGTACCACCGGCCGCGCCGGTGCCCGCGGACCGGGATTCGGCCCCGGTCGGCCGAGACCGCCGGTTGCGCTGGCCGTTTTGGCGCACGGTAGATCCGGCTCGGGCCTATGCGGTCCCCCCGGCGCTGCCGTGGCTGAATCGGAATGTCTACCAGGTCCGCTATATGGGTCCCGATGCCGGCGGTACTTTCCGCGACAACCCGGAGGATTCCGGCCACCTGCGCTCTCCCGTCGCCCCGGACGAGCTGTTCGACCGAATCGAAAGCTTGCACGCGTGGCTCGAGGCGGAAGATCTGATCCGGCCCGTCACCGAGGACCTGGCGCTCACGTCTGTCCGGCGGGATATCGCCTGGCGCCTCGACGAACTCGCGGCGCATGCCGAAGTGCTCTATCGGCGGCACAGTGAATATCGTGCGCTGAGCGGCGCGGAGCCTCGATTGCGTGCAGAACAGGCCGGGGAACTGATCGAGTTGCGCTCCGCATTCGCGACGCAGTTGGGCCGGATACTCGAGTCGGCCGAGGAATACGGTATCTCCCTCGGCAAACCGGTGGCCCTCGGAGCCGGCCTGGAGCGGCTCGCCCGCGAATCGGCGCGGAAACCGGGCGTGCCGGTGGGTTGGCCGACGCCGGAAGAAGCGGTCACGCCGGCGCGATTCGCCACGGCCACGGATCGGATCATCGGAATCGGCCGGTTGCGATCCGCCATCGCCTGGGCCCGGGCACAGGTAGATCTCGCAGACCGGCGATTCATCGAATACCGCGACAGTGCCGCTGAGTTCGAATACCCGGAACTGTCCGGCGCGGATATCACCGACGTGGCGGCGCTTCGGAACAGCGTGGGTGTGCAGCCGCGCAGCGGTGCGGTCGATCGGCCCACCCGGCCGGAGAAGCTGCTCGAGTTCGCCGAGTACCGGGCATTGTGGTCGGCCCGCGAAGCCCGGCTGCTCGAGCTCGCCGGGGAACTCCATCTGCTTGCCGGGGAAAACTTCCGGCTGTCCGGAACACACCTCCCACCGGCCGGGGCAGAACACCGGACAGCCGAGCTCGCCAGGATCGACAAGGCCCTGACCGCCGGGTTCGGCAGCCGTATCGACAGTCTGCTCGCCACCACGGAATCGGCCGGTGGTCTCGCCGCATACCGTCCTCCCGATACGCACCTGGATTTGGGCCGATCCGATCTCCTCTGCGTTTATCGGGCTCGCGACGCGGCTTATGCGGCGCTGGGGCTGGCGGTGCCGGAGGGATTGCCGGCTCCGGTGGCCAGGTACTCGGGGACCTACGGGTGGCGAGCACCGGAGGTCGTGGGTGCCGATTGGGAGCCCGGTGGCTGGCCCGATCCGGGTGCGCTCTTCGAACGGGTGCGGACAACCGGGGATGCCGTGGTGGCTACGGTCGGATATCGGGGACTCTTCCGGGCCGGCCGGGTGGGATCTCATGCGGTGGCTGTGTTTCGGGACGGTACCGAGGTGAAGGTCGTCGACAACGGCGCCGAGATGAGTTTCGGTCAGTGGGCGGCCGCCGGTGCGGACACGTGGCGTTCCTCCCAGATCTTCGGGATGGTCGTCCATCCGGACGGAACTCCGGGAATGCCGCTGGTCGACGGGAAATCGCAGGCGGTTGTGGTCCTGGACTACTTCCCCGGAAGTATCGGTGGCAGTGAACCCGTGCGGGCTGTGCCGGCGGTCGAGGGCCCGGATCCGGCCGAGACGGCGGTGGCGGATGCACTCCTGCGGCGGCCGTTGGAGACCACGGAGGATGTGCGCTCCTGCCATGCCGATATCAACCGGCTTCGGCGGGAGCTCGTCCAGAGCGCGGAGAGCAGATCGAGCGCTGCCACCGAGCTGTTGCTTCGGAAGGCGATCGAGGCGGAGGACAGGATCGTGGCCGTCCTGCGATCGAACCGGCCCGGTAACGTCGTCGCCACCGAAGTTGGTGACGGGCAGCCGGAGGTCGCGGGACGACAAGCCCCGGACCGTGCCGGTACATCAGGGCCGGCCTCGATCGCAATGCCGCGAGAACGGCGCCGTATCCTGCTGGTCTCCCGGTGGTGGGCCGGTGCGGGAGTCGGTGGCAGTGCCACCGTCAACCGGGAACTCGCCTGCGCGTTGGCGCGCAGCGGGCACGAGGTCTTCGTCCGGGCCGGATCTCCGGTCGACAAATGGACGCCACCGAGTGGAGTGAGGTTGATCGGCCCCCGCTCCTACGATCCCGATCTGCCGCCCGAGGACCAGCTCGACGCGGATCTGGACCTCTTGCCGGCGGGGATCGACACGATCGTCTCGCACAAGAACAGCGGCGGGTGGGCCGCGCGATTCATACGCCATGTGCGATATCGAGATGCTCAGCTGATTCATTTCCTGCACGTCGACGACGCCACCTGCGAGGCCAATCGCGGTGAGCCCCGGAAAGGGGCGGCCATAAAATTCCTGGAGGGCGAGCTGTCCGCGGAAGCGGATGTCGTGGCGGGGGTGGGGCCGGTGCTTTCGGATCTCGCCGGGGAACTCGCGGCGAAATCCGGCCGGGCACCCGTGGTCCACGAATTCCTCCCCGGAATCGATGTGGTGGAGAAACTCGAGCAACCTCCGCTGGAGGGCCGCCCCAGAGTAGTGCTCATGGGCCGGTTGCATTCCGATCGCAAAGGTGTCCACGAGGCCGCGCAGATCGCCCGGCTGGTCAGCGAGCGTGGCGAAGGTATCGATCTGACCTTGGTAGGAGCTCGTCCGGAAACACTCGAGCGCACCCAGCGGATGCTGTCCCATATCGCGGGCCAAGAGGTCGAAGTTGTTCCCTATACAACCGATCCGGAGCGAAAACTGGAAGTGCTCCGTCGCGCACACTTGTTGATCATGCCGTCGCGCGCCGAGTCTTTCGGGTTGGTATCCAGCGAGGCACTGGCCGCCGGGCTTCCGGTTCTGGCCCCGGACAGCAGCGGGTTCGGACGGTTTCTCCGCGAACACTTCCCGAACGAGATTTCCCGGCGAATGGTGGTTCCGCAGGATTACGCGGGGCCGATCCCCATCGAGACGTGGGCCGATCGGATCATCGACGAAACAGCAGATGTTCCGGGGTTGTGGCGAGCGGCCGCGCGGGCACGAGCAGCGATGCAAGATGCGAATTACACCTGGGACGCGGCAGCCGAGAAAATGATGAATGCGTTGCCTTCGAAGGCGAAGATCAGCGGTGGCGGAGACAGTGACGGTGAGGCAGTGAAAGGGTGAGTGGTGTGACCGACGAATCGGAACTGCGATATCGGCGAGTGCGGGATGCGGCCGAAGTTGCGCTGGCCGCGGTGGGCGATACCGGCGACTATCCACCACCGGTCGCGCGGGCGCTGGACCAGCTTCGGAACGCCGTCGAACAGGATACCGGCCCGGCTGCTGACAGTGATCTCCCCGTGGCGGACCCCGCTCGACATCTGGTGAGCAGATTCAACTACCGAGGAACACAGAAGTTCCCGGTCTCTCTGGACGACGAAGCCGACGAGTTGCGCCGGCAACTGGCCGCCGACCGGACCGTCGCGGGCGCCGACAAGGACCCCGGCAATGTCGTGCTCACCGAGTTGCGTGGCATGATCGTCGGCGGCCTGTTGCAGGAACTCGCGGCTCGGCTCGCCCCTGGGCCGGCTTTCGGGCCCGGCCCCCACGGCGAAGCGCTGGCCGCGCTGGTGACCGAATTGTCGGGGGAAATACTGGACCAGACCTTCGTCGGCAGACAGTGAGCCCCATGGCCCGATCACTGACGTTCGTCACGGATCGCGGCCACCACCTCGGCCGTCGCGTCGGAGATCGCGCCGGCCAGCCGGGCGCGGTCGGCCGGTGTGGCGACCGGCGGATCGCTCATCGGGATCAGATAGCGACCGTCCTCGCGCAGATCGCGCCAGTACAGACCGTGCCGGCAGATTCCTCGCGGCCCGAAGCGGGAAAAACCCTGGATCACGGTGATCCGGCCCTCCGCCGTTGCCGGGATGTTCAGGAACTGTTCGGCCCGCTCTTCCTCGGAGTCCTCGAAGGTGCCGATGACCGCGGAGCGGCGGTATGCGTAGTCCATGGTGGTGTCGGCGGCCGGTGAGCGCAGGATCGTCGGCTCCCGGGTGCCCGCGCCGGTATCCGGTAGTTCGGTGGCGATCAGCTCCGACAGCGCCAGCGGGTCGACCTCACTGATCACGTATCCACCACCGTGCCACACGGTTTCGCCGGGGAACTGTTTGACGAGGTACCCGGCGTTACCGCGCCGGACGCCCAGCAGCCGGATCCGGCCCGCGGCATCGCCGGGTTCCCCGGTCCAGCCGTGCGCCACGATCCGGATATCGGGCCTGGCAATGATCTCCAGCACCTGCGCTACGGCGGGGTCCAGGCCGGCTCGCAGTTGTTCCCCCACCGCCTGTTTCTCGGCCTGAAAATCCTCGTACAGCGGGGTGCGACTGGTGAATACGAACGGGTCGGGCAGCAGATCGGCCTGACTTCGCTCCCAGGCGACCAGGAATTCGAGGTCGGAGAGTTTCCAGGTGTGGGTCATTCCACTACGGATCTGGTGAAGGTGAGACCCTCCCCCAACGCCTGGTCGAGATGCTTTTTGGACCTGAGGTATTTGGCCTGCTCGTGTTCCTTGTCCTGCTGCCCCTGGTTTCCGGCACCCTGGGCGGGAGCGCCCGGTGCGCCGTTCATCGGTGTGCTCGACCCCAACGCGCCGACCGCCCGCGCGGCGGCC
The DNA here is from genome assembly GCF_029868855.1 of Nocardia carnea. Classification (GTDB taxonomy): domain Bacteria; phylum Actinomycetota; class Actinomycetes; order Mycobacteriales; family Mycobacteriaceae; genus Nocardia; species Nocardia carnea_A. Next base: position 59,427 of record NZ_JARWOV010000277.1, on the reverse strand, counting down.
GACATGCCTTCCAGGCTGGCGCGGGGGAACAGCGCGGGGCTGCTCCGCAACGGAGGCGCCGCCGGACTGGAACCGCCGGCTCCGGTGCCACCGGAAATCCCGCCGCCCGAGGGCAGGCCACCGGACCGCAACCCATTCGCCTGCGGCATCCCGGGGGTGGCGGGCATCCTCGGGATACTTCCCGGCTGCGAGGCCTGCTTCAGTGCCTCGTCCGCGGCTGATCCGGCGTTCTGCAGTCCCTGTTTCGCGAGGTCGGACAACTGTCCGGCGCGGTCGGTGGACGCGGCGGCCGGACCTGGGGTACGGGGCGCGGCACCGGTGGGTGTCCGGGCGGCAGCGGATTCGACCGGAGAATAACCGCCTCGTGCACCTGGACCGGTTGCGCCCCCGGCGGGTACGTCCAGCGCACCGCCCGGTCTCCAACCTCCCACCGGGGGGGGGGCGCTGCCGGTCGGGACGATGCCCCCCGAGCCGGCCGGGACGGTGGTCCCGGGGCTGCTGGGGACGGTGGTCGATCCATCCGGGACTGTCGCGTGTGGTGGGGTGTCACCCGGAGCGCGCGCGGTGCTGGGCAGTTCCCCGAATGCCGGGAGGTATTCCGAGCTGTTCTGCACGCCTACCACATAGTTGTTCTCCATGTTCTGGCGGTGGATGGCGAGTTGCCGGGCAATCTCCGCCTCGGTCGCCGCACGTGTCGAAGCTGCCCCACCTGTCAACCCGCCCGAGCCGTCATAGGGATTGTAATGCGCATAAGACTGCCCTGGATCGTAATAACGCTCCGGTGGATCCGGGGTGTCGGGCATTCCCTTGGCAGTGTTCTTCAGCCAGCGGGAGGTGTAATCGAGATTCCCGCCGAACGATTCCATCCGGACGGTGAAATCCCGGGCTCGTGAGTGATAGTCCTGCACTGCCGCTTTGGCCGCCGCCGCGCCCGCACCGTCCCACAGGCTCTCCGGCATTCTCGTCAGTCGATCGGCCAGTCCTTCGACGGCTTTGCCCAGTTCACCGGCCACCCATTTCCACATCTCGGCCTGGTGGTATACGGGCTTGACTGCCTTTTGGGTGGAGACACCCAGATCGTAGAGGTCGCGCCACAGCTGAGAATACGGATTCTCGGTGCCGCCACCACCTTCCAGCGTCTCCTGCCGGAGCGACTCCGGCTTTCCCTGGTTGGATTGGTCGAAGTAGAGCATACTGTCGTTCACGTTCGCGGGCCGGACCAATTCGCTTGCCTCGATCGGTGTTCCGGACTTCTGCCCGGCGCCACCTGCGACCGTGAGATCACGGGCCCCCACGGTGGTGATCTCGGTATTCGACCCTTTGCTGAAGGTGGCCGGTTCGCGGCCCTCGTTCGGTGGTTGCCGGAAGAATTTTCCGGGTGCGGTCGGTGGCCGGATATCGTCGAGCGCAGCGCGCATGGCCTGCCGGGCCGGGCCGGGGAATTCGGCCGCTGACAGGTCGTCGGAATCCAGGTAGTTCCGGCCGGCCCGTTTGAAGGTGTCGAGCATTTCGCCGAGAACTGTCCGGAAACTGTCCATGACGCTGACGACGGTGTTGGTCGTGCCGTTGATCTGGTTCGCCAGATACCAGCCCGACCCGAGGTGGCTGAGTTCGCGCAGGCGGCCCATATTCGAGATCGCCTGCCGGAGCGCGCCCACCGTGCCCATGACATCGGCGCATTCCTGGGCGGCGGATTGTGCGGCGGCCGGATGGAAAACCAGGCGGCCCTTCGATGCCTGCGCGCCGACGTTCTTCCAGGGATCCTGGTGAGTCGCCCGGATGAGCGGACCGATCGTCAGATCCGGGACGCTGTTGTCGTCGGGTGTCCGCATCTCGGCTCCACTCGTCGGCGCGGCGGTCGCGGTGGCGACCGGCTGCGTTCCTCTACTCCTATCGCCCGTTCATCCTGGCACGTCAGAGTCACGAGACCCGGTGCCCGACTTCCCTTCGCTGGAGATGATCCGGCCGGGCTCGGGTGTCGGTGGTCATACGGACACAGGCACGATGAGGTCGCGCGCTTCGTCGACCTTCCGGTGGTATTCGGCGACGTTGTCCAGCTTGATGTGTTCGTATCCCCGTATTTCCTGAGGCATGGCCAGAATGGCCTCGACCCGATCGGCGGTCAGTGGTGTGGCGAGGGGGACTATTTCCGCGGTGAGCTGGTCGAATTCCTCGATCAGCGCCCGCTCGACCTTCCGCACATGGGCGTAGCCGAACACATCGAGCCGGGTACCCCGGAGGCCGCGGCTGCGGCGCAGAATGTGCAGTGCGAGCTTGAACCACGGCCCGAGGGAGAGTTTGTTCTTCAGTCCCATCGCGCGGAACACGGGCGGATGTAGCTTGTACCGATAGGTCGCGCCGTCGCCGAACTGCTCGCGCACCGCCCGGTCGAACTCGGGATCCAGGTAGTGGCGTGCGGTCTCGTATTCATCCTTGTAAGCCATCAGTTTGAACATCGACTCCACGGCCGTCGCGGTCAGCGCGCCGGGGGATCCCAATGCCCGAGCTTCTCGAACAGCGGTGTTCTCGACGAAGCTGAGGAAGGACAGAGCGTACGTGACGTTCTGGTAATCCACGAGGTCCGCCGCCAGGAAGCCCACACGATCCCGCAGTGCCTCGCTGATGCCGTCGATTTGCGTGAGAGCCCGGTGCAACTCGGCCGAGTCGCCGGTTCTCCCGGACTTCTTCGCCCGCGGTTTCGCGGTTGTATCGGCGTATGGTTCGAGCACATGCCTGCGCCCGACTACGATCGCCCTGCGGTTCGCGGCAACCGCGACTCCATTGAGTTCGATCGCTTTCTCGATCGATGGCAGCGGGATCGGCAGGGCACCGGCCTGCACCGCAATCCCTACGAGCACCATATTGGCCAGCTGATCGGACCCGAATTCGCGGCGTGCGATCTCGCGGGCGTCGGCGTAGACCGAATCGTCTGCGCGGCTGACTGCGTCGAGCGATTTCCGGATCGATGCCACCGAGGGAAAGCCGGTGCCCGGGTCGAGGATCATCGAGCCCGTGGGCACCTGGGCTGTCGAGATCACCGCGATCGTTCGCCGGCTCGACGCGGCCGTCGAATTCTTTTCGTCGGCCGCGACCAGTAGATCGCAGCCGAGGTACAGATCGCATTCACCGTCGGCGAGTTTGTTGGTGCCGGTGATCGGGCCGGCCGAGAATTTCAGATCGGAGACGACTGCGCCACCCTTCTGCGCCAACCCCAGCTGATCGAGACCGCGGACGTGCAGGCCCGCGAGCGCGCCGGCGGTGGCGAGAATCTGTGCCGCGGTGACCACCCCGGTACCACCGACACCGGTGATCCGTACGTTGAAGGCCTCGGGGCTCACCTTCGGCGCCGGTCCCGGCGGTTCCGGCAGACCGGGATCGGCGGTTTTCTTTCGCGCGGATGTGCTCGGTTCGACAGCGACGAACGACGGGCAGTCGCCGTCGAGGCAGGAGTAGTCCTTGTTGCAGGACGCTTGATCGATACGAGTTTTTCGCCCGAACGCGGTCTCGACGGGCTGGACGGACATGCAATTCGACTTCTGTCCACAATCCCCGCAGCCCTCGCACAACCGTTCGTTGATGAAGGCCCGAGTCGGCGGCTCTGCGACAAGTCCGCGCTTTCGCTTGCGGCGCAACTCGGTCGCACATTCCTGATCGTGGATGAGCACGGTCACCCCTGGTGTCGCGGCCAGCTTCTCCTGGATCGGGATCAGCTCTGCGCGGTCGAGCACTTTCACCGATCGAGACAGCTTGATCTTGCGGTACTTCTCGACTTCGTCGGTAGTGATCACGACGCGGGTGACGCCTTCGGCCAGCAGTTCCTGGACGATCTGGGGTACGGACATCTTTCCGACGGCCGTCTGTCCGCCGGTCATGGCCACGGCATCGTTGTAGAGCAGCTTGTAGGTGATGTTCACCCCGGCGGCCACCGCGGCGCGGATGGCGAGGCTCCCGGAATGGTGGAACGTGCCGTCACCGAGGTTCTGGAACATATGTTCGTCGCTGACGAATGGTTGCATCCCGATCCATGTCGCGCCCTCGCCTCCCATCTGGCTGAGGGATGCAATGTTGCCCACGCGGTCTTCGGGCATCAGTTTGGCGAGTGTGTGGCAGCCGATACCGGCACCGACCAGCGAACCATCCGGTACGACGGTGGAGCGGTTGTGGGGGCAGCCCGAGCAGAAATAGGGGGTGCGGGTGAGTAAGGGGAGGGTCAGCCGCGCTGGTCGTCGCTCGATATCGGTCAACCCGAGCTCTGCTACTTTCCCCGGAACCACTGTCCGGATGCGTCGTGCCAGTGTCTCCGCCAGCAATTCGGGCGGTAGATCGGAATTTGCGCGCAGGAGCGGACGGGAATTCTCATCTCGCTTCCCGACGACCCGAGGTGCGCCGGGGGTACCGTACAGGGCGTCCTTGACGGCCAATTCCACGAAGGCCCTTTTCTCCTCGACGACGACGACCTCGTCGAGGCCCGTGCAGAAGTCGCGTACGGCATCCCGGTCGAGCGGGTTGATCACGCCCAGTTTGAGGATCCGGATACCGGATCGTTCGAGATCGGCCTGGGAAATCCCGAGGCGCTCGAGCGCCTGGAGGGTATCCCGGAAGGGTGCGCCGGCGGTGATCACGCCGAGCTTCGCGCGGCTGTCACCGATAACTCGATTGATCTCGTTGACCTGGACATACCGGGTGGCGAGTTCGTACCGCTCGTACACGAGGCTCTTTTCCAGCCGAGCCAGATTCGGCTGGAGAAAATCCGCGGAAACCTGATGCGTGAAGTCGGTTTCGTCGATGACACGGCTGGGCGAGGTCGCGGCTACTCGTGCACGGTCGAGTTGCACTGTCGCTGCACCGTCGACGACATTGGTGGCGAGTTTCATCCCGACCCACAGGCCGCTGAATCGCGACATCGCGATCGCATGCAATCCGAAGTCGAGGACCTCCTGAGGATCCGCGGGAACGAAGATCGGCAGGCCGAGCTCCGCCATCGCAGTCTCCGAACTACTCGGTACCGTGGAGGATTTCGCGATCGAATCGTCGCCGACGAGAACGAGGGCCCCGCCGTTGGGTGCGGCCCCGCCGAGATTCGCGTGGCGCAGCGCATCGCTGGCCCGGTCCAGCCCCGGCGCCTTGCCGTACCAGACGCCGATAACACCGTCGTATTCGCAGTTCGGCGAGGCGGCGGCCAGCTGCGAACCTTGCACAGCATTGACTGCCAACTCTTCGTTGACGCCCGGCCGGAAGACGATGTCCTGCTGGTCGAGGAGCTCACGCTGCCGGTTGAGTTCCAGGTCGTAGCCGGCGAGCGGTGAGCCTTCGTAGCCGCTGATCAGGATTCCCGAACGCAGTCCCGCCGCGGTATCCCGGCGGCTCTGTTCCAGCGGAACACGGACGAGCGCCTGCAGGCCCGTCAGGAACAGCTCGCCATCCGTCATGTTGTATCGGTCGCTCAGGGTGAAATCTCGCGTGTGCAACTCGGGCACAACCGCCTCCTGTCTGCCGAGCCGCGCCGCCCGGATGTCTGGGTATCTTTGTGACATTCTTCCGTGTATTGCAGCGCCATTCCACGGCGAAATTCGCGAAATATCGACGATCGTGACCGCTAGGATTGTGATAGTTACACAAAAGGAGACAACCGTGGGTCAAGCTTCTTGGGGGCCGGTGGTCGACGTCGTCGACTCGGTACTCGACCGGCTCGACACGATCACCGATGACGCCGTCGCCCGGATTCGCACCGAACTCTCCGACTTCGCGCTGGTCCCCTACGACGAGCACCGGGAAGCTGTCCACGAACAACTCCGGCGCAGACTCATAGCGTTCGGGGAACGGAGAACCTGGAACCAGGATGATCTCGGCGAGGTGCGGGCGCTGGCCCGGCGCCGCGCTCGCCAGGCGATCGCCCTGGATGTGGTCATCAGGGCGTACCACGTCGGTGACCGAGAACTCTGGCGGCATTTGAGCGCGGCACGCGGGGAAGTGCAGAAGCTGCTGCCGGAACTGGCTTCGCTCATGCTCGAATCGCTGCAATCGGTGACATCCACCCTTGCCCTGGCACATGGATCCGAGACCCGTGCCCGGGATCGAGTGCAGATGGCGGTGTCGCAGCGACTGATCGACCTGCTCGACTCCGATCCCCCGGACGCCGAGGCCACCCGGCTGGCGGAGTACCTCGGATTCGACTCCGCCCGGCCCTTCGTCGGACTCGCGTACGTGCGGGGGCGCGGGGGATCGGAGAGTGCTGTCGAAGCCGGCCCGCATTTCGCGGACGGGCCGATCATCGCTCGCGGCGGTATCGGCGCTGTCCAGGTTCTCGTGATCCAAGCCGACGACGACAGCATTGCCCAGGTGGTGGAGTCGCTCGCGACTGCCGCCTTCAGGGTCGGTGTCGGTTCCGGTCATCCCGGGGTCGCCGGGGCCGCACGGTCGTTGCGGCAGGCCCAGCTCGCCCTGTCTGCGACTTCTGCCCGGAACGCCGTCAGCAGGTTCGGCGTGGATTGGCTGATCGACTGCGTGATGAGTCTCGCCGACCTCCTCGATCACGACGTGTACCACGCCGCTGAGATCGCCGACGTCCACCCGGCCCTCCGCGAGACAGTCGTTGCTTTCGCCGAGGCCGATATGTCGATCACCCACTGTGCGCGAAGCAGTCACCTGCACGCCAACACGGTGGTCTATCGCCTCGGCCGCTGGCGCGAACTGACCGGCTGGGACCCGCGTACCTTCTCCGGCCTCACCCGGTCGGTCGCGGCATGTGCGCTCGCGGACTCACGGACGGTTCCACCGACGCGGTGACCCGCCGGCTCTCCGAAGCGAACCCACCAGTGCGCACCTCACCCTCGTGCGGACCTGCCCAGAATCCCCGATTCGACCAGTTCCGCTATCTCCGACCCCGGCAACCCGCTGACCCGGGCGAGGGCGTCTGCGGTGTCCTGTCCGAGTTCCGGTGCGGCTCCGCAGTGTAGGTGCCGATTGTCGAACAGGGCTGCCGTGCCGGCCGCCAGGTAATTGCCGATACCTGCCTGGTCGAGCTCGGCGAACAGCGGGTTGTCCTGGACATCCGGTGAGGCGAAGGTTTCGGTGAAGGTCCGGTAGCGCTCGTGCAGGACACCGCATTCGCGCAATGCGGAGGTGATCCGGTCGGCGGTGTGTTGTGCGAACCAGTCGGCGAACAGCGCGGTGAGCAGATCGCGGTAGCGGAACCTGTCGGCGTCCTGGGTGAAGTCCGCGCCCAGTGCCGACTCGAGCGCCTCGACGGTCGCGGTGGTGCCGGTCGCCGCGACGAGCCCGCGGAAATGTCTCGGCGTGAGGGCGACGATCATGAAGCGGGAGCCGTCGGCGGCCACGAAATCGGTTCCGTAGGTGCCGTACACATGGTTACCGGTCCGGGGTCTTTCGGTGCCGTCGACCTGAATTTCGGTGAGGTATCCGAGAGTTCCGGCAAGCGACAATGCGATATTTTCGAGAGGAAGTGTGATGTGGGTGCCCGCACCGGTTTTCGTGCGGTGCAGCACCGCTGCGGTGAGCGCGAATGCGGCGTAGAAGCCACACGCGATATCCCATGCGGGAAGCGTGTGATTGATCGGTTCCGGATTGTCGGCCGGGCCGGTGAGGAACGGGAATCCGACGGCCGCGTTGACGGTGTAGTCGACGCCGGGTGTGCCGTCGCGCCGGCCGAGGATCTCGAGGGTGATGACATCCGGCCGGATCCGTTCGAGGACGTCGTGTCCGAGCCATTCCCGTCCGCCGGCGTTGGTCACCAGGATGCCGCCGCCGTCGCCCGGTGCGGTGATCAGCCGCTGGATCACGCGCTGCCCTTCAGGGCTGCGCATATCGCATGCGACGGATTGCTTGCCTCGGTTCAGGCCGGTCCAGTAGATACTGGTGCCGTTGCCGGTGGTCGGCAATCGGGTGTGGTCGGCCGCGCCTCCCAGCGGATCGACACGAATCACCTCGGCGCCGAGTTGCGCGAGTGTCAGCCCGCACAGCGGCGAGGCGACAAAACTCGATACCTCCACGACTCGAAGTCCGGATAGGGGGAGCTTGTCGGAGTCGAGGGACATGAAGTTCCATCCTGTCGGTGGTGGGCTGTAGCGCGAGCCGTGGATGTGTCGGTGCGCTGCGTTCAGTTTCTCGGCCGGTATTCGCGGAGCAGGCCCCGGCTGATGATGGTCTTCTGGATCTCGCTGGTCCCTTCACCGATCAACAGGAAAGGCGCTTCTCGCATCAGTCGTTCGATCTCGAATTCCTTCGAGTATCCGTAGCCGCCATGGATTCGGAACGATTCCTGGGTGACTTCGGCGCAGTATTCGCTGGCCAGTAGTTTTGCCATACCCGCGCTGATATCGTTGCGTTCGCCGGTGCTCTTCAGGCGTGCGGCGTTGACCATCATGAGATGCGCGGCCTCGATTTTGGATGCCATTTCGGCGAGCTTGAACGCGATGGCCTGGTGTTCGGCGATCGGTTTCCCGAAGGTCTTGCGTTGCTGCGCGTAGTCGATGGCCAGTTCGAACGCCCGGATTGCGACCCCGCAGGCACGCGCCGCGACATTGACGCGGCCGACCTCGACGCCGTCCATCATGAAGGCGAATCCTCGATTCGGTGCGTCGCCGAGGACCTGGCCGGCCGGGATCCGGAAACCATCGAAAACGGCTTCGGTCGTGTCTACGCCCTTGTATCCCATTTTCTCGATTTTCGCGGGAATTGTCAGGCCGGGCGCGACCTCGCCGAACCCCTCCGGCTTCTCGACGAGGAAGGTGGTCAGCCCTCGGCTGGGCTTCAGGTCGTCTCCGCCGGTGCGCGCGAGCAGTGCGATGAGATTGGACGAGGCGCCGTTGGTGAGCCACATCTTGGCGCCGTCGATGATGTAGTCGTTGCCGTCGGGCCGGGCACGAGTTCTGACGGCCGCGACGTCGGAGCCCAGATCGGGTTCCGATATCGAGAACGAACCCCGGACCTCGCCGGTCGCCATCAGCGGCAGATACTTGCTCTTCTGTGCCGGGGTGCCGTGCCGAGCGATCATATGCGCGACGATGAAATGCGTGTTGATCACCCCGGAGACGCTCATCCAGCCGCGGGCGATCTCCTCGACGACCAGCGCGTAGGTGAGCAGCGACTCACCCAGCCCTCCGTACTCTTCGGGAACGGTCAGGCCGAACAGGCCCATTCTCTTCATGGTCTCGACGATCTCGGCGGGGTAGCGGTCGGCTCGTTCGAGCTCCGGTGCGTGGGGAATGATCTCCTTGTTCACGAAAGTTCGTACGGTGGCCAGAATCTCGGTCTGGACGTCGGACAGTCCCGCAGTCTGTGCAAGCACGATGTTCCTCCTTCGGGGGCCGGGTTCAACCGGCCTGTGCGGCGCCGGCGTAGATCGACTTGTACTCGAGATAACCGTCCAGGGCTTCCGGCCCGAGTTCACGTCCGATGCCGCTACTCTTCATGCCGCCGAAGGGCGCCCCGAGGTCCTGCATGTAGTAGTTCACGCCGATGGTGCCGGTGCGGACCCTGCGTGCGACGGCGATACCGCGGTCCTCGTCGGAGGTCCACACCGATCCGCCGAGGCCGTACTCACTGTCGTTGGCCAGCCGGACGGCATCGTCGTCATCGTCGTAGGGCGTGACGGTGACAACCGGCCCGAAGATTTCTTCCCGTGCGATGCGCTCCGAGTTGTCGACATCGGCGAAGACGGTCGGTTCGACGAACCAGCCATCCGGCAGGCCGCCCGGCCGGGCGCCGCCGGCCACGAGCCGGGAGCCGGACTTCTTGCCCAGCTCGATGTAGCCGAGCACGCGCTCCAACTGGGCTTCGCTGGCCATCGGTCCGCAGGTCACCGCGGGGTCCAAGGGGTTGCCCAGCACCACATCGCGCGCGTACTGGGCGACAGCGTCGACGACTTCGGAGTAGCGGGAACGCGGCGCGAGCACGCGCGTCTGCGCAGTACATGTCTGCCCGTTGTTCTGGAATGTGGCGTCGCCCAGCCCGGCGACGAAGGTGGCGAGATCGGCGTCGTCGAGCACGATGGCAGCGGACTTGCCGCCGAGTTCCAGGGTGCAGCGGCGGATCAGCCGGCCGCATTCGGCGCCGATGATCCGTCCGGCCGCGGTGGACCCGGTGAAGGCGATCTTGTCCACCAGTGGGTGCGACACCAGCGCCGCACCTGCCTCCCGCCCCGCCACGACGATGTTCAGCACGCCCGGCGGCAGACCCGCCTCGGTGGCGGCCTCGCCGAGAACGTAGCCGTCGAGCGCCGTTTCCGGAGCCGGTTTCAGCACGACCGTGCAGCCCGCGGCGAGCGCCGGAGCGATCTTCATCATCGCCAGAACCTGCGGATAGTTCCACGGTGTGATCGCCCCGACGACACCGACCGGTTCACGACGCACGAGGGTGGACCCGGCCTGGCTGGGCCGGGCCCGTTCCAGGGGTGTGGACTCGATGGTGTCGGCATACATCTGGAGCAGTCCCGCGGGCGCTGCACCGTTGAAGGCGTGGGACAGCGCGATGGGCATACCGTTCTCCCGGCTGACCAGGGCCGAGGTATCGTCGGCCCGGGCAGCGAGCGCGTCGGCGAACCGGCGCATGATGGTTGCTCGCTCAGCGGCTGTCGTGCTGCCCCACGGACCGTGCAATGCTCGTTCGGCGGCGCGGACGGCGACGTCGATATCGGCTGCCGACCCGAGAGCTGCCGTCCCCAATGGTTTTCCGGTGGCAGCTTCCAGGGATACCCGAGTATCGCCCGCCAGCGGTGTCACCCACTGTCCCTCGATGTAGAAGCGGGTGCGGTCGAGTTCGGTGCTGTTCATGGATATCTCTCCTCGAGTGATCGATTATTGGATGGTCGGTTCGGCGGGGGTGGCGGGCCGGAACCTTGTCGGCCGGTCAGCACTGCGGCGTGCACGGTGCGATCACTTTTCCGGGGTTGAAAATGCCGTGTGGGTCGAGCGCCCGTTTCACCGCTGTATGCATGGCCAGAACCGGCTCGGTCAACTCCCGGGTCAGCCCGTTGCGTTTCAACAGTCCGACACCGTGTTCGCCGGTGACCGTGCCGCCCAGCTCGATCGCGGAATCGAGTATCCGCTCGAAGGCAGCTTCGGCTCGTCGCCGCGCGTGAGCGTCGTCGGCAGGGACGATCAGAAGCGGGTGCAGATTCCCGTCACCGGCGTGGGCAACGTTGGCGATGGTGATTCGGTGCTGCTGCCCGATGGCCTCGATTCTGGTCAGCATCTCGGGGACGCAGGCACGGGGCACGCAGACGTCTTCGGTGAGGACAGGCCCGAGCCGCTCGAGGGCCGGGTACGCGAGCCGGCGAGCCGCGAACAGTGCTTCGGCCTCCTGGAGGTCGGACGAGATCGCCGCCCAGCTCGCACCCGACTCGGTGAAACAGGCCAGAATCGCCGCGGCTTCCTCTTCGCCGCCGGCCCCCGGTGTATCGGTGCGCGCGAGCAGGACGGCATCCGCTTCGTCGGACAGCCCCATGTTTTTCCATGCGTCGACGGCGAGAAGGGTGTGGCGATCGATGAGCTCGAGCGCCGACGGTACGAGACCTGCCGTCCCGACCGCCGCAACTGCGCGCCCGGCCGCGGCAAGTGAGTCGAAGTAGCCGGCGATCGTACGTTCCGGCGGACGTGCCGGGCGGAGACGTACCGTTACCTCGGTGATGATGCCGAGTGTTCCTTCGGAACCGACCATGAGACCCGCCAGGTCATAACCTGCGACCCCCTTGGCGGTGCGGCGGCCGAGCCGCACCAGCTCCCCGCGACCGGTGACCACCTGCATGCCGAGTACGTAATCGCGGGTGACGCCGTACTTCACGCAGCAGAGACCACCGGCGTTCGTCGCGACATTCCCGCCGATGGTCGACCACGGGGCGCTCGCCGGATCCGGCGGGTACCACAGGCCGTGATCGGCACATGCCTTCCGGAGATCGTCGTTCACCACACCGGGCTCGACGACGGCGAGTTGTTCCGTCCTGTCGATCTCCTTGATCGTTGTCATCTGTTCGGTGCACAGCACGACGGCGCCGTCGACCGAGTTGGCGCCGCCGGACAGCCCGGTTCCCGCGCCACGGGCCACCACCGGTGCGCGGTGTTCCAGGCAGATGCGAACGATCTGCTGAATCTCTTCCGCGTTTCGCGGCCGCACGACGGCCGCCGGCCGGCTGTGCGGGGCCCATACGGCTTGGTCGTGTGCGTAGCTGTCGAGAATGCCGGGGTCGTCGATGGTCCGGCTGGGTGGAAGCGCGCGGCGCAGGTCCTCGATCACAGCGGTACTCATCGCGAACATTCGCTGACCACCGGACCGAACTCCGGCAAGGTCGTGTGCTCGCCCACCGTCCGGAATGACACCGAAACCGCCTCGCCGATAACCGGGTCCGTGTCGCCGGCCCATGTCGTCGTGATGTTGGGTCCGCTGTCGAGCCGGACCTGTACCACGATGTAGGGCACCTTGTCCCCGGCGAAATACTGTTTGTGGAACCGGACCCAGCTGTTGACACGGCCGGTTCCCGGATCGTTGTCCCAGCCGATATCGCTGGTGAAGTCGTGGGGACATACGGGCCCGGGTGGCCAGAATCGCCGATCGCAGGTGCCGCATCGAGGGATGCGCAGCAGGGAATTCGCCGCCCCGTCGAGGTGCTCGATGTCCTCGGGGTAGCGGAGGGGGAGTGGGCGTCCGTCCGACACTGTCTGATCACCTGTCCTTCGTGAAAATGAGCGAATCCCCGAAAGGAGTGGCCCACTGGACGGTTTCGCAGCCGGCCACTTGCCGGGGCCCGGCCTGACCACGCAGCTGGCGGGCCGCCTCGACCAGGTGACCCCACCCGCAGATATGTGCCTCGGACAGCAGACCCCCGGCGGTATTGGCCGGGAGCTCACCGCCGAGCTCGATCCGGCCGTTCTGCAGCCAGTCGAGGGCCTGTCCTTCTCCGGCGAATCCGAAGCGCTCGAGGACGAACACCAGATTGGGTGAGAAGGCGTCGTACAGCTGCAGTGCGTCGATATCGGCCGGTCCCGTCAGCCCCGCCTGGGTGTAGACGGTGTTGTGCTCGACGCGCCGGGTGTCGTTCTGCGAGAAGACCCCGAGTCCGGGCGGGGCGAAGATGAATTCGTTGCGACCGGCGTGCAGTCCCTGCATTCCGGCCACGACCACGGCCGGCTGCCGCAGGTCGCGGGCACGTTCGACGGTGGTGACGAGCAGGCAGCCGCCGCCGTCGCTGAGGAGGGCGAAGTCCGGCCGGCGCAACGGTTCGACCACGAAGGGCTGCCGGCGGTACTCGTCGGTCCCCAGGGCATCGGTCTTCTGCGCGGCCGGATTCAGCCGGGCATGCTTGCGGAAGGCGATCGACACCGCGGCGATCAGCTCCGGGTCGTAGCCGTATCGGGCGCAATAGCGCTGGAAGGCCATCGCTGCCCCGGCGCCGGGTGCCGTCATACCGTAGTGCGGAAGTTCCCCGTGCGACCCGCCACCTTGGCGCATACCTTCGAGATCTCCGGCTCCCCCGACCATACCGAGTCCGGAAAAGGACACGCCCGCCACGCATGCCGCGATATCGGACATGCCCAGGGCAACCGATTGCACCGCCGCCTGCAGAGCCGGCCCGACAAAGCGTCCGTGGGTCCACGTCTGCACCGCTGCCCGAATTCCGAGACCGAACGCCTCGGCCATCCGGTCGTAGTCGACGGCCAACGGATAACCGACATTGGTGAACAGCCCGTCGACTTCGTGTACGCACAGGCCGGCATCGTCGAGTGCCAGCCGCAGCGCCTCGGCGGCGAAATCCAGTGCGGTGCGGGGTGAGCGCCGGGAGACTTCGGTCATCCCGATCCCGACTATGGCTACCTGTCGGAGCGGACCGAGTGGCACAGCGGAAGTTCCTTTCCTCGGTGAAGGCGGATCAGATGATGGCGTGGGCGTTCGCGGGGCTGCCCACTCCGCGTGGCAAGGGAAGGACTCCGGACACCAGCAGGAATTCATAGTGACCGCGGTCAGCACACGCGGCGGCGAGCTTTTCGAGATCCCACAACTCGCCCAGCGGCATGCCCTGCAGTGCGATCAGACGGCGGTGCAGGAATCCCTTCCGGCGGTCGATCGGGAAGACTTCCACGCCGACGTTGTCGGCGGCCACCGCGGCGAACTCGTTGTCCCAGAGATAGCCGGCCATCTGTTTCGATGAATCCAGCCCCGGGCAGGCGAACCCGGCACCGATCGTGCCGCGCATACGGAGCCGGTGCTGGAGTGGGCGCGTGCGGTACCACTCGGTCCAACCGGTGCGAACAACGAGTATGTCGCCCGACTCGAAGGTTGTTCCCTGTGCGGCCGCCGCCGCGTCGAGCATGGCCGCGGTGATCACGACCGGTTCGTCCGGAACCATCGGGGTTCCCACGTCGGCGAGGTAGCGGGCGATATCGACCAGGACGCCGCGCCCGCCGAACCCGTGGGCTGCCCAGTGATCGACACCGAGGGTGTCGGTGGTGGCGAGATCGGTCTCCTGCCGGCCGCCCCAGTAGCCGTGCCGTCCGGCACGGATATGCCTGAGCCCGTCCCATTGGGAGGAGCCCTGCAGATAGAAGCGGTCGAGCCGGTCGTCGTGTCCGGCTGCTGTGTCTTCGACGATGTGGTCGTAGGGACCGCGATCGCCGAACACACCCGGATTCGGCTCGTCCAACGGCAGGCACAGCGAGATCATCTCGCCGGTCCGGATGGTGCGGGCTGCGGCGAGCCGCTGCCCAGGTCCGATGAGGTTGAGCGTGCCGAGTTCGTCGTGGCGACCCCACACATCCCAGCCGTGGTGTTCGTCGCGGTCCGGCAGTACCGGAAGCTCGGCGAAGCGCGGCGTACGCCGGATTGCTTCGGCGGTGCTCATCGCACGCCCTCGGTAAGCATGTCGCGCAGTTTCAGCTTGCTCACCTTGCCGGTGGCAGTCTGCGGTACCGCCGCCGACTCCATCACGACGAAACGGCCGGGCACCTTATAGCTGGCGGCACGAGCGCGGATGTACTCGGTCAGCGTGCGGGCAAGCGCTTCGTGGTCGCCGACAGCGACGGCCGGCACCACAACGCAGGCCATCTCCTGGTCGCCTTCCCGGGTCTCCAGCCCGAATACGTACGCCTGGTCCACCGAGGTGTGGCCGGATATGATCTCCTCCACTTCGAGCGGCGCGACGTTGATCCCTTTGATCTTGAGCATTTCCTTCCAGCGCCCGCCGAAGGACAATCTGCCGTCGGCGTCCAGCACACCGAGATCACCGGTGCGGAACCAGTCGTCCGCGGTCCGGGTACCGGCGTTGATCTCGGTGCCACCCAGATAGCCGGGTATGACACAACCGCGGATCTCGATCTCGCCCACGGATCCGGGCGGGCACGGAGCTCCTGTGGAGTCGGTGATCCGAATTTCCTGGGTGGGAAGGCATTTCCCCTGCGTATCGAGCTTGATCGAGAGGTCGTCGTGAGCGTCGGACATAGTGACGAATCCGTATGACTCGGTCAGCCCGTAGGCACTGCACGCTTCGGTTATGTCGAGGCCCTCGATCGCCAGTCGCTTGTCCTCGGCATTGAATCCGACCGGTCCCGTCCGCAGCGACGAGATGTCCCGTCGTCCGAAACTCGGCGCAGCCAGCAGGGCGCGTACGGCGGTGGCCAGGCCGTAGAACACAGTGCAGCGCTCGGCCTCGATGAATTCCAGGGCCGCATCGCCTTCGACCTTCTCCTGGATACAGAGGGTGATCCCGTGGGCCAGTGCGACGGGGAGCGCGTTGCACGCGCCGTACCCGAAGAACAACGGCATCGCGAACCACAGTCGATCACCGGGCACCACGTGCATGCGATCACCCATTGCGCGACCGTTGCGCAGCAGTTTGGCGTGCTCGAGCGGTACTGGTTTGGGAAGCGCTGTGCTGCCGCTGGTGTAGAGAATCATCGCCGGATCGGACGGTCCACACGTCTGCGGTGGGCAGGGTCCGCGCTGCGCCGCAGGCGGAAAGGGCTCGGCGGCCGGCCACAGCAATGCCCCCAGGTATTGCTCGGCGTGGGTAGCGGATGTGTATGTTCGGGGATATCCGGCGGCGGCGAGTTCGGCGGGGATGTCCTTGCCGAAGACGAGATCCTCGGTCACGATCAACCGCAGATCCGCGGTGGCGATCAGATGTGCCAGTTCGTTGGAGCGATACCAGGTGTTGATCGGGACGGCAGTCAGTCCCGCGCGCTGGGCGCCGAGCACAGCGACGAGCCAGCGCAGGCCGTTCGGTAGCAGTACTCCCACCCGGTCACCGGGACGCAGGCCGGCCGCAGCCAGCGATCCGGCGAAATCTTCACAGCGGGAATTCAATTCGGCAAAGGTCAGTCGTCCTTCCGGCGCCACCACGGCTTCCGCATCGGCGAATGATTCGGACAGCGCGGCCATTGCCTCGGGGAAGGTCTCGGGCCGACCCCTGTGGATCTCGTTCACTTGACTGGTCCTGTCTTCCGGATTGGTGCACATCGGTGGGCATGCCACCGGTCGGAGAGGCGGTTCGTCATCGGATCGATGGCACCGCGCGGAGATCGGCGTAAGCGCGCAACAGGAACCCGGCTTCGAAAGGCCGGTCCGTCGGCGGTTTTCGCCATTTCACCATCTGTGGGGGACATTACGCGCAACATGATGGTGAGTCAAGCAACAGTATGTCGAGTGAATTTCGAGTGGCCGCTTCCGTGGGCAGGCGCCGATGACCGGCACGCCGCCGGGGGCGGTGTGCCGGTCTCGGTATCACGCTGTGGCGACGGGAGGGAGGTTGATGGCCGTGTAGGTGAACTCGGCTCCGGTTCTCGACTGCGCGAAAGTGTGGCGACTCGTCGAGCGTGTGTGTATTCGTAGACCGGAGAGCCCGGGCGGTGCAGCGGTCAGGAGCTACGGTCCTTCTTCAGGTTCAGGGCGTCGCCCCACAGTCCGGTCACCACATCGAGCAGGGTCGCGCGCTCCAGTATGAAAACCTTCTGCACGATGCATCGAAAGCACAGCTGATCGAGTTGCACCATCAGCAGTTCGATGCGCAGTTGCCGTTCGTCACGGTGCTCCGGCGGGATCGTCTGCAGGTATCCGTCGAGTTCGTGGGCGAGCTGGTCGATCTGGTCCTTCCAGCGTGCGGCGACCTCGAGATCGCCGGCCATGGCTTCGTGAATCGCGGGCAGCAGTTTCGCGTGGTCCTCCCACCAGGTCAAGGCGTTGTCGAGCCAATTCCGCAGCGCGGACTCGGTGCCTTCCTCGAGTGCGACGTTCAGCAGTGACCAGTAGCGTGCGCTTTGCTGTTTGCGGACGGCCTCGTAGACCTCGTTGAAAACTTCGGCTTTGTTGGCGAAGTGGAGGTAGAGGGTGGATCGATTGATCTTCGCTGCCTTGGTGATATCGCCGATGGACGCTTCCCCGTAACCGCGCTCTTCGAAAACTGTGCGTGCCGCATGCAATATTCGCCGGCGTGTCATCAACCGCTGCTGCTCACGCACCGGGAGCAGCTCTGTCGTCTCAGTCGATGCAGTGTTGTCCATGCTGCGAGCGTAGACCCGAGGGTTGTCGCCGACATGACGCAGCGTCGGCCGACGCCCTGGTGGCAGGCGTAACGGGACAAACTCAGCGACTGACTCGACATGGTGATGGTTGACACAACGGCCTGTTGTGCTTAGGCTCACTTCCGGACATACGCACTTGCCAGTGCACGCAGGTCGCCGCGCAGACAACCCGGCCGATCGCCGCGAGCCGAGGCCCCGGCCGATGCCGCAACGCGCTACTCGATATGCGGCCGGAGTCTCCGATTCGAACCGGTTCGTCGGCGAGGCATCACAGCCTCCCCACCCGTTCGGCCGATTCGGCCGCCGGGGGCCGAGGCCCGCGACGACAGCTCGGCACGCCTCGGCATATGGAGCGCGGAATGTCGTCGATGTGAGGGAGTTACCATGTCCAGAGTCAACGCCAGATTCCGAATCCCGGTACTGGCACTGTGTTTCGCCGGATTGGCATTCGAAGGGTATGACCTGGTCTCCTACGGGACAGTGCTGCCCCAGCTGGTGTCCCCCGAGGGATGGGATATCGGGCCGGCGACAGCGGGGCTGATCAGCACTCTCACGGTCGTAGGTATGTTGATCGGCTCGCTCGTCTCCGGTGCACTGGCCGATTTCATCGGCCGGCGCTTGCTGACCATCGCCTCGTGCGGCTGGTTCTCCGCGTGGATGGCGATCTGCGCCGTGGCGCCGACGGCTGAAATGCTCGGCGGGGCCCGTTTCATGGCAGGGCTGGGTATCGGCGCGTTCGTTCCGCTCGCGGCGGCGCTTGCGGTGGAATTCGCGCCGGAGGGGAAGGGGAATCGGTACAGTGCCATCGCCTGGTCCGGATACCCTGTCGGAGGTGTTGTCGCCGCGCTCGTCGGCGTGGTAGCGCTGGAGCCGTTGGGCTGGCGCTTCCTCTTCGCGCTCGGTGCTCTACCTCTGGTGACCCTGGTGCCGCTGATGTATTTCACCCTTCCCGAATCCTCGGCAACGCGCCGGCCCGCGGATTATGCAGACGCATCGCAGGACGACCGGAGCTCCGGCACTGCGCGGGGCCCGAAGGCGTTGTTCGTCGACGGAGTATGGGTGCGAACCATCGTCTTCGGACTGATGAGTGCGAGTGGGCTGGTGCTGACCTATGGGCTGAATACCTGGCTTCCGCAGCTGATGCGCGCGAACGGATACGAACTCGGGTCGGCACTGACCTTCCTGATTGCTCTCAATCTGGGTGCGGCCACAATTCCGCCGCTACTCGCCAGGCGCGCCGACGCCTCGGGGCCCCGGACGGTGATGATCGCAGTATTTCTCGCCGCCGCAGCGAGCATTCTCGCGCTGAGCATCGCGCTTCCGCTGGGTCTGGTCTATGTCCTTGTATTCGTCGCCGGCGCCGGAACTCTCGGAGCGCAGCTGCTGATGTCCGGATTCGTGGCGACGGACTATCCCGACAACTCCCGAGTCGCCGCACTGTCGTGGATTTCGTGCGCCGGCCGGGTCGGAGCCCTCGGCGGCCCGACGTTGATCGGATTCCTCGTCGCCGCCGGTAGCAGCGTCGAGACAAGTTTCTACGTCTTTGCGGGATTCGGAATTCTCGGTGCGATACTCGCTGCCGCGATTCCGCGACGGCCGCAAACATGGTCTGTCACAGATGCCGAGGGAAAAGCCGTGCGTTCCGAAGCCTGATCCAGGAAATGGAGTATTTTCGATGACTGTCAACTCTTCCTTCGAAGTCGTCGCCGACGGATACTCGTTCACCGAGTGCCCGCGCTACCACGACGGTCGCGTCTGGTTCGTCGACATGCATCTGAACCGAGTGATCTCGGTTCGGCCGGACGGTTCGGATACACGCACGATCGAGGTTGCGAGCGCGCCCGGCGGTATCGGGTGGTTACCCGACGGACGTCTCCTGGTGGTTCTCATGCAGGAGCGAAAAATCGTCCGGCTCGACGACGATGAAATGGTCGTGCACGCGGACCTCTCCGATTCGGTCATCTCGACGCTGAACGATTTGGCTGTGGACTCCGCCGGCCGATGCTACGTCGGCGAAACCGGATTCGACCCGCACGCCTTCCTGTCCGATCCGGAAGATATCGACAACGTATGCCACGGCCGGTTCACCCCGCCGGCGACCAGCCGGCTATTCCTGGTCGAAGTGGACGGCGAATACCGGGAGGTGGCTTCCGGGCTGGCATTCAGCAACGGAATCGTCGTCGACGAAACCCGGAAGTATCTATTCGTCGCCGAGTCGTTCGGCGCCCGGCTGACTCGTTTCCGCCTTGCTCCCGACGGCACTCTCACCGAGCGCAGGGAGCTGTTCGTCGACTTCGCGCCGGACGGCATCGGAATGGATACTTGGGGATATATCTGGGTATCGGATGTATTCGGCCGCGCCGCAGTTCGTATCGACGCGGAGGGCCGGGAAATCGAGCGGGTACGGTCCAGCCGACTCGTCCTGGCCTGCGCAACCGGTGGTGCACACGGTGATCAGCTCTACCTGTGCGCCTCGCCGGCGCTGGACAGCACCGAATGCCTGCGATTGCGCGAGTCACGGATCGAGGCAGTGACCATCGATTCGCCTACACGTGTCGCGAAGTGATCGGCAGGACTCATCGTGATTGCTACATGCCGGCGAGTAACTCTGGTGGCGCCCGGTTCGGACGAGCGTAAAGCCCGCAAGGCACTCGATTCTTCTGTCGACGAGGTCGTTCTCGATCTCGAAGACGCTGTCACTCCCGGTCGCAAGGATGAGGTGCGGGGGATCGTGGCCGAGTTGGTCGGTGAGTACGGACCCCGGCGGCCGGTCTCCGTCCGGGTGAACGGACCGGATACCCGATGGTTCGGCCGTGACCTGTCCGCACTCTGCGAAGTGGCGGATGCCCTGGCTTCGATCGTGATTCCGAAGGTCGGCTCGACCGCGGACCTCGAGGCCGCCGACCGGATACTCGACGAAGCCGGCGGCACGGAGGTGCGACTGCAGGCGCTGGTGGAAACCCCCACCGGAATCCGCAATGTCGACCGGATCGCCGCCGGTTCCCGGATCGAGGCCGTGATCATCGGATACGCCGATCTGGGTGCCGCACTGGGCCGGTCGCCCGCGTCCCCGCCCGAACAGTGGCTCTATGTTCAGGACCGGGTGCTACACGCCGCGCGTGCGGCGGGAGTGCAGGCAATAGACGGTCCCTTCCTCGGAATCGCCGACGACCCGGCCTTCCACCATGCGGGCCACTGGGCCGCGGATCTCGGGTTCGACGGCAAATGGGTTGTGCACCCGGCACAGGTCGGTACCACGCTGGAGTTGTTCACTCCGAGCGTTGAACAGGTCGACTTCGCCAGGCGGGTGCTGTCCGCACTCGAACAAGCGGAGGAACAGGGGGTGGGAGCCGTTCAACTCGACGGCCGGATGCTCGACGAAGCTCTCGCCGTCGCCGCCCGCCGTACGCTGACCAAGATCGGAGCCAGACGATGACAACTCTCGACCACGCGCGGACTGTTGTCGTCGGCGGGCCCTACTTCGACCGGTTGGCCGTCGGGCAGGTCTTCGATACCGCTCCCGCCGTCACCTTGACCGACGGGCTCGCTGCCGCGCACGGAGCGATCGTCGGCAATCGGTTGCGCCTGACGCTCGACAGGTCGCTGGCGGCAACGGTCGCCGGTGGCCCGGTCGCGCACCCGGGGCTTGTCACCGATATCGCGATCGGACAATCGACTCTGGCCACCCATCACGTCAAAGCGAACCTCTTCTACCGAGGCCTGCGGTTACATCGCCTGCCGTTGATCGGTGACACGCTGTCGACCACCACTGCGGTCGTCGGCCTGAAAAGCAACTCGATCAGACCCGGGCGGCCGGCGACAGGTCTCGCCGTATTGCGTATCAGCACTGTGGACCAGCACGGACGGACCGTTCTGGACTTCCACCGATGCGCCATGCTGCCGGTCGACCCCGCGGTCGATCCGGCCGAGGTGGCCCGCACCGACGATGTGTCCACGATCGGCGAATCGCATGCAACGGACTGGGCAGTGCCCGAAGGAATCGATCTCGATGCCTACCGATCCGCAGTGCCAGAACCGCATTTCGACCCGTCACTGGTGGGGGTCGGGTTCACCTCGAGCGGCGATGTCGTCAGCAGTGCACCCGAACTGGCCCGGCTCACCCTCAATATCGCCGCCACCCACCACGATGAGCGGACGAGCCCGACCGGTCGCCTCGTCTACGGTGGCCACACCATCGGCATCGCTCTCGATCAGGCAGTACGGGCGCTGCCGAACATGGTGACAGTACTCGGCTGGCAATCCTGCGATCATACGGCCGCAGTCGCCGAAGGGGATACGCTCACCAGCGACCTGTACGTCGAGAACGCGTCGATACTGCCGACCGGCGGCACCCTCGACCTGCGATCGATTGTTTTCTCTCACCGTCGGGACGCACCGCCACAGCAGGTGCTGGACTGGCGATTCACCGCTCTGTTCGCTTGACGTCCGGTAAAAGCTTCATCCTCCGCGAGCCGCACCCGAGTGACGGTCGCAAAGTCGCCATTGTCGCCACTGGGCAAAGATTCCTCGCTGGACGGTTGATACGCGGTACCGGGCCCGGGTTATGCCAGTGAATTTGGGCGTCGTTCGTCGGCGAATTTGGGCATCGGCGGCCGGGGTGATGGCGGTAGTGTGACGGCGAAATTTGACGTCACTGGACGGCCAAGCGAGAGGGTGCGGTACGCAGCACGATGGTGCCGTCGGGTCAATTGCGCGATGTCATACCGGGGGCTCGCAGCCCTGGCCTCCAGGACCAGACAGGAAGATGACAAGGCCAAATCCGCACATCATGGCGAGAATCCCACTGCTACTCAATGTAAGTCGCAGTAGGCTGATCTTATCGCGACGGGCCCACAGATTAGCCAGCAGGACAAGCCCGCCGGCCAGCATGGTGACGGCGCCTGTGACCTGGAAGCTTTCGACAGCTGTGAACTTCGCGTTGCGTGAAGCTGGTCCACCATGGGCCGCGTCACAGAAATCCGCGACACCTCCGGTGAACAATACGTAACCACCGAGGAAGATGGCAGGTCCAAAAAGGAACGAGCTCACGACATAGGTCAATGCGAGTACAACCGGACGTTCCAAGGGCTTCACCATACGTACCGTAGTTCGCCACCACCACTGGAGATGCCAGGAGAGGAAGAACGGCCAAACTGCAGTCCCGTGAATTCCGACGTCGTTGGCTGGCGAATCCTGGCGGCGGAGGGCGTGGATCAGGGTCGTGTTGATCGGCGGAAAGTGACGTCATCGGTCGGCGTGTCGGCAGCGGCGTCGGGATGGTGGATAGAGTTCGATCACGGTGCTTCTCGCGTGTGAGGGTGCCGGGGCGGAGGCGCTAGTGTCGCGCCGTGGTCGAGAGCAGGGGGATTCGGCTGGGGCGGGAACCCGCAGCCCGGTTGGCGGAGCTTGGTTGTTGCGAGATCAAGCCGGGGTTGACCGACTCCGAGTTCGAGCGGATCGAGAAACACTACGGGTTCGAGTTTGCTGATGAGCATCGTGCGTTCCTTGCGGCCGGGCTGCCGGTGCGCGACCTTGATGACGTCGATGCGGAATGGAAAACGTGGGAAAAGCCGTGGCCGGACTGGCGTGACGGTGCTTCTGAGGATCTGCAGCGGCATCTCGAGTGGCCGGTCGATGTCGCGATCTGGCAGGTCGAGCAGGAAGGGTTCTGGCCGCGGTGCTGGGGTGAGCGGCCGGCCGACCCCGCTGAGGCGGTGGCCCGGGCCCGGCAGCGGCTGCAGGGCGCGCCGCGGTTGGTTCCGGTGTATGCCCGCCGGTTTCTGCCTGCCGGACGTGGAAACTGGGGGCACCCTGTTCTGTCGGTGTGGCGGCTTGGGGACACCATCTGTTATGGCGGTGATCTGAACATGTGGGTTCGTCTGGAGTTCACCGAACGGGGTGACGACTGGCGCAGCGAGGAGTGGAAGTCGCGGGTGACCGTGCCGTTTTGGCGCGACTACCTGTTGTGAGGCACGACGGTTCACCTCGCGAACAGGCCAGCAGATCCGGGATATCGGTGAACCGTGACGTCGGCGCTGTGGGCTGGAGCTGGGTTCGGTCGGTGAATTTCGACGTCACCCGCCGACGGCTTTGGCTTGGGCGGTGCGGGCGAGGCGGTAGGAGTCGGTGCCGGTTTCGAGGATGTGGCCGCCGAAGGTGAGGCGGTCGACGATCGCGGCGCAGAGCCGGGGGTCGGTAAAGGTTTTGGTCCAGCCGGAGAAGGACTCGTTGGAGGCGATGGCGACGGAGTTCTTCTCCTCGCGTTCGGTGAGGACTTGGAACAGTAGTTCGGCGCCGCGGCGGTCGAGTTCCATGTAGCCGAGTTCGTCGATGCAGAGCAGGTCAACGCGTCCGTAGCGGGCGATGGTCTTGGTCAGCTGTTTGTCGTCGGCGGCTTCTACGAGTTCGTTGACCAGCTTGGTGGCCAACGTGTATTTGACGCGGAAGCCCTGCATGGCGGCTTCGGTGCCCAACGCGATGAGCAGATGCGATTTGCCGGTGCCGGAGTCCCCGATCAGGCAGAGCGGCAGACCTTTCTTGATCCAGTCTCCGCTGGCGAGGGTATTGATGGTGGCGGCGTCGATATTGGGGTTGGCGTCGAAGTCGAACGCGCGCAGCGATTTGTCCCGTGGGAAGCCCGCGGCGCGGATTCGGCGTTCGGAGCGTCGGCGGGCTCGGTCGTCGCATTCGGCGATCAGCAGCTCGGCCAGGAAGGCCCGGTAGGTCATCTGTTCGCGGCTCGCGTTCTCGGCGATCTCGTTGAACTGGGACCGGACGGTGGGCAGCCGCAGCATGCGGCAGGCTTGGTCGACTGCGGCGTCGGCGGCCTGTTCGGTCATGCCGTGACGACGGGGTGTGGAGGTTGTCATGCGGTGGTGGATCCTTTCGTCGTGGTGGGCGTTCGGCGGAGTAGCTGGTCGTAGGCCGCGACCGAGGGCAGCGGGCGCCGATCCGGCGGTAGCTGGGCGAGGCGGCGCTCGGTCAGAGACGGCACTTAGCCGGGTGCGTCGAGGTCGACCACCGCAGGTTCGGAATCCAGGGTTTCGCCGATCTTGCGGGCTTCGAGTGCGACCGCGTCGGCGGTCAGTGCGCCTGCCTGCTGCGCGGCTGCGAGGCCGGCGACGGCATGGTCGTGGGGCAGATGGGAGTGGAGCAGAAGCACTTCGATGAGAGCCGGAAGAACCCACCGGCGCCAATCTGCCTGAAATTCCTGTCGTAGAACTACTCTGCTCCCGAGCGCGACCGGTTGATCACCGGTCGACGACGTTCGCGCGCAGTCATCAGATACTCCCCACGGGCCGGGGTGCCGGCGGCCATGTCGTGGACAGTGCTTCAAAGACCGGCGCCGCCGGTGGCGTCCACAACACGTCCCGTCATCCATCGGGCGTCGTCGGAGGCAAGGAATGCCACGATATCGGCGATATCGGCGGGGGCGCCGACACGTCCCAACGCTGCCAGCGCCGCCGCACTGGTCTCTGCTTCCGCGTCGCGGTGCAGCCAGCCCGCGTTCATATCGGTATCGGTGATGCCCGGTGCGAGGGAATTGACTGTGATGCCGCGTGGGCCGAGCTGTGCGGCGAGGTTGAGGGTGAAGGTGTCCAACGCTGCTTTGGTCGACCCATAGGCGATGGCGCCCGGCAGTGCCAGTCGCGCTGCGCCGCTGGATATGTTGATAATCCTTCCGCCGTCGGGTATCCGGGGGAGTCCGTGCTGCACGATGAAGAACGGCGCGCGCACGTTGACGGCGAATACTCGGTCGAAATCTTCTTCGGTGAGAACGGAGATATCGGCGTAGCAACCGATTCCGGCGTTGTTCACGAGAATGTCCACGTGTGCGCCGGGGAGTGCTGCGTCGAACGCCGCCCATAGTTGTTCGGCATCGTTGTGGGTGCCCAATTCGGCCTGCAGGGCTACCGCGTGCCCACCTTCCGCATGGATCCGGGCTACGACGGCGTCGGCTGCCGGGCGGTTCGTGGCATAGGTGAAGGCCACGGTGGCACCGTCACGGGCGAGCCGTTCGGCTATGGCGCGGCCGATTCCGCGGCTGCCGCCGGTTACCAGTGCCGTCATGGTGTCGAGTGTTCCCACGGGTCCGCCTTCTATTTGGTGGTCGATCACTCAACAATTTATCACACATTGTTGAGTGATCGGCCTACAATGTCGGGATGGCAGCAGCGACACGTGGGCGCCCGCGCACCTTCGACCGTGCCGCGGCGCTGGACGCCGCAACCCGGCTGTTCTGGGAGCGCGGCTATCACGCCACCTCACTCGGTGACCTGACCGCGGCGATGGGTATCCGGCCGGGGAGTCTGTACAAAGCGTTCGGAGACAAACAATCGCTGTTCCGGGAAGTGGTCGACTCCTATTCCGCCACCCCGAACGCCGCGTTCGTGCGGCGCGCTCTCGACGAAACCTCCACCGCCCGAGCCGCCTTCGATCGCATTCTGCACGACGCCGCGCGCATCTACGCGGACCCGGCGCACCCGCCCGGCTGCCTGATCATCACCGCCGCGACCAACGTCACCGGGCAGGACGCCGAGATCGAGGCCTTCCTGCGCGATATCCGCAACGCCAATCTGCGGACATTCCGTGACCGGTTCGATACCGCCGGTAAGCAGGGCGAACTGGCGCCCGATGCCGACCCCGCGGCGCTGGCGAACTTCTTCGCCGTCGTGATCCAGGGCATGTCGCAACGTGCCCGCGATGGTGCGACAGCCGACGATCTCCACCGAGTGGCCGATCTCGCGATGAAGACGCTCTGACTCACCGGGCCGACGCCGGAACCCGATGTCACCGAGCCGGGCGGCTTCGTGCGCTTCTGCTTCCTGGACCCCCGTCTCCGCGCCTCCTGCCCGCACTGGGACCTCATGGCCGACGGTGCGGCGCTCGGTTTCGGCGGCGCGGCGACCGTCCGGGTTCGCCTTTCGTGCCGGTCGGCCGGCCCGGACCCAGGTACCGTTCGAACGTGTCGATCAGTTCCTGGTGGGCTGTCCGGACGCCGATTCCCTGCTCGAGCTGAAGAAGTTTCGGGATACCGGTGATGAGTAGCAGTAGGGCGCCCGGAGTGAGCTCCTGGTCGAGGGCCTTGCTTCCGTCGAAACCGCGGGACAAGGCATCGAGCTGCACTTTGCGTAACCGCTCGGTCGCTTCCGCGATTTCGGCTCGGACCGATTCGCGATGATTGCCCAGCGCCATGAACTCCGTGGTCAGCGCGCTGGTTGCCTCATCCCAACTGTATTCCCAGAGTGCGCGCGGCAATTGGTCGCCGGGCACTTGCAGGGCCTCGGTGAGATGTCTGATGTTGCGCTCGGTGTATCGGCGGATGGCGGCGTGGAAGATGCCGTCGAGTGTCCGGAAGTAGTACTGAACCAGGCTCGGGGTGACACCCGCTTCGGCGGCCACCGCGCGGAACGTCACCGCCGCGTAGCCCTCTTCCAGCATCAACTGCTCCACACAGTCCAGTAGGACGCCCCTGGTCTTCGACGTCTCGGCGCCGGTGCGCCGTGACGATGCCGCCATGCCTGCCTCCTGATCTCCCGGTGACACGCATCCTCCCACCTCTGCTGCTATACGATCGTATAGCAGCGTGGTGTGATCCCGGACGGGCAACCCGTGCTCGCCACCTGTCACAGAGGAGAGATATGACCACCGACAGCGATCTGGCAGTGCTTCAGCGAGATGTTCGATACCTGATGGACCGAACCGCGATCCTCGATTGTGTAGCGGGTCATGCGCGGGGCTGCGATCGCCACGACCCCGATCTCGTCACCGCGGCCTATCACCACGACGGGATCGACGAACACGGTGCCGCAGTCAACTCGGGGCCCGGTTACGCCGAATGGGCCAATCGGACACACGCGGCCACCTCCCGCGTGCACACCCACCACATCACGACACATAACTGCGAGATCGACGGCGATACCGCGCATGCGGAGAGCTATGTCATCGTCGTGCTGCTCGGGCTCGACGGCCGTAGCGCCCAGGTGATCACCGGCCGCTACCTGGACCGGCTCGAGCGCCGGGACGGCGAATGGCGAATCGCGGTACGGCGCTCCACTGTCGAGACGATGTTCGCGGCGGATGCGTCGGTGCTGCAATCGAGCTTTTTCAAGAAGGCGGGCTACCTCGTCGGTACCCGCGACGAATCCGACCTCTCCTACCGGCGGCCGTTGTCCATGGAAACCCCGGCGCCGGCGCGCTGGTAACGCGGAAACAGTGGCGGTGCGGGCTGGGCAGCTGTGACCAACTCGGACGAGTGGACCCGTTCCGTATGGAACGGGTCCACTCGTCCGAGGGGCTCGCGCGCCGTCGGGTCAGGCCACCAGTTCCTCGCCCGCGAGGGTTGTACGGTGCATCAGTCGCCGTGAGGTCGGTTCGAACGGCATTGCGCGATGCAGCATCCCCGTGTTGTCCCAGATGACCAGATCGCCCTTTCTCCAGCGATGACGCACGACGAACTCCGGTCGAGTCGACCAGTCGAGCAAACGATCGAGCAGTGTCCGGCTCTCCTCGGGTGCCATCCCGATCACCTCGCCCGCGGTCGCTCCCACGAGCAATGACCGGCGTCCGTTTCGCCGGGTCCACACCAGTGGATGGGTTCTGGTGGGGACACGGTCCCATGCCCGCCGCTCCTGCTCGGTGGCGGCGGGGTTGGCGCGGGCTTGGGCGGCAGCAAAACTGTGGATCACCTGCAACCCCTCCAGCCGGGCTTTTTCCTCGTCCGGAAGTGCGTCGTACGCCAGATAAGTATCGGCGAATTCGGTGTCGCCCCCGGCCTCGTCGACCTCCCGTGCGGTGAGCAGGGTCGCTCGTTGCGGAGTGTGGCCGGTGGCACCGTCGATATGCCAGAGGAAATTGCCGCGCCGATACGACGCCAGAGTGGCGGCAGTCTTCGCCGGGTCCAGCGTGATGGTCTCGATCTCGGAGAGGCGGTGCTCTCCGGTGCGGGCGGCTACCGGCCGGCCCAGCGCTCGGGTGAGAGCGACCAGGTCGTCATCGGTGATATCGAGATCGCGGTAGATCACGACCCCGTACTGCTCCAGGGCGGCCTGGCATTCCGCGGCTGCCGCTCGGCCGGTCAGTTCACTCCCGTGGGCTCCGATGATCTCGACGCCGAACGACGGTAGGGGGTTCACCGTGGCGCTCATCTCTGCTCCTTTATTGGTGATGTGTACAAGAAGACGATATCTCATTCATGAGAGTATGATTTCCGTTCATGGAGAGTGAACCGGTGGAAGGAGTCGGACGGCGGAGGCGCCCAGGACCCGGACGAACATCGGCGAGGACCGTGGCCCGCCACGACGGCACCGAGCTCGGGAGAACGAACTCCGCGTCCGCTGCGCGCGGTGTCGGCTCACGAAGCGCGGGCACTCGGGCCGAGCTCATCGCGGCGACCAGGAGGCTGATGGTCGCGCAGGGATATGCCGCGATCACCTATCGCAGCGTGGCAACCGAAGCGGGAGTCACACCCGGACTCGTCCAGTACCACTTTCCACTCCTGGACCAGCTGTTCGAAGCCGTGCTGGAAACGGGGACGGACCGGCTCGTCGAGCGGCTGGGGCGGGCAGTGGAATCCGAGCAGCCGTTACGGGCGGTGTGGGCCTACGCCAGAGACCCGGCGGGCACCGCATTGTTGCTCGAATTCATGGCCCTGGCCAGGCATCGCAAGTCCATCGCACCCGCGCTCGGCGCCGGCGGCGAACGTCTGCGCAAGGCGTTGCTGGCCGCGCTCGAGCCCACTCTGCAGCGATATCGCATCGGCGCGCACGACGTTCCGGCGTCGGCAATCGTCTTTCTGATGTCGGCGATCCCGCGAATGATCCATCTCGAGGAGTCTCTCGGCACCTTCACCGGGCACGTGGAAGTAGTGGACCTGATCGAGAAGTACCTGGACCAGGTGGAACCGAAAGCGCAGGAACAGTGATGAGGATTGTCAGCCAGCAGCGTTTCGGTGGCCCGGAAGTGCTGGAAACTGTCCAGGCTCCCATGCCGGTTCCCGGACAGGGAGAAGTTCTTCTCCGGCTCGGCGCCACCGCGGTGAATCCGGTCGACTGCAAACTCCGGGCAGGCCGAGTGAAATTCCTCGGTGACCCACCCTTCACTCTCGGTTTCGATGTCTCCGGGACGGTTGTCGAAGCCGGAGCCGACGTCACCGGAATAGGCCCGGGCGACAACGTTTTCGGAATGATTCACAGCCGCACCGGAACCTATAGCGAGTTCGTGACTGCGCGCGCTGACCTGCTCGTACCCCACCCGCCGGGCTTGGACCACATGACGGCTGCTGCCGTGCCCACCGCCGCACTCACCGCCTGGCAGGCTCTGGAAGCAGCGGACCCGAAACCCGGCGAGACCGTTCTCGTGCACGCCGCCGCCGGTGGGGTCGGGCACTTCGCCGTCCAGTTCGCCGAGCGCCGCGGCACGCACGTCATCGGCACCGCACGGGCCGACAACCATCGTTTCGTGCGCAGTATCGGCGCGGCCGGGGTCGTCGACTACACCACAACCGACTTCACCGAGGCGATCGATCAGGTCGACGTCGTGCTCGATCTGGTCGGCGGTGAATACGGCCGGCGATCGCTGCGGGTGCTTCGGAACGGCGGTCGCTACATCACGGTGCAGGAATCCGACGCCTACGACGATCCGCGCTTCCGGATGGTCACCGGTAAGCCGTCGACTACTGCGCTGACGCAGATCGGGGCTGCAGTCGCCCGGGGGCAGGTGCGAGTCCATATCGACCGCGTACTGCCGATGACCGAGGTGCGGGAAAGTCATCGGCTGAGTGAAGCCGGGCGAGTACGCGGCAAGCTCGTACTCACTCCGTGGTCTTGATGTCGGCCGGATGGTGTTGTGACAAAAGGTGCAGCTGACACGACTTCCTCGTGCGAGCATGCGATGCTCGTCTCGCGAAAGCGAGAGGAGCAGCGATGTCGATGGCTGAGCGGCGGACAAGTGCGGTGCGTCGCAGGGGCGAGATTCTGGATGCGGCATTGACGGAGCTGGCGGCCCACGGATATCAGGGGATGACGATCGGTGCCGTGGCCAAACGCGCAGGACTGACTCAGCAAGGCCTACTGCATCATTTTCCGACCAAAGAGACACTGTTGCTCGCGGCGCTGGAATTTCTGGCCGAACGCGATTCGGCGCAGATGCCGACTGCGCCGGACCGGCCGGCGTTGCCGCTGTCGTATCTGCCCGGTCTGGTCGAGCTCAATCAATCCCGGCCCGAGGCTGTTCGGGCGCGGACGGTGTTGTCGGCCGAGTGTCTCACCGACGACCACCCTGCGCGGGACTACTTCGCGGAGAGATTCCGGATGGCGAGGGTGTCGATGGCGCACTCGATTCGCCGCGAATTCGGATCCGGCCTTGCTCCGGGAATTACGCCCGAGGATGCTGCGACTCTCCTGTCGGCCACGATGAACGGACTTCTGCAGTTGTGGCTCCTCGACCCCTCCATCGGAGAACCCGCCGAGTTGGTTCGGAAGATGTTGCATCTCGTCGCTCCTTCGGCAGGTTGGAACACTGCGTCGGCGGTCGAAGAAATCGCTGATGCCGATCCCGGCGGGGAGGGTGGCCGTCCAGGCGGCATGCACACCTGACGTGCATGACTGCGATAGGGAAACCCAAAAGGTAACAAACGAATAGCGTTCCCTACTGAACGGTAGGTGAGCGGGCTATGGTTTCCCGCGGACTTGCTCATGTCGTTCAGAGGTAGCCGATGTCGATTCGCTGCAACCATCCGCGTCCGCGATCTGGACCGCGGCGCATCGGGCGTCTGCTGTGCACTATCGCGCTGGGCGTCGTGATGGTGTCGGCAACGGTGACGATCCCGAGCGCGAGGGTGGCCGCCGAGCCGGCGCTGTGTGTGCCTGCTACGGCAGGTGGCCCCGTTTGGGTGGACGCGGATTGTGTCGATCCGGAATTCGATACACCGGTGATCGACGATGTGGAGGATGTCGCCGCGCCTGTGCCGCACCGCCGGGTGTCGGGCTACTTCGAAGGCACCGACAAACGATTCAATTTCTATTTTCCCGCAAAAGGGAAATGGCAGGGACGATTCTTCCAGCTGGTGTATCCCCTGGTCGATGAGAACGCCGAGCCCGAAGACATCGAGTTCGGTGCGGACAGCGGCGCATACACCGTTCAGACCAACGGCGGGAGCGGCTACCGCGTAGACGCTGCGGCCGCGAAGTTCTCCGAAAAGGTCGCGGCGGATTACTACGGAACGACCGAGAAAATACACGGGTACCTCTGGGGTGGCAGCGGTGGTTCCTATCAGACCATCGGCGCGATGGAGAACAGCGTCGGAGTGTGGGACGGAGCGGTACCGTTCATCCCCGGTGTACCGGTTTCCATTCCGAACTTCTTCTTCATCCGGGCGTTCGCCCGAATGGTGCTGCACGACAAGGCTCCGCAGATCGCCGATGCGGTGAGCCCGGGTGGTAGTGGCGACCCGTATGCGGGGCTCGACCCGACCGAGCGCAGCGTCCTGGCGGAGGTCACGAAGCTGGGAATTCCGCTTCGCGCCTGGGAAGACTACGCCTATGTACTCGGGCTGGACGACGAGCAGGGCCTGCTCGGGTTCGCCGATGCGGTCCGAGGCGCCGATCCCGGCTATGTCGAAGACTTCTGGAATCTGCCCGGTTATCTCGGTACCGAGCGGTCCCCGCTGGGCGAGTTGTTCCGGGCAGCGGTTGTCGATGAGACGGTCACGGTCACTCGGGTAGAACGCGACGGCCGGAACACACCCACCGAATTGATCCTGGAATCTGTGCCTGTCGTCCCCGAATACACGCGCCCGGACTTTGTCCTCTACGCCCCCGACGGCACCGAAGTGGGTTCATTGACGGGTGTCCTCGACCCGGCCGGCAGGTCGTTCGCCATCGGCAGCGACAGTTCCGACGAGGTGCTCCGAGCGATCGACGTCGGTGCCCGGCTCCGTATCGACAACCGATGGGACGTTGCGCTACCTGCGTACCCTCGCTACCAAGTGCCGCAGCGCGAGGGCTTCTACGCTTTCGACCAGTACCGGAAAAGCGACGGTTCGCCGAAGTATCCGCAGCGGCCCATTGAGGTGGGCCCGGAGATCTCGACAGGGGTCAGCGGAGGCGGCGTACACACCGGCAAGATCAACGGGAAGGTCATCGTCGTCGCGAATCTGCTGGACGCCGATGCCTTTCCGTGGGACGGCGACTGGTACTCCCGCCAGGTCCGTCAAGCCTTGGGAGCGGATTTCGACGGCGACTTCCGTGTGTGGTTCAACGACAACGCCGACCACATCGGCCCACGGACCGATCGTCTCGTCGACTATCGCGGAATTCTCGAGCAGGCGCTACGCGATGTGAGCGCGTGGGCCGAGGAAGGGCGAATTCCGCCGGCGTCGACCCGATACGAAATCACACCCGAGAGTCAGGTCGTGGTACCGGAAACGGCGGGGGCGCGCCACGGCATTCAGCCTGTGGTCGACCTGACCGTGGACGGAAGAGATCGAGTCGAAATCAGCGCAGGGGAGAGTGTCACATTGCGGGCGAAAATCGAGGTACCTCCGAATGCCGGAAAAGTCGTGCGAGCCGAGTGGAGCCGCACCGGCGGACCGGATTTCGTGGCAGCGGAAACGGTCGGCCCCGCGCGCACATCGGTGGAGGTGACACAGTCTTTCACCTATGAGACGCCCGGCACCTATTTCCCTGCTCTGCGCGCGACTTCTCAGCGCGACGAGGAGGCGAACACCTCTTTTGCCCAGATCCGCAATCTCGGCAGAGTGCGTGTCGTGGTCCGATAGTCATCCGCGGTTCGGTCGGCCTGTTCGGCTGTCCTCGGGCGGAACGGCAAGTGCTGAAGCGGTAGATGGTCTGGGTATTGCGTTGCGGCGGGGGCGTATTCGGCCAGAAGTCCGTGCCCAGCTCGATACTGCGCAGTCCGGCCGAGGAATGCTGTGGCAAGTCCGTGCAACCACTTGCCAACTATATTGCGGCCGTGTTTCTCTGGGGTCGTTCGAATCGGTCGTTGTCGGGTCGTAAGGAGATAGCGGTGTTCCAGTTTGCACGGCATCGGCAAGTTCGCATCACTGTCCGTCGGTGAGATTCGTGCGCGTATTCGTAGGCATCCGCTGGTCGATTTCGCTTGTGGTATCGGTTCGAAGTATTCGGATAAACCGCTGAAACAACATATGGCCGGACGTCTTTTGTCGGCGCCCGCACGATCGGAAGTCAATGGCAAGCGATTTTCATCGCCAGCGCAAATCTCCAACTGAATGTGGAAGACCCCGGAAGGATCTCGATGCTCAAACCTCGAGTCACCGCGACTCGCGAACTGGTGAACCTGGACGGTATGTGGCGCTTCGCCATCGAAACCCGTCTCGCGCCCGAACCGTGGAAGCGGCCGTTCGATGCCGCCTACGAGGCTCCGGTGCCGGCCAGTTACAACGACCTCTTCCTCGACCCCGAGGTTCGTGACCATGTGGGTTGGGTGTGGTACCAGCGTGAGGCACGAGTCCCGCGCGGCTGGGCCGGGGAACGGATCCACCTGAGGTTCGATGCGGCAACGCACCACGGCAAGGTCTACGTCGGGGATGTCCTGGTGGCGGAGCATTCCGGAGGCTACACGCCATTCGAGGCGGATATCACCGATCTCGTCACCGCAGGCGAGGAGTTCCGGGTAACCGTGGGTGTCAGCGGCGAACTGACCGAGACCACTATTCCGCCGGGGCATATCGAGATCACCGAGGATGGGCGGCGCCGGCAGAAATACCACCACGATTTCTACAACTACGCGGGACTCGCGCGGTCGGTCTGGCTCTACAGCACGCCCGGATCCCACATCGAGGATGTCACGGTGGTCACCGATGTCGACGGCGCCACCGGCCTCGTCGACTACTCGATTACTGCTGTGGGCGAGGGTGGGATTCGGGTCCGCCTTCTCGATGAGAAGGGCCGGGAAGTCGCCGCCTCTCAGGGGACGTCCGGCACTCTGCGTGTTCCGGAAGTTCAGCTCTGGCAGCCCGGCGCGGCCTATCTCTACACACTCGTTACGGAATCGGTCGTCGACGGCGTGGTGGTGGACGAGTATCCCTTGCCGGTCGGCGTGCGGACGGTCGAGGTCCGGGGGACACAGTTCTTGATCAACGGAGAACCGTTCTACTTCACCGGGTTCGGTAAGCACGAAGATACGCCGGTGCGTGGCAAGGGCCATGATCCCGCATATCTCGTACACGACTTCGAACTACTGAAATGGATCGGCGCAAACTCGTTCCGCACATCGCACTACCCGTACGCCGAAGAGGTCCTGGAGTTCGCGGACCGGCACGGCATCGTGGTCATCGACGAGACCGCGGCCGTGGGCCTCAACCTCTACGTCACCGCAGGACTTCTGGGCGGTGCGCCGAAACCCACCTTTTCCGAAGAGACGTACGGCCGGGCCACCAGGGCAACGCATGAGCAGCACCTCCGGGAACTCATCGCCCGGGACAAGAACCACCCCAGTGTCGTCATGTGGTCGATCGCGAACGAGCCGGCGACGAATGAAGAAGGTTCGCGAGAATACTTCGAGCCGCTCGTCGCGCTCACCCGCCGCCTGGATCCATCGCGCCCGGTGACCTATGCCAATTACATGTTCGCGACACCGGAGAACGAGCTGATCGCCGACCTGTTCGATGTTGTGATGATCAACCGTTACTACGGCTGGTACATCGACAACGGTGATCTGCGGAGCGCCGAGCTGAAACTCGAAGACGAATTGCGCCGGTGGGTGGCCGAGTACGGTAAGCCGATCATCATGGGGGAGTACGGGGCCGATACCGCGGCCGGGTTGCATTCGCTGTTCGGCAGCAGCTGGACGGAGGAGTACCAGGTCGCTCACCTCGAGATGCATCATCGAGTCTTCGACCGCTGCCCGGCATTCGTCGGAGAGCACGTATGGAATTTCGCCGACTTCGCCACGGGGCCGGGAATCCACCGTGTAGACGGCAACAAGAAGGGCGTGTTCACGCGCGACCGCCGGCCCAAGGCGGCCGCCCATGCGCTGCGGACTCGATGGTCGGCACTGCGGAACCGGAAGCCGGATGCCACCGGTGCGGACCCGGGCTGACGGGGCTGCCGAGGCCACGACACGGCAGCGGCGCACCGGTGGCCTGATCGCGCTGGGAGCCGGGAGCGTGGTCGACGGCTTCGAGGGTGGTCTGGTGAACACGCTGTTCCCGGTGATTCGGGACGCGTTGCACCTGCAGACCAGTGCGCTCGGGATATTGACGGCAGTCAGCCGGTTCGCGCGGATGGTGGCCGGTCCGGCGTGGGCGGTGCTGGCCGACAAGTACGGCCGCAAGAAGATCCTCGTCCTCGCCACCGGCGTCTGGGGTTTGTGGACCGTTGCGGCGGGATTCGCGCAGAACTTCACCCAGCTGCTCATCCTGTTCGGAATCGGGGTGCTGGGTACGGTGGCGTCCGAGCCGATCAGCAACGGTTTGATCACCGATATGTACGGGCCGAGCGAGCGGGGCCGGGCGTTCGGGCTGCTGCGCACGATGGCGACGGGCGGGTCGGTGCTGGGCACCCCGTTGATCGGGCAGCTGGCGGAGAGCCCCGACGGCTGGCGTTGGGGCCTCTATCTGATGGGCGGGATCAGCGTGGCCTCGGCCCTGCTGATCTTGGCCTTGGTGCCGGAGCCGCGGCGGCACCTGCCGGTATCGGACCGGCGTGCTGAGCCCGGCTTCACGCTCCGTGCGGTCTCGGAGTTGTTACGGACCCGAACCGTCCTGTTCATGGCGGTCCAGGCGGTACTCACCACCAGCGTGGTTCTGTTGTCCTTTTTCGTGACGTACTTCGTCGACGAACGCGGGTGGAGCACGGCCGACGCGGCAACCCTGATGGCGGTCTTCATGGTCGGCGCGATCGCGGGCGGAGTGAGCGGCGGCATACTGGGGGACTGGTGCGACCGGCGGTTCGCTCGGTACGGGCGGATCGGCTTGATGCAGATCTACCTCCTCGCGTACGCGGTGTCGACCTTGCTGCTGTTCCAGCTGGATTGGGGCCACGGCGTCGCCGTCTACGCGGCCGCGTTCGTCACCGGTCTGATCGGCTTCATCGGCCACCCCGCAGCGGTACTACCCATCGTGGGTTCTGTCGTGCCCCATGAGGTCGTGGCAACCGCGTACGCGTTGATCTTCTCGTTCGTCCAGGGAATGGTCGCCGCATTGCTCAGCCTGGTTTTCGGTTTCCTCGCCGATACCGTGGGTCTCGAGGCACTGATGTTCTGGGGTATTTCCTTGCCTTATGCCCTCAATGCCGGGCTCTGGGCACTCATGTATCGGATCTATCCGAAGGATCTGGAGACCGCCCGGCACCGCGAAAGCGCGGCTGCGGTGCCCGGCCTCCGGGATCGGCGCCGGGCCGGTGGCGGTGCCGCCCCGTAGCCCGGGTACGAGATACCTGTGCCGAGGACCCGAGGCCACGAAGTACAGCCCGGTGACCTGCCACTACCTGAAAATTGGTTATCCGTCGCCCACCTTTGCCGAATGCAACCCGCGGCAACTGCTTGTGGCTTCGTGGGGCGAGAACGCGTAATTGACGCACGTCACAGCAGAAGGAAGTTCGACATATGTCCGGTCCAGTGCCACGACCAACGCTGTTCGCGCGAATCCTCGCCGTCGCCACCGTTCTGATCACGGGCGCTGCCCTCACTACCGGGTGCGCCGGGCAGATGGGCTCGAGTTCGGTCCCGGAGGGGACGCTGGCGATCTCCGTTCTGGGCGCCCCCAATTCGTTCGATCCGGCCCACCTCTCCGAGAGCGAGCCGGCCCTTATCTGGAGCGCCGTCTACGACACCCTGCTGTTGACCGACAATTATGGAAAGTTGCAACCCAACGCCGCTGCGAGCTGGGAATACACCGACGAGGCGCATACCTTGACCCTGCGGCTGCGCCCCGGGATGAGGTTCAGCAGCGGGGCTCCGGTCGACGCCACCGCGGTGAAAGTGACGATGGACCGCACCAAGGCGACCCCCGGCCAGGTCCAGGGCCTGCTGAAGAACGTGGCCGCCGTCCATGCGCCCGACCCGCTGACCGTGGTGCTGGAACTCGCCCGGCCGGACGCGGGGCTGTTGCCCGCACTGGCCTCGAGCGCAGGGGTGATCGCCGATCCGGCGACGGTGAACACCGAGCGCACCCCGCTGAACCCGGTCGCGTCAGGGCCCTACACGCTGGACACCGAGCACACGGTGCACGGTTCGAAGTACGTTCTCCAGCGTCGTGACGACTACTGGAACGCCGCCGCCCTGCCCTTCCCGACCGTCGAGGTCCGGGTGATCGGGGACCGGACCGCGGCGCTCAACGCCCTCCAGTCCGGGGAACTGAATGTCGGCAGCGTCGAGGGCGCCTATGTCGACCGGTTGAAGGCCTCCGGCTTCGCGGAGTTCCGGATCGAGGCGAACTCGCTCGCTTATGTGGCACTGGTCGACCGGGCCGGCGAAATGTTGCCACCGCTCGGCGATCTGCGGGTGCGCCGAGCCATCAATCTCGCCTTCGATCGTTCGCGGATCATCGAGACGCTGTTGCGGGACCAAGGGACCGCGACGAGCCAGCCGTTCAACCCGGACGGTCCCGCCTACGACGCGGCTCTCGAGAAGACCTATCCGTTCGATGTCGACGAAGCGAAGCGGTTGCTGGCGGAGGCCGGATACCCGAACGGGTTCGCCGTCACCATGCCGGAGATCTACTACTCCAAAACATTCGTGCCGACGGTGACCCAGTCGCTGGCCGCGATCGGGATCGAGGTGACCTGGGAGCCGATTCCGCCGCAGCAGACCAACGCGGTGCTGTCCTCGAAACGGTATCCGATGTATGTCGCCGTCGAGGGGGTCAATGTCTTTCCGCAGGAGTTGGCGTGGCGGTATCTGGTGGACAGTCCGCGAAATCCGTTCGACAGCCGCAGCCCGGAGCTCACCGCATTGATCGACAGGTACAACCGGGAGCTCGACGAGACCTCGAGCACGGCAATCGCGCGGCAGATCAGTGCATTCATGGTGGAACAGGCGTGGGATGCTCCGCTGTTCGCGGTACCGCGCCACTGGGTGACCAAAGACGGTGTGGTTCTGCTCGGCGACGGGACACGGATCATCTCGACCGTCCGGCAGTTCGGGCTCGCGCAGTGAGCGGCCCTCGAATCGAGTACCGACCTCGTGTCCGGACGGCTGCCCTCCTTCGGCCGGGAGCCGAGAGGGTGTCCGCCGCAGACAGTCTCGCACGGACGTCACGATGGTGATCGTCGTGATGGGCGTGTCCGGGTCGGGTAAAACGACGGTCGGTGTCCGGCTCGCCGAGCGGCTCGGTACCGACTACACAGACGCGGACGCCTTTCATCCGCCGGTGAACATCGAGAAGATGGCCGCCGGCATCCCGCTGACCGATGACGACCGGGCGCCCTGGCTGCGTTCGACCGCCTCCTGGATCGTGGAGCGGGGCGAGCGCGGTGGCGTGGTCTCGTGCTCGTCGCTCAAACGCCGATATCGCGACGTACTGCGCACCGGCGGTGACGTGTGGTTCCTGCACCTGGCCGGACCGATGGCCCTGCTCACCGCACGGATACAGGCGCGCCCGGATCACTTCATGCCACTCTCGCTGTTGGAATCCCAATTCGCGGATCTCGAGCCGCTGGGAGCTGGCGAATTCGGCCACGTCGTACCGGTGAACAACCCCGTCGAGAGTGTCGTCACCGAAGCGGTCGCGGCTTATCGCTTGGCACGAGCCGATATCGAAGCCCGGCGGGCCGGCCGATGACCCTGGCATGGATCGATGCCTCGGCCGGAGTCGCCGGCGATATGTTGCTCGCCGGCTGTGTCGATGCCGGTGCTCCGCTGGAGGTGGTGCAGCGGGCGATCGATGCCGTCGTCCCCGGCTCGGTCGAATTGCGGCGGACCGAGGTGATGCGCGCGGGGATGCGCGCCTGCAAGATCGACCCGGTGGTCCTGGCCGATGATCCGCCACACCGGCATTGGTCCCGGATCCGGCAGATGCTGGAATGTGCGGATTTACCGCAGGCGGTCCGAGCCGGCTCGCTCCGAGTTTTCCGACGGCTCGCCGAGGCCGAAGCGGGGATCCACGGCACCACGGTGGATGACGTGCATTTCCACGAGGTCGGTGCGCTCGACGCGATCGCCGATATTGTCGGAACCTGCGCCGCCCTGTATCACCTCGGTATCGACCGGGTCGTCGTGAGCCCGATCGCGGTCGGCTCCGGAACGATCGGCGCCGCGCACGGGCAGATACCGGTGCCCGTCCCCGCGGTCCTGACCATGACCCGAGGATGGCGAATCCACGCGGGCGGAAGCGGAGAACTGGCGACGCCGACCGGAGTCGCGCTGGTCACCGCGCTGGCCGTCGAATGCGGTCCGATCCCCGATATGCGGCCGGCTGCTGTGGGTATCGGTGCGGGTACCCGCGATTTTCCCGGCCGCGCCAATGTGGTCCGGATCGTCGTCGACTCCGGCGCCGCGGACTTCGGGGAAACCCTGACCACACGGGTGCTGATCGAAGCGAATATCGATGATCTCGACCCCCGGGTATGGCCGGTGGTGGTGCAGCGGCTGCTGGACAGCGGAGCCGATGATGCCTGGCTTGTTCCTGTTCTGATGAAGAAGGGGAGGCCGGCTCACACCGTCACCGCGCTTGTTCCGGCCTGGGCTGTGACTGCCGCTTCGGAAGTGCTCTTCGCCGAGACCAGC
This sequence comes from Nocardia carnea, assembly GCF_029868855.1. GTDB lineage: Bacteria > Actinomycetota > Actinomycetes > Mycobacteriales > Mycobacteriaceae > Nocardia > Nocardia carnea_A. The sequence continues at coordinate 19,198 of NZ_JARWOV010000277.1, read as the reverse complement.
ACGATCGGCGTGCGGTACCGCGAAGTCCGGAAAACCGAGCTGGCCCGGACCTGGGTACCGGTACCGGTGGATGGCGGACAGGTACGGATAAAGGTCGCCGGCCGGCACGGCTGTATCGACCAGGCGACGGTGGAGTTCGAGGACGCCTTCGCGGTAGCCCGGGAAACGGGCCGGCCGGTTCGCGCGGTCCTCGATGAAGCCGGTGCGGTAGCCGTTGCCGGCGGGCTGGTCACGGGGGCGCCCCTTCCCTTCCCGGGGAAGCCGATACGTCCGGCCGAATGAAGGGCCGTCCGGGCCCCCGGAAAGGGCTGGAGACTCCTTCCCCGTCAGGTGAACGGCGCAGCTATCTGGGCAGCGAGATGTCCTGCACCGTAACCGTTGTCGATATTCACCACACCGACACCGGGCGAGCACGAGTTGAGCATCGACAGCAGCGGTGCGATACCTCCGAATGCCGCACCGTATCCGACCGAGGTGGGTAAGGCGACCACCGGCGCGGTGACCAGGCCGGCCACGACGCTGGGTAGTGCGCCGTCCATACCGGCCACCACCACGAGCGCTCGCGCGCGGCGCAGCACCTCGAGATGAGCGAGTACTCGGTGGAGTCCGGCTACTCCGACATCGGCGATCAGCTCGGAGCCGCGGCCGAGGTAGGTCGCGGTGAGATGTGCTTCGAGGGCTACCGGCAGATCGGACGTGCCGGCGGTGACGACCACGACGCGGCCCCCGCTCGGTCGTGGGGGCGCGGGTGGCCAGGCGACCAGACGAGCGTCGGTGTGGTGGGCGGCGTCGGGAAGCACGCTCCGGATCGCCTCGGCTTGTTCGGGCTCGGCCCGGGTGAACAATGTCGCCGTATGCGGGTGCTCACGGACCTCGGCGGCGATGGCGGTGAGCTGCGCAACCGTCTTGCCGCGACAGAAGATGGCCTCCGGGTACCCGCGACGGCCGGCGCGGTCGTGGTCGAGCCGGGCGAAGATCGGTGGTGCCGGCCAGGACGCAGTCACCGGATTTCCACCAACGGCAGGGTGAACGCGCCGGACTGGATGCCCGCGAGGTCTACGGTGACGAAACGGAATCCTGCCGCCTGTATCGCCGCACGGATCCGGGTGCGGGCCGGCTCGACGACGGCTTTCTCGAACTCGTCGTCCGATAGTTCGATACGTGCGATATCGCCGTGATGTCGCACCCGGAGATCACGGAAGCCCAAGGACCGCATCGCTTCCTCTGCGCGTTCGACCTGTGCGAGTTTATCCGGGGTGACTTCGGCGAAATGCGGTATCCGCGATGCCAGGCACGGTGCGGCCGGTGTGTCCGCACAAGGCAACTGGAGAGCGAGCGCCAGCTTGCGGACGGTGAACTTGTCCACGCCCGCCTCGGCCAGCGGACGCAGGACGTCGAATTCGGCGGCCGCCCGTGCGCCGGGGCGATCAGGTCTGCGGAGATCGTCGGCGTTTTCTCCGTAGGCGATGGCTTCCAGGCCTTCCTGGTCCAGCACAGTTGTCGTGATGCCCTGGAACAGTGCATGTTTGCAGTGGTAACAGCGGTCCGGGCCGTTGGCGCGGTAGGCGGGCACATCCCCTTCACCCGTCGTCAGCTCGACGATGCGCACGCCGAGAAAGGCTGCGAGTTGGTGTGCGCTGCGGCGTTCGGACTGCGCGAGACTCGGGGATACGCCGAGAATCGCACATACCTGGTCCGGGCCCAGTTCCCGTACGGCCAGTGCCAGCAGCACTCCGGAGTCGACGCCCCCCGAGATCGCCACGCCGAGCCGTCCGCAGTGCCGTAACCGGGCGGCGACACGGCGTTCGGCCCGGGCTAGTGCGCCGGAAAGCCGGATCGGTGCCGCGATGTGCCGCTGGCTCATATGCCGTTCTCCCTCACATCCGGTAACTCTGTGTGTTCGCCTATTCAGACCCAGGCCGCCCAGGGGCGGCAAGCGGTTGCCCTGACTTGTTTTCCCGATGCGGAGTCCACGCAAAGTGGTCATCCATGCGGTCCTGGCACGCTAAATTCTTGTAGTGCTAAATTTTGGTGCCCCCGAGTATGCACGCGGCGCCGCGGCCACGGAACCGGTGCGACAGCGGACCTCGTCACCGACCATCTACGACATCGCGCAGGAGGCCGGTGTCGCACCGTCGACGGTGTCACGCGCCTTCTCCCGGCCGGGCCGCGTGAGCGCGGCGACCTCGGCGCATATCCACGAAGTCGCGGAGCGAATGGGCTACCGGACCGCCCCGCGGCCGGTCGCACCGGCGAAGGGCCGGACCGGCACACTGGCACTCGTCGTTCCCGACGTGACGAACCCGGGCTTCTTCGCCACCATCCGCGGTGTGGAAGCCGCGGCGGCGGAGGCGGGCTACCTGGTTCTGCTGGCCGAGACACAAGAATCCGCGATGCTGGAGCGCAAGTTGCTGGACCGCATCGTTCCGGATGTCGACGGGGTCGTACTGGTCAGTTCACGTCTCCCGGACCGCGCCGTGCGCACGGTTGCGAGCCAATGCCCGATCGTCGTACTGAATCGGATCGTTGCCGGGATGCGCTGTATCGTGCCCGACACCGCCGTCGGCGTCCGCGGCGCGCTCCGGCACCTGGCCGGACTCGGGCATCGGTCGGTGACCTACATCGCCGGACCGGAGGCGTCCTGGGTGGACGGTATGCGATGGCGTTCGGTGCAGGATCTCTCCGCCGAGTTCGGCTTGAAGGTGAGCCGACTCGGGCCGTGTCCACCGACGATGTCGGGCGGGCGGGATCTGACGACAGCGGTACTGCGCCAGTCGTCGAGCGCCGTACTCGCCTACAGCGACCTGATCGCCATCGGCCTGCTGCGTGGACTGCGCGGCCACGGGATGCGGGTACCGCACGATATGAGCGTGATCGGCTTCGACAATGTCGTCGGTTCGGACTTCTGTTCGCCGCCGCTGACCACCGTGGCCGCCCCGCTGCGCGCGATGGGCGCGGCGGCGTTTCGCGAACTGCGTCACCTGGTCCGCAGTGAATCGGCCGATTCGCGAGCGGTGGTCTCGGTACCGCCGCAACTCGTCGTCCGGGAATCCACCGGACCGTGCGGGTGACCGCGGACCGGTCCCGGGACGGTCGGCGGCCGCCTGTGCCATCAGTCCTGGTCACCGCCCGGGTCTGTGCGACGGGAGCACATGGCGACAAAGGTGTCGACCATCGCCGTCATATCGATCGACGAATCCATGAGCCACTGGACCTGTAGACCGTCGATCACCGCGAGGAGAAGGCGGGCCATATGCTCGACGGGAACGTCCTCGCGTACCCACCCGCCCTGCTTGCCGTCCTCGAGTGACCGGGTCACCGAGGTCCCGATGGTGCGATACCGGTCGACGAAGTAGCTGTGTGCGTGATGCCCGGGATCGGTAGCTGCCGCCGAAAGGGCGACGAACAACTTGATGATGCCGGGCTCGTCGAGTTTGCGTCGTACGGATTCGGTGGCGGCGGCGATCGGATCATCGGACCGGCGGGCGATCGCGATCCCGAGTTCGTCGCGCCGTTGCAGAATCGCGAGCAGCAGCTCCTCGCGCGACCCGAAATAGTGCAGCAGTGCCGGCTGGGTCACGCCCACCCTGTCGGCGATCTCCTGGAGTGAAGTACCACGATCGCCGTACTCGGCGAAAACACTCAGTGCGGTCTCGAGAATCTGTTCCCGCCGTTCGAGCCCCTTACGGTAAGGGCCACGCCGTTGTCGAGTCGTCACCGGGCCGACGCTACCCCCGGTCCCAACCTCGTTGTCGCGGTTGTCGTTCATTGTGCGCCCTTCACCCGGAGCTGGGAATCTCGGCAGATCGACTCTGCATGGACGATCGGTACCGATCATTCAGCGGGGACTTCGATCGTCCGGGCAACGGATTGCCGCCAGTTGCCCGCACATGGCAATCGGTTGCCACCGAGGTCGCCGCGGGGCTAGCGTCACCCACATCATGGAGAAAGCCGGGCGCGCACCCACGATCTACGATGTCGCCGCCGCTGCGGGGGTTGCGCCGTCGACCGTGTCACGGGCGTTCGCACGGCCCGGCCGGGTGAGCGCAGCGACCGCCGCACGAATCCACCAGGTCGCCGCGGACCTCGGATATCGGGTGAACCCCCTGGCCCGTGCGCTGCAGAACGGGGCGTCGTCCACCGTCGCGCTGGTGGTCTCCGATGTCACCAATCCGGTGTTCTTCGCCATAATCCGCGGTGTCGAGGCAGCGGCCGGTGCGGCCGGCTACACGATGATGCTGGCGGACACCCAGGAATCGGAATCCCTCGAACGGACCCTGCTCGACCGTCTCCTGCCCGCCGTCGGCGGGATCGTGCTGGCGAGCTCACGTCTATCCGACCGGGCGATTCGAGCAGTGGCCGCCCAACGGCCCACCGTAGTCCTCAACAGGGTCGTCGCCGGGACTCGATCGGTTGTGCCGGACACCGCCTCCGGTGTCGAAGCAGCCCTCCGGCAACTGTCCGAAATGGGACATCGGTCGGTGACCTACGTGGCGGGGCCCGAGGCATCGTGGGTCAACGGTGCCCGCTGGCGCGCGATTCTCGACGTATCCGGTGAACTGGGGCTGCGAGTGGCCCGCACCGGACCGAATCTGCCGACGGTGTCGGGTGGGCTGGCAGCGGCCGAGGCGATGGCGCGCCGGGTGCCTTCGGCGGTGCTGGCCTACAACGACCTGCTGGCCATCGGATTGCTCCGGGGCTTCGGGCACGCCGGCATCCGCGTACCCGATCGGACGAGCGTTATCGGGTTCGACAATGTCTTCGGCTCGGATTTCTGCTCCCCGCCGCTCACGACGGTGGCGACGCCGCTACGGGCGATGGGTACCGCCGCGTTCCAGGAGCTGGAGCGGGCGATGAAGGCGGAACCGCTGCCCGCGTCTCCGGTGGTCTCGCTGACCTCTCAGCTGGTCGTGCGTGGGTCGGCCGGTCCACGCAGCCGGAAGAGGACTTCGCCGGCTTCGCGCACGACCAGCGTATCGGCGTCGGCTTCCCAGAGTCCGGGTTCCACCGTGGCGGGGTCGACGTAGTCGAGATTCGCTGCTCGCACACGGTGTTCCGGAATGCCGGTGGCCAGCGCAACGGTGACCCGGCACTGTTCGCCGGTGTGCTCGTCGTAGGTGCCTGCCCCGCGGAGGTGGGTGGAATGTGCGAGTACGCCCCAGTGCAGATGCCGGAAACGGTCCCATTGCTTCACGAAATAGTCGCGGGTGTGGTAGCCGATCTCCTCGATCTCCGGATGCATCTGTGAGATCACGGAGATGTGCGGGCCGTACAGGACGACGGACCCGCCGTCCGCCACGATCGGTTCCACCTTGTAGAAGCCCTTGGCGGCCGTCCACATATCGTCGTACTTCGCCGGGATCAGCGAGAGTACGCGACGTACCGGTGCGTCGAGGTAGCGCACGTGAGTGTCCGCCGATATCTCTGCTGCGGCGGCCCAGGCGGAGAGCGGGTCGCCGAACGTCGCGCTGCGCAGGCGGCCGGTGCCGGATTGCACCACCAGGCACAGCGCATGGTGTTCGCCGGGTACCAGGGCAGCGGCCTCGTGAATGAGTGCCCGGACCGGTGTGATGCCCGTGGTCCCGATGATGTCCCGGCTCGTGATCAGGGCGCCCAGCCAGTGCGATACATCGATCACCTCGGGGCCGGACAGCCCAGGGAAGAAGTATTTGTACCCGCCGGAGAATCCGACCACTTCGTGTGGAAAGACCGGTCCCAGAACAATCGTCATATCGTGTTCCACTACTGCCCGGTTGATCCGCACCTCCACGTCGATGTGCAGCAAACCGTCGGACAGTTCCCCGATACGATCGGCCGGGATTCGGCCCACGGTGACGAAAGTCGCCGGATCCCACCATTCGTGGTTGCGGACGGTGAGACCCGGGTAGCGGTCCGCGCAGCCGCCGGCCGGATAACCCAGCCAGGTGGCCAGCCGTTCCTCGTCCATCGCCGCATGGGTGCCGAGCGCGATGAGCACGGTGATCCGGCTCGCGCGGCCGGACAATTCGGCGTGCAGAATCGATAACAGCATCGGTAGGGGACAACTACGGGTCGCGTCGGGAACCACCAGACAGACGCTGCGCTCGTCGAGGTGCAGCCCGTCCAGTTGTTCCGTGAGAAAGGCGCGCACATCGTCTTCGGACAGGTCGGCGCCGTTGTGGCCGGTAAGGGATACGCGAGGCACGGTCACACCCTCACTTTCTTCGCATGCTCCGGTCGGACGATGCACGCCGGCGAGCGAATCGGCAACGTACTACGGCAACTCGGGGCAAGGGGTTGTCGGTCACCACCGGTTCCGCAGAGCATGGCGGACATGGCTGCTGATTCCCGGCCGTCCCGCGGAACACATCCGGATCGCTTGTTCCCGGCCGATCCCGGTGTTCGTGCACTGGCGCGCCGCCTGCACGCGACCGTGCGGGACGAGCCCATCATTTCGCCGCACGGTCATGTGGATGCCCGGCTGCTGGCGGACAACGAACCATTTCCCGACCCGGTGAGCCTGCTGATCACGCCGGACCACTACGTCACGCGTGTGCTGCACGCGCATCGGGTGCCGTTGAACGCACTCGGGGTCGGGCGGGAGATCCTGGACGAAGCCGAGGCCCGCGCGATTTGGCGGATCGTCTGCGACCACTGGTGGGTATTCCGGGGAACACCGGTCCGCTACTGGCTGGAGAGCGAGCTCAGCGGGATATTCGATATCGCCGAACCTCCGGGCCGAGGACGGCCCGATGCGATCTACGACCGGATCGCCGAATGCTTGCGGCAACCGGAATACCTGCCGCGGCGGTTGTACGAACGGTTCGGCATCGATGTCCTGGCCACCACCGACGATCCTTGTGACGACCTGTCGGCGCACAGACAGTTGCGCTCGGATCCGACGTGGCGGGGTCGGGTGGTACCGACCTTCCGGCCCGACCGCTATCTCGAACCCGCGCAGCCGCAATGGAACCGGGACGTCGACCGGCTCGCCGCCACCACCGGTGTCGACACCGGTGACTATGCCGGGTACGTGACGGCGCTCGAGGAGCGTCGGCGCTACTTCGTTTCCCACGGTGCCACTGCGAGCGATCACAGTCACGAAGACGTGCGCGCCGATCCTCTGGCGCCCGCCGAAGCGCGCCGCATCTACCGTGATGCCCGATCGGGCACCGTATCCGAGGCGGCGGCGACGGCTTTCCGACGACATATGCTGTTCGAAATGGCCCGGATGTCGACGCAGGACGGCCTGACCATGATGCTGCATCCCGCGATCCGCCGAAATCATCACCAGCCGACCGCGGTGGCCTTCGGCGCGGACACCGGACACGATATTCCGCTGCGGGTGGAATTCACCGACGCCCTGCGCAGTCTGCTGGAGAACTTCGGTACCCATCCGAATCTGAATCTCGTCCTGTTCACCGCCGATGAAACGGCGTTCTCCCGGGAGATCGCACCGCTGGCAGGCTTCTATCCCACTGTGTTCGCCGGTGCGCCCTGGTGGTTCCTCGATGCTCCGGACGCGATCGGGCGCTTCCATCGCGCGGTCACCGAAACTGCCGGATTCGGCAAACTCGCCGGGTTCGTCGACGATACCCGCGCTTTCTGCTCGGTCCCGGCTCGGCACGATATGGCCCGGCGGCTCGATGCGAGCCGGCTGGCCGAGCTGGTCGCTCGGCATCAGCTATCCGACGACGAGGCGATATCCACACTTCAGGGACTCGTGTGCGAGCAGCCGCGCCGGGTCTTCAAGCTGTGACACCGCGGCTGGGGCGCCCGTCGCCGGGCGCGCCGGTGCGAATGATTCATCTCGGGCTGGGCAATTTCTTCCGCGCCCATCAAGCCTGGTACACCGCACGGGCCTCGGACGCCGAGGAATGGCGAATCGCCGCATTCGCGGGCCGCGGTTCGGATCTCGCCGCGAGACTCGATGCCCAAGGTGGGCTGTACACGTTGATCACCCGAGGTCGAACGGACGAATTCGAGATCGTCCCCGCTATCTCCCGGGCCCACCGGGCGACCGACCATTCTGCCTGGCAGACCTACCTGGCGGAGCCGATGGTGGGCGTGGTGTCGCTGACCGTCACCGAGGCCGGCTACACCCGGAACGCCGAGGGCGGTCTCGATCACTCCGACCCGTCGGTGCGGGCCGACCTGGCGGCACTTGGCACCGAAGTGGATTCGCCGGGGGCCCCCGCGGTGGCCCCCCAGGGGGGAGGGGTGGCGGCGCCGGGGCCGCCGGGGGCGGGCGGCCCTATCGGGGGGGTGCGGGGTCACAATCTCCCCGTAACCGGGCCGGCTCTGAAACGGGTAGTCCTGGAGTTCGCCGGATATGTGGCTCCCGATCTCGCGATGTGGATAGAGTCGAGCGTTTCGTTCGTCACCAGTGTGGTGGATCGAATCACGCCGGCCGGCGGTGGCGAGGATTCGTTACTGGCCGAATCCGTCACGGGTTACCACGATGCGGCACCGGTGGTGACCGAGCCGTACCACGAGTGGGTGTTGTGCGGCGAGTTCCCGGCCGGTCGCCCGCGCTGGGAGACGGCGGGTGCCGTCTTCACACGGAATATCGCCGCCTACGAACAGCGAAAGCTGTGGATGCTCAACGGTGCTCATTCGCTACTGGCGTACACCGCGCCGCTGCGTGGGCATCGAACCGTGGCGTCCGCCGTGGCGGATCCGGTGTGCCGGGCCTGGGTCGAACAGTGGTGGTCGGAGGTGACACCGCATATCGATCTCCCGGCCGGTGAAGTGCATCGCTACCGAACGGAGTTGATGAGCCGTTTCGCGAATCACCGTATACAGCACCATCTTTCCCAGATAGCGCGCGACGGTGCGCAGAAGTTGCCGGTGCGGATCCTGCCGGTGTTACGCCGAGAACGAGCAGCCGGGCGCATACCGGCCGGGGCCGTCCGGGCGTTGGCGGGCTGGGCCTGCCATATCGCGGCGCGCGGTACCGGCCTATCGGATGTCCGCGCAGCCGTGCGACCGGATGTCCGGGCGGCCCTGTCGGGTCTCGATCCCGCGCTCGGCGCGGACAGCGAGCTGGCGGCGGCTGTCGTCCGGGAAGCCGAAAATTTGTGCGGGAGAGTATGACTGTGCCGGGAATTCCCGGGCGGTAGACGTGGCACCCGTCGAATCCTCGATTCCGCAACGGGGAAAATGCACACGTCCACCGCATGAACGGGGTGATCGGTGGTGGTCAGCCCAGACTGAACGGTTGACCCCATACCGTGACGACCTCTTTGGCGGTCCCGGTCTCCACCTCCGCCTCGACGAACGCCCGGGCCTGCGCGTAGCCCGCGCAGCCGGCGAGGCCGATCGTACTGTTGCTCCAGGTGACGCTGCCGGTGGTGCCCCGGAACGGCGCGAAGTTCCGATGCGATTCCGCGCCGAAGGCATCGGGCGCCTCGAGGTCGAGGAGGTAGAACTTTTTCGCCTGTCCTGGACCGAGGCTGAGATTTCCGCCGAGACTGCCGCCGGCCGATGGGCTCTGGCCTTCCCAATCGGAGCTGTAGTTCGCGCCGCCGTTCGCCCCGCCGCCGGCGATATTGACCTGGCAGCCGACCACGTACCCCGGTTTGATCTTTGCCGTGCGAGCCGGTGCGGAAAGCTCGACCTGCGCGCTGGCCGATACCCAGGCATTGCGATGCAGGGGTGTCGCGCCCAGCGACGGGCTGATCGTGGCGGATTCGGCGGCGATGCGCACGGTGACGGTGGTGCCGTCGCCGAGGCTTTCGGTGATGCTGCCGCCGGGTAGGGGGACGAAGGTGTCGGCTTCGGCGACACCGGTGGCCGCGAATCCCAGAATTGCCGTGGCGGCAAGTCCGATGAGCGTGGATTTCCTGTGGTGGATCATGGTGCTAACCCCTCCGGGTTCGAATCGGCCAGGCCGGGAGCTGTGCTGAAAGTTCGCCCTGATCAGCCGATGCTGAACGGAGCCCCGTACAGAGTGGTCTTGGAGTAGTGGTCCCCGATGATCTCGAGGACCGTGTAGGAGCGGGCCTGGGCGTAGCCGCCACAACCCTGGATCTGTATTTCGAAATCGCGGTAGCCGAGGCTGTAAACGCCCGGCCCGAGAATGTCCTTGAAGCCGATACGGACGAACTCGACGTCACCGGGACCGAGCTGGATACCCGCGGAGCCGCTCAACCCGGCCCCGTTGGTGCTGACATTGCCCGACAGACCTGCGGAGATGGCCTTGTCGCCGATGCTGACCTGGCAGCCGACGATATAGCCCGTGTTCACCTGGGTAGCGCCGTGGGTGGAGGAGTTGTTGGTACCGGGCTGGTTCCCGGGGCTGCTGTACGGACCGGGGCGCTCGACGGTAGGGGTGGCGCGGACATCGGCGGTGACGGTGCCCGACACCCACACCACACGTCCTGCGCCGTTGGCTGCCATCGAAGGAGATACCACAGCCCGCTCGGCGGTCCGGGTGAGCGTGGCCCCGGGGGCATCCGTCCGTCCGTCCGGCAGCGGTACGAAGGTGTCGGCGTCGGCCGCGCCGGCGGACAACAGGCCGACGATCACCGTGACGGCCGTACCGATTCCTGCCAGGCGTGCGCCGTTGCGGAATGCGGCGGTGCGCACGCGGTCCGGGATTGTTGCTTTCATTTGCTGGACCCTCATCTCGATGGGAAACCGGTCGTGCCGGAGATCGGAAAGTGCCGGTTCCGGCGGATGACGCCGGAAGGTGGTGACGGGCGAAGTCCCCGGATTTTTCCTGGCTGGGCGGTCTTTTCAGGCCTGAGCGCCGCGCCGCCGAGAAGCGGTCTTCCGGATCCAGTGGCGCCGGTCACATGGTGTGGTCATGGTTGATGACGGATGGGATCAGGGGCAACCAGTTGCCGCGAGTTGCCGTAAGGCGCGGGTGGGCGCGTGGCTCAGGAGCTGGACGGTTGTCCGGTGTACTGCCCAGGCGTGGCAACACACGGCAACTCCTTGTGTGACGGGGGTCTCCGGCCGCGTAATGGACCCACATCGCAGAACAAGGAAGTTCGCCCCATATGTTTGATCAACCGCCCAGTCCACGGTTGCTCGTGCCTTCCCTCGCTGCTCGGAACGCGGGAACCACCTGCTCCTCTTTCGTTCGCCGCCCCGCGCCAGCTGTGGCCGGACGGTGCCCCGCACACACTTTCCGCCCGGAGACGGATCGGCTTACGAGGCGCGCCGACGACAAGGCCGGCCGGTCCGCCGCACCGACCGGCCCGGTGGCGGGTGCTACCGGCGTCCGCGGACCTGGGAACGAGGCCCCACGATGATCGGATATGCCGGGCGTCGCCTCGCCGCCGGTGTTGTGCTGGCGTTGCTCGTCACGATGATCACCTTCTCGATGCTGAGCCTGACCTTCGATGACGTCGTGGCCGGCCTGCTCGGTCCGGCCGCCACGCCGGAGACCATCGAAGCGCGCAAGGCCGCGATGGGGCTGGACCGGCCGCTGCCGGTGCAGTACGTCGACTGGCTGCTACACGCCGTGCGCGGTGACTTCGGCGTCTCCTATTTCACCAGCGAACCGGTCGAATCCGCGGTCACCGCACGGTTGAGTGTCACGCTGTCCATCGTGGTGGTCGCCGTGTTCTTCACCGCGGTCGTGAGCCTGACCCTCGGGGTGCTGGCAGCCACCCGGGGTGGTGCGATCGACCGGATCACCCAAGGAATCTCGATGACCGGCCTGCTGGTGCCGAACCTGTTGCTGGCCATCGTTCTGGTCTATGTGCTCGCCATCTGGCTGCGCTGGTTTCCGGCTACCGGTTTCGCGCGCTTCGGCGACGATCCCGCGCGGTGGGCGAGCACCATCGCCATCCCCGTGACGGCGCTGACGGTGGCCGGGATAGCCGGCCTCACCGCGCAGGTGCGTGGCGCGATGATCGACGAATTGCGCAAGGACTACGTCCGCACCCTGCGGACACGGGGGCTACCGATGCGATCGATCGTGCTCCGGCATGCCCTGCGCAACGCGGTCGGGCCCGCGCTGACGGTCCTGTCCCTCGAATTCATCACCATGGTGGGCGGCGCCCTCATCATCGAGAACATCTTCGCCCTCCCCGGGTACGGCAGCTATGCCTTCAACGCCTCACTACAGGGTGATGTGCCGGTCATCATGGGCGTGACGACCTTCGTGGTCATGCTGGTCGTGGGGGTCAACCTCGTCGTCGATCTGTTGAACGGCTGGCTCAACCCGAAAGCGAGGATCCATTGAGCACGAAGCTCTCCGGTCCGGAGACTGCCGCCTCGCCCGACACCGTCGAACGGACCTCCGTACTGCGCAGACTTTCGCGGGATCCGCAAGCAGTCGTCACCGCCGGATTGCTGCTGGTCATTGTGCTGTCGGGAGTGATCGGCTCGGTACTCGCCGCGCATGAGCCGAACGCCGCGTCGCTCGATGCCATCAATGCCGACCCCGGTAGCCCGGGCTACCTACTCGGCGGCGACAAAGACGGCCGCGATATCTTTGCGCGACTTCTCCATTCGGTCAATACCAGCGTGGTTTCCGCGCTCATCGCGCCGGGGATCGCACTTGCCATCGGAATAATCTTCGGGCTCGTAGGCGGATACTTCGGCGACCGCGTCCGCGGTGCCACGGAATGGGTGTTCAACCTGTTCATGACCTTTCCCGGGCTCCTTTTGCTCATCATCCTGATGCCGGTCACCCACGGCGACTATCGGGCCAGCATGGCGATACTCGGCGTCATACTGTCCCCGGGCATCTATCGGATCGTGCGTAACCAGGTACTGGGGGTCAAGAACGAGCTCTTCATCGATGCCGCACGGGTGTCCGGGCTACCGGACCACCGGATCCTGGCGAGGCACATTCTGTTCCGGGTGCGTGGACCGGTGATCATCGCCTCCGCGTTCCTGGCCGCCACCGCTGTCAATGTGCAAGCCGGTCTCGCCTTCCTCGGAGTGGGCTCCAGCACCACACCGAGCTTCGGTGCGATGATCGCCGAGGGATTCGCCAACATGTACGTCGAACCGGTGCAGTTGGTCTGGCCCAGCGTTCTTCTCGGGGTGATCACCTCGGCGCTGGTGCTGTTCGGCAACGCGCTACGTGACACCCTCGAGGGCGGTACGAAACCCCGGCCACCCCGGCTCACCGGGGCGCCCGGGCCGACAGCACGTTCATCGGCTGTCGACAGATCGGGCGGCGTGCTGACGGTGCGGAACCTGAGCATCTCCTATCCGGCACCGACCGGCGAGTTGCGCGAGGTGGTCAGCGATCTCAGTTTCGACTTGGCGGAGGGAGAGACGCTCGGTCTGGTCGGTGAGTCCGGTTCCGGGAAAACGCAAACCGCGTTCGCCGTGCTGGGTGTCCTCCCCGGCGAAGCCGTGGTGACCAGCGGTTCCATCGAGCTGGACGGGCGCGAACTGCTCGGGTTGCGGGAGCGGGAACTGCGGGCGCTCCGCGGGCGCACGATCGCCTACATCCCGCAGGAGCCGATGAGCAATCTGGACCCGTCTTTCACGGTCGGAGCGCAACTCGTGGAATCCGTCCGAGCGGCCACGCCGATGCCGCGGCGGGACGCGCGGCGCCGGGTGCTGTCGATGCTCGATCAGGTGGGAATCACCGATCCCGAACGGACTTTCGATTCCTATCCGCACCAGATCTCGGGAGGTATGGCACAGCGGGTCCTCATCGCCGGCGCCGTGGCCGCACGGCCGAGGGTGCTCATCGCCGACGAGCCGACCACGGCGTTGGATGTCACCGTTCAGGCCGAGATCCTCGATCTACTCCACGACCTGCGGCAGCGTTTGAATATGTCGGTGCTGCTGGTAACGCACAACTTCGGCGTTGTGGCGGATCTGTGCGATCGCGTGGCGGTGATGCAGCGGGGTGCGATCGTCGAAACCGGGACCACACCGGAGCTGTTCGCCGGTCCACGGCACGAATACACCCGGACGCTGCTCGGCTCCATTCTCGACGACACCGTAGTGCGCGGCGAACAGCCCGGCAGTGAACCGGGGGACGAGGCCACAGCGATCAGGGAGACGGTGCGATGAGCGCGTTGCTGGAAGTGAACGATCTGCGCGTCACCTATCCGGGCCGTGGTCTGCGGGCGCGGCCGGTGGAGGTGCTGCACGGTGTTTCGCTGACGGTCGGTGTCGGCGAAACATTGGGACTAGTGGGCGAATCCGGTTCCGGCAAGTCGACAATCGGCCGCTCCGTGCTCGGGCTGGCCGCCGCGAACGCCGGTACCATCCGGTTCGGTGGCGCAGACATCACGCATGTGAAGGGAAAGCGCCGCCGGGAGCTGGCCCGCGATATCCAGGTGGTGTTCCAAGACCCCTACAGCTCGCTCAACCCTTCCCTCACGATCGGTGAGATCCTGAGCGAACCGCTGGTAGTACAGGGAATCGCGCCGGCAATCGCGCGGTCGCGAATATCCGAATTGCTCGATCAGGTCGGCTTACCCGGTAATTCTGCCGCTCGGCTGCCCCGGGAGTTCAGCGGCGGCCAGCGCCAGCGGATCGCCATCGCCCGGGCGCTGGCTCCCGAGCCGAAACTCATAGTCTGCGACGAGCCGGTTTCGGCGCTGGACCTCAGCACTCAGGCCCGGGTCCTCGAGCTGCTCGACGGAATACAGCGGCGGACCGGCGTGTCCTACCTGTTCATCTCCCACGACCTGGCGGTGATCCGGCACATCAGCCATCGTGTCACTGTGCTGTACCGGGGCGACATCGTGGAAACAGGCCCTGCCCGGGTCGTCACCGCGACCCCGGACCACCCGTATACGCAGCGCCTGTTGCTCGCCGCCCCGGTCGCGGACCCGGTGCGGCAGCGGAGCCGCCGGGCCGAGCGTCGCCGACTGGCCGAACAGACCGGCCCTGCCGCGGGCCGGTCACCTGCCGAATGACCCGAGCGGATTCCCGTCCGGGTGAATTCGAGCACGGCCGATACCGGTTACTACCATGGGAGCGAATATCGTGGTCGATCTGTCAGCCGGCCCTGCCGGTCGACACGCCTGGCGTGTGTACTCGGGCGAGGGTAAAGACACTGGGGTGGTCCGAAGGCGAACGCTGCGGCCGCGACTGGTCGCCCTCGCGCCGACCGCCGGCACGGTGGTGCGTGACGCCGGGGGATGGCTGTTCGACCGGGCGATGTCCGGCTGGGACGTGACCGTGCTCGTCGCCGACTGCGCCGATACGCGCCCACTGGACATCCTCGGCGTACGCGTGGTGGATATCGAGTTCGGCCTGACGTCCGCGAAGCCCGGAGCCAGACCACAGGCTGTCGCCGTCGACGCCGGACTGCTCACCTCGGACACGCGCGTCCACGAGGGAATGCTCCGGCTCCTCGACAAGTCGCTGGCGCAGGAGGTGACATTGTGGGGAACTCGCTGGCCGGGGGAGTTCCGGGCGCATGCGATACCGGTGCGGCATCGACTCACTTCGGCTGCCCGTGCGTTCAAATCCGCGGCCCTGACCGCGGCGTGCGAACCGGTTCGCACCGATACAGTCGAACGGTTCCGCCGGTGTGAACTCTCGGCCGGCGGTGATCGTGGATGAACACCCGCGGGCCTGGTTGCCTGTTCACAGGGAGCGGATCGGATCCCTGCCGTCCCACTCTTCGCCGGCGTTTCGGACCATCCGGGCGAGCCGAGCCGTGCCCGGGGTGTATTCGCTGACTTCGATGATCGGTGCGGGACCGGTCGGCGGTTCGAAGTAGGCATAACGAGCTCCCCCGGGCGCTCCTCCCGACCAGACCACGGGATGGCCGGCGGCATGGATCGACGCGACTGCCGCATCGAAATCGTCTGCCCACCAAGCAAGCTGATGGAAGCCACCGTGTCCGCCGCCGAGGAACTCGGTGTAGATGCTCGGGGTGTCGTCATGCTGCTGAATGAGCTCGACCTGAAGGTGTCCCGAGTGGGAGAACGCTATCGTGACCGTCACCTCGCAGGCCGATCCTCGATAGAGCGACTGCTGCGACAGACCTCGCAGGATGTACCACGGACCCACGCCGAGGCCGAGCCAGGAGTGGATCTGCTCCTCGATATCGGTGACCACGTAGCCGATCTGCCGTACTGGGCCGGGTAACTGCACCGGCACGCTCGAACTTCTCATGGCCTCTCGGATCTCTTGTGGGCCGCTGTGACTTGTGAACACCGCCGAGAGTATGTCACTCTCATTGATCAGAATAACATTCTTGAAATGGAGAGTGTCAGTCTGAGGCCTGGTCGGTAAGGACGAGCCGGCCTCCCGGCCCGAGTTCGAGGTGAAGGTGTCATGGGCTATGCCGACAGGCTGTTCGATCTGAGCGGGCGGGTGGTGATGATCACCGGCGGTAGCCGGGGGCTCGGCCGCGAGATGGCCTTCGCGGCTGCACGATGCGGTGCGGATCTGGTGATCGTGGGCCGGAACTACGAGAGTTGCGCGGGGACGGCCGCGGAGATCGAGCGGGAAACCGGGCGGGCGGTGCTGCCCTACAGCGCGCATGTAGGCCGCTGGGACCAGCTCGACGGTCTGGTCGATGCCGCATACGCTCGCTTCGGCAGGGTTGATGTACTGATCAACAATGCGGGTATGCAGCCGGTCTACGATTCGCTGAATACGGTGACCGAGAAGCTGTTCGATTCCGTGCTGAACCTCAATCTCAAGGGCCCGTTCCGGCTGTCGGTGCTGGTGGGGGAGCATATGGTCGCCGCTGGAGGCGGCTCGATCATCAATATCAGTTCCTCGGGGTCGATTCGGCCGCGGCCGTCGATCGTCCCGTACGCGGCCGCGAAAGCCGGTCTGAATGCGATGACCGAAGGGCTGGCACTGGCATTCGGGCCGACGGTGCGGGTCAACACCTTGATGGCGGGGCCACATCTGACCCAGGCCACCGCCGGCTGGAAATTGGAGGATATCGCTCCCGAGGACAATCCTTTCGCCGCTCACGCGCTGCAACGTCCGGGACGCCCGGAGGAGATCGTCGGGGCGGCGTTGTTCCTCGCCTCGGACGCCTCCAGTTTCACCACCGGGGCCACGCTGCGTTCCGACGGTGGCATGCCCTGACCTGGACTACTGCCTGATAGCGCCCCAGGGTGAGTCGGCGGGGCCCGCACGTACCGCGGCGGGCGACGGCGGGCTACAAGAGCTGTAGACCGCACCGCCGCCACGTGGTCGGATCGGCGGGGAAGTGCCGTGCGGTCAGGTCAGCGGCAGACCGGCCGATCCGGCGAGGAGTCCGAAGGCGGCGCTGACGGTGAGTGCGCGAGGCATGGACCAGTCGAGCTTGAAGATGAGCAAGGCCGCGAGTGCCGCTATGGACACTGCGATCGGGTGAACGCTGTCGAGAACCGGGAGCTGCATGCTCAACGGGCCCGCGCCGACTGTGCGCGTGCCGGCAAAGAATGTGTGAAGCGCGAAGTAGAGGCCGAGGTTGGCAATGACGCCGACGACGGCGGCGGTGATACCGGTCAAGGCCGCGGAGAGCGCGCGATTGTGGCGGAGGCGTTCGACGTAGGGGGCGCCGAGAAGGATGAACAGGAAGCAGGGCACGAAGGTGACCCAGGTGGTGAGCAACGATCCGAGGAGGCCTGCGACCCAGGGGTTGAGAGTGCCGGGGTGGTGATAGGCGCCGAGGAACGCGACGAACTGGACGACCATGATCAGCGGTCCGGGAGTGGATTCGGCGAGGGCGAGGCCGCGGACCATATCGGTGGGTGAGAGCCAGCCGTAGACCTCGACGGCGCGTTGGGCGACGAAGGCTAGCACGGCGTAGGCGCCACCGAAGGTGACCACGGCGGTGCCGGAGAAGAAGAGGCCCTGAGTGGTGAGTGTGTGGGTGGTGCCGAGGAATACGGCGGCGGCTGCGACGGGGACGGCCCAGATGAGCAGGCCGATCGCGAGCACGGCCAGGTTGCGGCGGGCCGAGGGGGGTTCGTGGTGCAGGGCGTCGTCGGAGATCAGTGGCGCGGACCCGGTGCCGGCGTCACCGGCGTGCCCGGTGGGTGCCAGTGCTGCCGGGAAAGTGCGGGCCAGGGCCCAGCCGGCGGCCGCGGCGGCGGCGATGACGATCGGGAACGGGATCGCGAACAAGGTGAGCGCGGCGAACGCTGCGGCGGCGATCGCGACGAGGCCGGGATGGTGCAGGGCGCGGCGCCCGACACGTAGCAGTGCTTGGGCGACGATGACGACGACGGCGGGGGCGAGTCCGGCGAACAGTGCGGTGACCAGGGTGGTGTCGCCGAATCCGACGTAGATCGCGGAGAGTGCCAGGAGTGCGAGCATGCCGGGCAGGACGAACAGGGTGCCGGCGATCATCCCGCCGCGGCGGCCGTTGAGTAGCCAGCCGATGTAGATGGCCAGTTGCTGGGCTTCGGGGCCGGGGAGCAGCATGCAGTAATTGAGGGCGTGCAGGAAGCGCTGCTGGCCGATCCAGTGTTTTTCGTCGACCAGGATGCGTTGCATGACTGCGATCTGGCCGGCCGGCCCGCCGAATGTTTGCAGCGAGATCAGGAACCATGCCTTGGTGGCGGTGCGTAGCGGGATGACGTCTGGCGTGGTGGTGTCGCGTAACACGGGGTGTTCCCCTTTTTCGATCGGATCCATGCGGGAAATGTAACCGTGGTTGCAGTGTTCTGGAATGTGAGAAGAATTGCAACCACGGTTGCGCTAGGGTTGGGGTGTGGCCGCAGACGAGTCAGAGGCGACGAGGGCGAACAGCACGCCGGCTGCCAGCGCACACGCCGCCGGGCAGTGGGTACTGCTCTCGTATCGGATGCCGCGCAATCCGTCGACGGCGCGGATCACGGTATGGCGCAAACTCAAACGACTCGGTGTCGCCCAGCTCGGCGACGGGGTGGTGACACTGCCCGCGGACGCGCGGACCCGCGAACAGCTGGATTGGATCGCCGAGGAGATCGTCGACGGGGGCGGGGAGGCGATGGTGTGGCTGGCCCGTGCCGCCCCGGCCCGGGGGGGGCGCCCCCGCGCCCCGGCGCTTGGCGCAGCCCCGAACCCCCCAAAAACCCCGGGGGTAGCCCCGGCCCAACCCGGCTGCCCGGGCTGGGCACCGCTCCAGCCTTGTTGCCCGGACGGCCCGACACCCCACCCGTGCTGCCCGGGTTGCTCGGCTCCCCAGTCTTGCTGTCCCGGCTGTCCGCCGCTCCATCCCTGTTGCCGGGGCTGGTCGGCGCCCCATCCTTGGCCGCCGGGCTGGTCGGCGCCCCATCCTTGTTGTCCGGCCTGGCCGGTGCCCCAGCCGGATTGCTCGGAAGGTGGGGTCTCCCAACCG
>NZ_JARWOV010000276.1 GCF_029868855.1 Nocardia carnea | reverse complement strand
GCGTCGATCTCCTCGGCGATCCGCATGGCGCCGAGCTGGGCGGTGAACCGGCAACCCGCCTGCGCGGCGAAGGCGATGGAGGCCATGATCGGTGCCAGTTCGCGGGTGGCGGCGGTCGCGGCGATCATGCCCAACTGCATCTCACGTCCCCTTTTCCCTGGGTTGGCGGTCCGGCTCGCATGTCGTAGTCGATTGTGCCCGCCGCCGCCGCGAACTTCTGTGCGCTCGGGTGTAACAACCTGTCGGCGGCACCGGGTGGGGGATTACTGTGCCCGCAACACCGCGGCGCTGCGGGATCTGGGGGTGCGGCACGCCCGGCACGTGCCGATCGGTCACGTTCCCGAACTCGAACGGATCCCGGCCGCCGCCGAGCAGGATATCGACGTTCTCGTCGTCGGTTCCCTCAACGAGCGGCGCATGGCCCCGATCGACGAATTGCGCCGGCTCGGCCTGAACGCGCAAGCGCATTTCGGTGTGTACGGGTCCGCCCGGGACGCTCTCTACGCGCGCGCGAAAATCGTTGTGAACACGCACTTCTACGACACCAAGATATTCGAGATCGTCCGGGTTTCGTATCTGCTGGCCAACGGGGTGTTCGTGATCTCCGAGCACTGCGCCGACACAGAGGAGGCCGACCGCTACGCCGACGCGGTCGTCTTCACCGACTACGACGATATCGTTACCACCTGCCTGCACTACCTCGCCGAACCCGAGCAGCGAGCAGCGCGGGCCGAAGCCGGCCGCGCGGTGATGCGCGCCCGGCCGGCCATCGACTACCTGGCGCCCGCGGTGACGGGACTGCCGGGCATGCCGAGCTGATCTCCGCACCTGGTACGCGCCGGACTGTCGTCACCCGCGAGGTATCGGCGGCGCAGCCGATCCGATCAGAAATCGAGAAGCGCCGGACACTCGGCCGCGGCTAGCGTCGTTCAGAAGAACAGCCCACCGGCCGGGAGCCGCTGGGCGTTGTCGCCGGGACAGCGAGAACCATCAGGAGGTAGGACCGTGGCGCAGGATCAGCGGGGCGAACGCAGGAAGAGCTCGTTCGGAGCGCTCTCACTGTGGTTCCAGCGGAAGATGAACGCGCGCACCACCGGCAAGATCCGCCGGAAGGGCGGCAAATACCTGGGCATGGATCTGCTGATCCTGCACACGACCGGCCGCCGGAGCGGGGAACCACGGGAAACGCCGATCACCTGGTTCGCCGATGACGATGGATGGCTGGTGGTCGCCTCGGGTGGCGGCAAACGGGACCCCGACTGGTATGTCAACCTGATGGCCCATCCCGAGCAGGCGGCCGTCGAAGTGCACGGTAGTCCGGCCGTACCCGTGACACCACATCGCCTCGCCGGTGACGACCGCGCACAGGCCTGGCAGCGCATCACCGGACAGCAGCCGCGCTATGCGAAGTACCAGCAGAAATCGGCTCGGGAATATCCGGTCGTCCGATTGACCCGACGGTGATCGCGGCGCAGTAGGACCACGCGGCCACCGGCCGATGATGAATGAGAAAGGCTGCCGACCGAAAAACCTGGTCGGGACGAACCCTCGCCGTTACAGGGAAGCTTTCTCGGTGCGCGCCGCCGAGTTCGTGCTCGTACACTCGCGTCCCTGGTGACAAGCACATTTCGTTGCATGGAGGGTTTCATGTCCGATCTCGGTGTCCATCTGTGCGGCAGTGTTCCGCTCCCGGATACGGCAGCGGTTTTCGAACAAGTCGCGACCAGGTTGGGGCCGCATATATCCCGTATCCCCGACGGCGAGACCGGCGAACGCGACAATTGGGTCGTGTGGCAACTGCCCAAATTGCAGAGCCACCCCGACCTCGTCACCGTGCCGCCACCGAGCCCGGAGTACGGCCCCAGCGAACGGGTCCAGCCGGCATCCGGGGTCGACCCCGCCACTATCGAATTGGGAACGCTGGGCTACGCGCGGGCCGCCGCCGATTCCTGGGAAGTCTTCCAGCGGATGCGCGAACGGGGAGTGATCGCGCCGGGCACCCGCTTCCAGGTCAGCCTGCCGACGCCGATCGCGGTGGTCGGCGCGTTCATCGCCGGCCCGCAAGCGGAGCTGGAACAGCGCTACGAGGCCGCTGTCCTGGCCGAGCTGGCGGATATCGTCGATAACATCCCGCACCGCGATCTGGCCGTCCAGTGGGACGCTGCGGTCGAATTCGCCCTCTTCGAAGGGGTATTTCCGGCGTGGTTCGGCGATGACGCGGCCGGTCTGCTCGGGGGAGTGATCGAACGGGCCGCTCGCCTGGGCAACGCGGTACCCGCGGAAGTCGAGCTCGGCTACCACCTCTGTTACGGCGATTTCGGCCACCGGCACTTCGTCGAGCCCGCCGATACCTCGAAACTGGTCGCGGTGGCGTCGGGTGTGGCTGCCGCCTTGCATCGCCCGCTGCAATGGGTCCATATGCCGGTGCCGAAGGACCGCACCGACGAGTCGTACTTCGCTCCGCTGGCCGACCTCACGCTCCACCCGGAGACCGCGCTGTACCTGGGCCTGGTCCATGCCTCCGATGGGTTCGAGGGTGCCCGGCGCCGTATCGAGGCCGCTCGTGGCGTCGTACCCCGCTTCGGTATCGCGACCGAATGCGGTATGGGCCGCCGCCCATCCGAACAGATACCCGCCCTGTTGGACCTGCACGCGCTGCTGGCAGACTCTCTCGACTGATACCCGAGGTGGAACCTGTCGTTGCGCGGCCGGTCACCACACCGACTCGTCAGAATTCGGGAACCGAGCTCCCGGGCGGATCAGGACAGGGCCCAACCGGCGGCTACAGCAGCCTGGCGGAGCGCCGGGGCTCCCAGGTGCCGCGGTCCGCGCCGGGTGGGGCTGCGTCCGTACTTCGTGGCCGAATGCGCGGATAACAGCAAAATCCCCGGACCGATATCGGTCCGGGGATTCTGTCGTAGGTGCCCTCGGCAGGAATCGAACCTGCGGCCTTCTGCTCCGGAGGCAGACGCTCTATCCCCTGAGCTACGAGGGCGGGGATCCACCCGAGAGGCCGGAAGTCCGGTCGATCGGGCGGTCCACAGCGTAACGCATCAGCCGCGGTAGAGCCAAAACGCGTGGTGGGGGCTCATCCGAACGGTAACGGTTGCGCGCCGCGGTCGGCGAGCATCTTGGTCATCAGCCGGGATTCGCCTTCCTGAGCGGGCAGCATCTGGCCGGCGAGTGTCTTGATCTCGGTGGTCTCGGCGTGTTCGGTGCCGTATTCGAGCATCGGGACCCCGCCCTGGTGGTGGCGCAACATCAGCTGGAGGAACAGCGTGTCCTGCGCAGGCCCCTGCGCGGCGCGGAGTTGCCGGAGCTCGTCCGTCGTCGCCATGCCCGGCATCGCGGCCGTACCCGCGCCGCCATCGTGATCGTGTCCGTGGCCGGCGTGCTCTTCCTGCGGCATCCAGGTCATATAACCGCCGGTCGCCCGGGCCGGCGCGTCCCATATCTGCAACCAGCCCTGCATTCGGCCGATCTGGCTCTGCTGGGTGGTGAGGATGTCGTAGGCAAGGCGCCGGACCTCGGGATCGTCCGAACCGGTCAGCGCGATCCCGGACATTTCCACCGCCTGCGCGTGATGCGCAGACATATCCTGCGCGAAACCGATATCCACGGGACCGGCCGGATTACCGTCGCCGGTGGTGTCCGGCGCCAGCAGGACACCGGCGCCGAACCCCACCACGAGCAGGGCGATCGCACCGATGATCAGGAGCGGGACGCGTTGTGCGCGCAGCTGGGCGCGCCGGCCCGGCGCCGGCTGCGTTTCGGCCTCGGTGGTCTCGGCTTCCGGCATTACTGCCCGGCCCCGGGCGCCGGCTGTGCGCCCACCGGCGCCTGCTGCTGTTGCGGCAGCGTGCCCGGCATACCCGGAACGGCCGGGATACCGCCCGGCAGTCCACCGGGCAGCCCGCCCGGCGCGCCACCCAGCTCGCTCTGGTCGGGCTGGATACCGCCACCGTCCATCGGCACCGCGTCGGCGCCGGGGGCGCTGGGGTCGTACGGCGGCGGGTTCTCGGTATCGAAGCCCATGGTGGCGCAGTCCGCGCCTACCTCCGGGTACTCGAAGGAGTTCAGCCGCAGCGCGGTGACGAACTGGCCGATGCGCTCGTCGTCGGCATTGTCCACGGCGAGCTGGTGGCCCCAGGACTGCAGCGAGATGGGCGCTTCCTGGTCCGGGTGCGGGGACATGAGCATGTACTGCTCACCTTCCACCCAGGCCTTCAACGTGTCGACCCCGTCCTCGTCGACCTTCTCGGGGTTGTAGGTGATCCACACGGCGCCGTGCTCCAGCGAGTGGACGGCGTTCTCCTCGCGTAGCGCCTTGTCGTAGACGGTGCCCATGCAATCGGCCCAGGAGGCGTCGTGCGGTCCGCCGAACGGGGGCGTCTTGTCGTAGGCCACCCGCTGGGTGGCATCGACGTGCAGGCCCGCCGGGTACTCCTGTGTCACCACGCCCTGGATCTGGGCGGAGGGGTCCTGGTTCTGCTCGGTCGGCGCGAACTGCTGACCCAGCGATTCACGCAGCTGCCGGACCTGCTCCTGCCGTTCCCGCAGCGCGGCCTGCTCCTGATATTTCGGGACCAGGCTCACCGCGAGCGCCCCGACCAGCGCGACGAGTACCACGATCGCGCCCACCGTGAGCCACGGGATCCGCTGCATCAGCGGTGGCTTGTTCCCATTTCTACCGCCCCCGCGAACGGAAGAGGCTTTGCCCGCCGCCTTGACGGCTTTCGCCGATTTGGCGCTGGTCCTGTTCGGCATACCGGTCCTAGCTCTTTCCCACGTGATGAACAGTGCATTGCTGCGGTGCCCACTCGCGGCGCGCACCCACTCGGACCATAGGATAGAGACTCGTGACTCCAGCCGACCTTGCAGATCTCCTTCACGCGACGGCCGCGAAGGTACTCGCCGAACGCGGACTGGACCCCGCGGTCCTGCCCGACAAGGTCGATGTGGAGCGTCCGCGTAATCCCGAACACGGTGACTACAGCACGAATGTGGCGATGCGGGTAGCCAAGAAGGCGGGCACGAATCCGCGTGAGCTGGCCGGCTGGCTGGCCGAAGCGCTCGGCGATACATCGGCCGTGGCGAGCGCGGAAGTGGCCGGTCCCGGCTTCCTGAACATCCGGCTGGCGGCTTCCGCGCAGGGCGTGATCCTGCAGCAGGTGCTGACCGCCGGTGTGAATTACGGCACCGCCGACGCCCTGGCCGGTACGAAGATCAACCTGGAGTTCGTCTCCGCGAACCCGACCGGTCCCGTACATCTGGGTGGCACTCGCTGGGCGGCCGTCGGCGACGCCCTGGGCCGGATTCTCGCCGCGCAGGGCGCCGAGGTCACCCGGGAGTACTACTTCAACGATCACGGCGCGCAGATCACCCGGTTCGCCGAATCGCTGGTCGCGGCCGCCACCGGCGCGCCGACTCCGGAGAATGGATACGCGGGCGCCTATATCGCCGAAATCGCCGGCCAGATCGTGTCCGCGCATCCCGGTGTGCTCGACCTCGCCCCCGAGCGGCGGCTCGAAGTGTTCCGTGCCGAGGGCGTGGAACTCATGTTCGCCCATATCAAGAAAACGCTGCACGAATTCGGCACCGATTTCGATGTGTATTTCAACGAGAGTTCGCTGTTCGCCTCCGGTGCGGTGGAACGCGCGGTGGAAACGCTGAAGAATTCCGGCGACCTGTACTCGAAGGACGGCGCCTGGTGGATCAAGAGTTCCGATTACGGTGACGATCAGGACCGGGTGGTCATCAAGAGCGACGGCCATGCCGCTTATATCGCCGGTGATATCGCGTATCTGCAGGACAAGCGGTCGCGTGGATTCGACCTGTGCATCTATATGCTCGGCGCCGACCATCACG
The DNA here is from genome assembly GCF_029868855.1 of Nocardia carnea. GTDB lineage: Bacteria > Actinomycetota > Actinomycetes > Mycobacteriales > Mycobacteriaceae > Nocardia > Nocardia carnea_A. The sequence goes on along the minus strand of NZ_JARWOV010000276.1, from coordinate 8,964 downwards.
GGTATATCGGCCGTTTGAAGGCTGCCGCCGCGGCTTTCGGTGACGACCCCGACAGCGTCGAAGTGCTCATCGGGCAGATGGTGAACCTGCTGCGCGACGGTGTCGCGGTGCGGATGAGTAAACGCGCCGGCACCGTTGTCACCCTCGACGACCTGGTGGAGGCCATCGGCGTGGACGCCGCCCGCTATTCACTGGTGCGCAGTTCGGTGAACTCCAGTATCGATATCGACCTGGACCTGTGGACGAAGCAGGAAAGCGTCAACCCGGTCTACTACGTGCAGTACGCGCACGCCCGCGCGGCGTCGATCGCCCGTAATGCCGCGGAATTCGAATACGACACGGTGACACCGGATTTCGCGCAGCTGGACTCCGATCTCGAAGGCGCGCTCATCCGGACCCTGGGCGAGTTCCCCCGGGTGGTGGCGAGCGCGGCCACCCTGCGGGAACCGCATCGTATCGCCCGCTACCTGGAGGAACTGGCCGGCGCCTACCATCCGTTCCAGTCCAACAAGGCGCTGCGCGTACTGCCGATGGGCGACGAACCCGTGAGTCCGGTCAATGCCGCCCGGCTGGTGCTGGCCAACGCCACCCGGCAGGTGCTGGCCAACGGGCTGGCGCTGCTGGGCGTTACCGCACCGGAGCGGATGTGACCGCCACCCGCTATCGCAACGACCGACTGTTCCGGCAGTGGGTGAGGAAGGGAGACCGATGAGTGTCCATCCGGCCGGGCCCCGGCACGCCGATATCCCGCACGCGCCGAATCTGCCGCAGCGCCCGGCGGATCCGCGGGAGATGATCGATCTGCCGGAGAACGTGTGGCCGCGCAATGCGACCCGTGACGCCGACGATGTGGTGCGCCTCGGCGGCATACCTGTCACCGAACTCGCCGCGCAGTTCGGCACCCCGCTGTTCGTGGTGGACGAGGACGATTTCCGGTCCCGCTGCCGCGATATGGTGCGCGCCTTCGGTTCGGACTCGCGAGTGCACTACGCCTCCAAGGCATTTCTGTGCGGTGAGGTGGCGCGGTGGGTCCGCGACGAAGGACTGTCGCTGGACGTGGCCTCCGGCGGTGAACTGGCGGTCGCGCTGCACGCCGGGTTCCCCGCCGAACGTATCGCGGTGCACGGCAACAACAAATCCGTCGCCGAACTCGAGGCCGCGGTCGCGGCGGGGGTCGGCCATGTGGTGGTGGATTCGCTGTTCGAGATCGACCGGCTGGAAGCCGTCGCCGGCGCGGCGGGGGTCGTGCAAGATGTGCTCGTCCGGGTCACCGTCGGGGTCGAGGCACATACCCACGAATACATTTCCACCGCGCACGAGGACCAGAAATTCGGTTTCTCCATTTCCGGCGGTGACGCCATGGAGGCATTGGCCCGGGTTTTCGAAGCCGACAACCTCCGCCTCGTCGGCCTGCACAGCCATATCGGCTCGCAGATCTTCGAAATCGACGGTTTCGAAATCGCGGCGCACCGGATGCTCGGGCTGCTTCGTGAGGCCGTCGACAAATTCGGTGTCGAACGCACCGCGCAGATATCGCTGCTCGACCTGGGCGGCGGGCTCGGGATTTCCTATCTGCCCTCGGACACCCCGCCCCCGCTGGACGCTTTCGCCGAGAAACTGCGGGTCCTGGTTGCGCGGGAGGCCGAACTGGCCGGTTTGCCGGTCCCGCGCATCGCGGTCGAACCGGGCCGGGCGATCGCCGGACCGGGTACGGTGACCCTCTACGAGATCGGCACCATCAAGGATGTATCCCTCGACGGTGGCCTGCGTCGCCGGTACGTCAGCGTCGACGGTGGGATGAGCGACAATATCCGCCCCGCGCTGTATCAGGCCGATTACCACTGCCAGCTCGTCTCGCGGGGTTCACAGGCCGAGCCGGTGGTGGCCCGCGTCGTCGGAAAGCATTGTGAGAGCGGCGATATCATCATTCGCGATACCTGGCTCCCCGCCGACGCCGGGCCCGGCGACCTCGTGGCCGTGGCCGGGACGGGCGCCTACTGCTATTCCATGTCGAGCCGGTACAACATGCTGACCAGGCCCGCCGTGGTCGCCGTCGCCGACGGTACGGCGCGGCTGATCCTGCGCCGGGAAACGATCGACGATCTGCTCGGTCTGGAGGTCTGATGGACGCGACGAAAGGGGCGGATGTGCCCGAGATGAGCGTGCCCGCGGTGAATGACGTCGTACCGGGCCGGTGGGGCCCGGATCGGCCCATCGGGGTCGCGGTATTGGGTATGGGCAATGTGGGCAGCGAGGTCGTGCGGATTCTGCGCGACCACGCCGACGATCTGCAGGCTCGCGTCGGTGCACCGGTGACCCTGCGCGGGGTCGCGGTGCGCAATCTCGACCGGGACCGCGGCCTGCCCGCCGAACTGCTGACCACCGACGCCGAGGGCCTGGTCGCCCGGTCCGATGTCGACGTGGTGGTCGAGGTCGTCGGCGGTATCGACCCGGCGCGCGCGCTCATCCTTGCCGCGCTCAATGCCGGTAAATCCGTGGTCACCGCCAACAAGGCGCTGCTGGCCGATTACACCGGGGAACTGGCTGCCGCGGCCGAACGCAGCCGCGCCGATCTCTACTTCGAGGCCGCGGTCGCCGGGGCGATCCCGGTGGTGCGGCCGCTGATCCAGTCGCTGTCGGGCGACCGGGTCAACAGAGTGGTCGGCATCGTCAACGGCACCACCAATTTCATCCTGTCCGCAATGGACGAAACCGGCGCGGATTACGGCGAGACCCTCGCCGAGGCCACCCGCCTCGGGTACGCCGAAGCCGATCCGACCGCCGATGTCGAGGGCTACGACGCCGCCGCCAAGGCCGCCATCCTCGCCTCCCTCGCGTTCCACACCCGGGTGACGGCCGCCGATGTGTTCCGCCAGGGCATCTCGACGATCACCGCCGAGGACCTGGAAACCGCCTCCGCGGTGAACTGCGCCGTGAAACTGCTCGCGATCTGCGAGCGGGTTCCGGCCGGCCCGGGGGAGCCCGGTCCGGCCGAGGGCGGTAAAGAACGGGTTTCGGTGCGCGTCTATCCGGCGCTGATCCCGCGCAAACATCCGCTGGCCACCGTCAGCGGGGCATTCAACGCGGTGGTCGTGGAGGCCGAGAACGCCGGCCGGTTGATGTTCTACGGCCAGGGCGCCGGCGGCGCACCCACCGCCTCGGCGGTACTGGGTGATCTGGTGATGGCTGCCCGCAACAAATTCTTCGGTGGCCGGGCTCCCGGCGAATCGGTCTACGCGGCGCTGCCGATCGCGCCGATCGGCGATACCCCCACCCGCTACCACGTGAATCTGAAGGTCGAAGACCGTCCCGGTGTGCTGGCCCGGGTGGCGGGTAAATTCGCCGAGCACGGGGTCAGTATTTCCACCGTCCGGCAGGAAGGGCACGATGACCGGGCACGGCTCGTCGTCGTCACCCACCTGGCGACGGAGTCGGCGCTGGCCGAAACCGTGGCCGCACTCGCGGATATGGAATCCGTCACATCTGTCACCAGCGTCCTGAGATTGGAAGGCACCGAAGAATGACAACAGCATCGCGCAGCGATTCGGTCAGGGGCGGCGGTGGGGCGACGGGCGGGCCAACTGCATCGCGTAGGGGGCCTGCCGGTGTCGCTCCGCAATCCGGCGCGCACTCCCGCTGGCCCGGGCTGATCGCCGCCTACCGGGATCGGCTCGCGGGTGCGGCCGACTGGGAACCGGTCACCCTTTTCGAGGGTGGTACCCCGCTGGTACCGGCCCCGTACCTTTCCGAACTCACCGGGTGTGAGGTGTATCTCAAGGTCGAAGGTGCCAACCCGACCGGTTCGTTCAAGGACCGGGGTATGACCATGGCGATGACCGATGCCAAGTACCGGGGTCAGCAGGCGGTGCTGTGCGCCTCCACCGGCAACACCTCGGCCTCGGCCGCCGCCTACGCCACCCGCGCCGGCATGACCTGTGCGGTGCTCATCCCGCAGGGCAAGATCGCCATGGGCAAGCTCGCCCAGGCCGTGATGCTCGGTGCCAAGGTGATCCAGGTCGAGGGCAATTTCGACGACTGCCTGGAGCTGGCTCGTAAGGTCACCTCCGATTTCCCGTCGATCGGCCTGGTCAACTCGGTGAACCCGGCGCGGATCGAGGGCCAGAAAACCGCCTCGTTCGAGATCTGCGATGTGCTCGGCACCGCCCCCGATGTGCACGCGCTGCCGGTGGGGAACGCCGGCAATATCACCGCCTACTGGCGCGGCTACCGCGAATATCATGCCGACGGCGTGACGGGTTCGCTGCCGCGCATGCTGGGTGTCCAGGCCGCCGGGGCGGCGCCGCTGGTCAACGGTGCCCCGGTGAAGGAACCGGAAACCATCGCGACCGCCATCCGGATCGGTGCGCCCGCCTCGTGGAACGGGGCGGTCGCGGCCAAGGAGGAGTCCGGTGGGGCGTTCCGGGCGGCCACCGACGACGAGATCCTGGAGGCGTACCGGCTGGTCGCGGCGAAGGAAGGCGTATTCGTGGAGCCTGCTTCCGCGGCAAGCGTTGCCGGGGTGCTGGCGGCCCGCGCCGACGGCTGGCTCGAGCCCGGACTGAAGGTGGTCTGCACGGTCACCGGCAACGGCCTGAAGGACCCCGATACCGCACTTCTCGGTATGCCCGAGGTCCAGGCCATCGCCGTCGACCCGGTGGCCGTCGCCGCCCGACTCGAGCTGGCCTGACCTTGGACACGCGCGAAAGCCGGCTCACTGCTCCCACCCTGCCGGCCGGGCTCACCGTCACGGTCCGGGTTCCCGCGTCCAGCGCGAATCTCGGCCCCGGGTTCGATTCGCTGGGGATGGCGCTGGGTATCTACGACGAGATCGAAGTACGCAGTACCGATTCCGGACTGGATATCCGGGTGGAAGGCGAAGGCGCCGACGAGGTGCCCTGGGGGCCACAGCATCTGGTGGTCCGGGCCATCGAACGCGGACTGGAGTCGGCCGGGGTCTGGGCCGACGGCCTGGAGGTGCTGTGCCGGAATACGATTCCGCACTCCCGCGGACTGGGTTCCTCGGCGGCGGCCGTGGTCGGCGGTATCGCCGCGGGCTGCGCGCTGGCCGCCGAATTCGACCCGGCCCTGGCCGTCGACACCGACCGGATGGTGCAGCTCGCCGCCGAATTCGAGGGGCATCCGGACAATGCGGCGGCCAGTGTGCTGGGCGGTATCGTCGTCTCCTGGACCGAGACCGGCCCGGGTCCCGAGGCCATCGGTGATATCGCTGCGCCGCAGCGGATCTACCGCGCTGTCCGCCTCGACGGGCACGCCGGCCTGCGACCGGTGGTTCTGGTCCCCGACGAGCGCTCGTCCACCGCGCAGACCCGGGGCCTGTTGCCCGAACTGATCCCGCATCGCGACGCCGCGTTCAACGTGAGCCGGGCCGCGCTGGCGGTGGTAGCCCTGACCCAGCGCCCCGATCTGCTGCTCCCGGCCACCGCGGACCGGCTGCACCAAACTCAGCGCGCACCCGCCCTGCCGCTGACCACCGCCTGGATCGACCGCTTGCGGGCCGCCGGAATCGCGGCTACCGTTTCGGGCGCCGGCCCCACGGTGCTCGCACTCGGGACCAGCGCTTTCCCCGACGAACTGCGTGCGCGTGCCGCGGCGGACGGGCTGCGGGTACTCGAGCCCGGCCTCGCGGAAGGCGTCCGGATCGCCTGACGGGCGCGTCCGCCTTGCCGAGGTTCGTAGTTGCCCGCTATCCTGGGCAAGTCCGTACATCGCGCGCATCAGACGCCGGTGCTTCATCAGGGCAATCGCTCCAGCAGGCTCCAGGCTCGAGCCTCCATGCCATGGGGGTGCCGCGCAGCCTCTGAACTGGAATGATCTCTTCCACCATTTTTCGGCGGTGGCGAAGCACCCGGTCCCGGAGGGGCAGGCGATACGGCTACAAATCCGAGTCCGGCAGCGAGATCGGGCTACGGAACGAAACCCTCGACACAGCACACGGCCATCGAGGGAAGGAAAGGATCTCCGTGACAGATACGGACCTGCTCGCGACACCCGGGGTGGAATCCGACTCCGAACCCTCGGGCAACCGCGAAAGTGACTCCGGACAGATTTCGAAGATGAGCGAAAACACCGACATCGGATCGGGGCTGACTGGAATGTTGTTGCCGCAGTTGCGCGCACTGGCAGGGGAACTCGGAATTCGGGGCACCTCCGGTATGCGCAAGGGTGATCTCATCGCTGCTATCAAGGAAAATCAGGCCGGCAGACCCGCCGCCGCGGAGCGCAACACCCGCGCGAAGGCTGCCAAGGAGCGTAAGTCCGCGGAGCCCGCCGCGGCCGCGTCCACCACGGCCCCGGCCGCGCCCGCCGCCGCCCCGGCCGAGTCGCCCGCGCCCACGCGGACCACGACCGATCGCGCCGCCACCGGCGCCGATAATGCGTCCGGCGACGCCAAGGCCGCCGAGAAGCAGGCCGCCACCAATGGTGCGGCGAACGCCAACGGCACCGCGGAGGCCGGGAAGTCCGACGCTTCGAAGGCCGCAGCCGACGCCAAGGGGGATACCAAGGCCGACGCCAAACCCGAGACCAAACCCGCCGACACCGAGGACACCGGCCGGGATTCCGGCCAGCGTGGCCGCGGCCGGCAGCGTCGCGGTCGCGATCAGCAGGGCAAGAACGCCGGCGATTCCGGCGAGGCGCGCACCGACGAAGCCAAGTCCGACGGCGGCAAGCCCGAGTCCAAACAGGACACCAAGGACTCCGACCAGGGCGAACGCCGGCGGGACCGGAACCAGGGCGGCCAGCAGAGCCAGGGCGAACAGCGCGGCTCCGGCGGTAGCCGGGGCGGCGACAGCAACCGCGGCGGCGGCGACGACGAAGAAGGCGGCCGCGGTCGCCGGGGTCGCCGGTTCCGTGAACGCCGCCGCGGCCGCGACCGCGAGGGCGGCGCCGGCGGTGATGCCCGCGAGCCCGAGATCCGGGAAGACGACGTTCTGCAGCCGGTCGCGGGCATCCTCGATGTCCTGGACAACTACGCGTTCGTGCGTACCTCCGGCTACCTGGCCGGGCCGAACGACGTCTACGTCTCGATGAACCTGGTCCGCAAGAACGGCCTGCGCCGCGGTGACGCGATCACCGGTGCGGTGCGTGCCCCACGTGAGGGCGAACAGGCCAATCAGCGACAGAAGTTCGATCCGCTGGTGCGTCTGGACACGGTCAACGGTGCCGAGGTGGATTCGGCGAAACGGCGGCCCGATTTCAACAAGCTCACCCCGCTGTACCCCAATCAGCGGCTGCGCTTGGAAACCACGCCGAACAAGCTGACCACTCGGGTCATCGACCTGATCATGCCGATCGGTAAGGGACAGCGTGCCCTGATCGTGTCGCCGCCGAAGGCCGGTAAGACCACGATCATGCAGGACATCGCCAACGCGATCGCGATCAACAACCCCGAGTGCTACCTCATGGTGGTGCTGGTCGACGAGCGTCCCGAAGAGGTCACCGATATGCAGCGTTCGGTGAAGGGTGAGGTCATCGCCTCCACCTTCGACCGGCCGCCGTCCGATCACACCTCGGTCGCCGAACTGGCCATCGAACGGGCCAAGCGCCTGGTCGAAATGGGTAAGGACGTGGTGGTCCTGCTCGACTCGATCACCCGCCTGGGCCGCGCGTACAACAACTCCTCGCCGGCTTCCGGACGCATTCTGTCCGGTGGGGTCGATTCCACCGCGCTGTATCCGCCCAAGCGGTTCCTCGGCGCGGCGCGCAATATCGAGAACGGCGGCTCGCTGACGATCATCGCCACCGCGATGGTGGAAACCGGTTCGACCGGTGACACGGTGATCTTCGAGGAGTTCAAGGGCACCGGTAACGCCGAGCTCAAACTCGACCGCAAGATCGCCGAGCGGCGCGTGTTCCCCGCGGTGGACGTCAATCCGTCCGGTACCCGTAAGGACGAACTGCTGCTCAATGTCGACGAGGCCGCGGTCCTGCACAAGCTGCGCCGCGTGTTGTCGGGCCTGGATTCGCACCAGGCGATCGATCTGCTGATCGATCGATTGAAGAAGAGCAAGAACAACCTGGAATTCCTGATGCAGGTCTCCAAGACTGCTCCGGGAGCACTGGACGAATAATCGGTGCCTTTCGCGCGGCGCCGGGTCCTCGAACGGATCCGGCCCCGCCGAATAATAACCGAACCGGCGGGGGGGGGGGGGGGGGGGGGGGGGGGGCGCGGGGGGGGCGGGGCGCCCCCCCCTCCGCCCGCCCCCACCAAAAAACCCCCCCGGGGGGGGGGGCGCCCCCCGCCCGGCCCCCCCCCCACGTCTCGTTTCCGCCGGACGCGCGTCCACGGGTATCCATCCCATGCGGAACAAATACCGGGGGAGGTGCGTTGCAGGGGGCGTCGGTGGTTCTGGCATACTGGACCGCCGTGCGTCTGCGAATCGCGCAGACTCCCGCCTTAGTCGGTTCCGGTTCACGTTCGACGAAATATGCGAGCGACCCGGCGACCAATATCGAGAGGACATCCATGAAGGCAGGAATCCACCCGGCCTACGTCGACACCACTGTCGTCTGTGGCTGCGGTAATACGTTCCAGACCCGCTCCACCAAGGAATCCGGGCATATCACCGTCGAGGTCTGCTCGCAGTGCCACCCGTTCTACACCGGCAAGCAGAAGATCCTGGACACCGGTGGTCGTGTGGCCCGCTTCGAGGCCCGCTACGGCAAGCGCGCCAAGAAAGCCGACGCCGACGCCAAGTAGCTTTCCCACCAGCGCCCGGTCCTGCCCTTTCGCAGGCCGGGCGCTGTGTTTATTCTGCGGCGCCTGCGGCGCCGCGGGGTTTTGCCCCCCCCGGTTGCCGCGTTTTTACGACAAACACAACGGCGGGGGCCCCCCCGAACCCCCCCCCCGGCGGGGCGGCGGTACCGCGCGGCCCGCCCCCGGCCGGTGGTTTCCGGATCAGCCGAACCGCCCCCACCGTGCGCGGCCGGGTGTCGGGCCTGGAC
>NZ_JARWOV010000275.1 GCF_029868855.1 Nocardia carnea | reverse complement strand
GGCCCCCCTCCATCCGGGGCCGCGGGGCCCGCCCCCCCCCCCCCCCCGGGCCCGGGGGGGGGGGTTTGGGGGCGCCCTGGGGCGTGGGGGTGGTGGGGGGGTGGTCCCGCGGCGCGGGCCCCCCCCCCCCCCCGGCACAGGTGGGCGCGAACCGCCCAGGCCGACTGGAATCGCCGGTCGTCGACCTCGGCGTCCAGGACCGCCAGCCCGGCGGCGGGGCCGTGCACGCGGGCGGTCGCGGCGGCGAGCGACGTCGCGCTACCGAGCGTCGGGGCGAAACGGTGCAGCGCACGGTGGAGGTCGAGAATGACGACGGGATCGGCGCCGGCACCCTCGGCCGCCTGGATCGCGGCCTCGAGCTGATATCGGCCGACGGTGGCGAACGAGTAGGCACGGCGGAGGTGGGCACGGCCGCGCACGACGAGTTCGGCGTCCCAGCGGCGGCGGTCCTGGCGCTCGAGCGGTATGTAGTCGCCCGTGGCGTCGATGCGCGCGGGTATGCGGGCCGTGCACAGGTCGATGAGGGCCGCCAGGCCGTGTGCTTCGGGATCGTCGGGCAGCACCTGGGTGAGTACCTCGGCCAGGTGCAGCGCCTCACCGGTCAGCGACTCGTGCAGTTCGCGGCCTGTTGTGTGCCAGTCGATCGCGAATGCGCCGTAGACCGCTTCCAGTACTGCGTCCACCCGGGCCGGGAGTTCTGCGGGCGCGGGCACGCGGAACGGTATGCGCGCCTGTCTGATTCGCTTTTTCGCCCGGGTCAGGCGCGCCGCCGTCGTCGCCGTGGGCACGGAGAACGCCCGCCCGATCTGTTCGGCGGTGCAGCCGAGCAGGGTGTTGAGCATCAACGGGGTCCGGGCCGGTGGGTCGATGGCCGGGTGGGCACAGACGAACAGGAGCTCGAGCCGCCGGTCCTCGAGGACCTCCGGATCGATCCGATCCAGCAGGCCCGGGTCGTGCCGCACCGGGTCGAGCGCCACGGTACGGCGCGCCGGCGCCCCGGCGACGACATCACGGATCCGGTTGCGGGCCACGGTCAGCAACCAGGCGTCGGGATTGGCGGGAACGCCGTCGACCGGCCAGTGCCGCACCGCCCGTTCGAAGGCGTCGGCCAGCGCATCCTCCGCGGTGGTGACATCACCGCAGCGGGCCGCGAGCAATGCCAGCAGCCGGCCGTAGGAGGTGGGGGGGGCGGGGGGGGGCCCCCCCCCCCCCGCCGGGACCGAGACGCCCGCGACAAAACGGGGGGAACACCCGGGGGGCCCGGGCGGC
>NZ_JARWOV010000274.1 GCF_029868855.1 Nocardia carnea | reverse complement strand
GGGCGCTGGGGCCCCCCCCCTGGCGGGGGCCCTAAGTGTAACGGTGCTTCCCCTTGTACCCCCCGCGCGCCCCCTACCCGGGGCGGCGGCCCCACGGGGCGATCCGTGGGTGGATCGCCCGCCGCAATCCATCGAACCCCTGCTGGAATGGTCCGAACGCGATCTGGCGGGCGGCCTCATGGACGCGCCGTGGCCGCCGCAATACCCGAAGATGCCGAACGAACCACCCCGGGTCCAGCCCAGCCGCGCCCGCAAACCGGATCCGGCAGGGTAGGCCACCGGCACAAGGGGCTTTGTTCCGTCGTCACGGTGGCCCATCCCGATCCGGGCAGCCCGACGCATAGCGGGCAGCGACCGTCGTGAGCTCGATTCAGGAGACCCACAACGCCCAAGTACCGTCTTCGCAGACCAGAGCCCGGCCGGCGGCGGTGCGGGCCGTGGCGGCCGCACCTGCGGTGCAGTTCCCGCCTTCCGCGCGTACGTCCTCGGCGACCCGGTACGGCCCGGACCACTGATAGCCGGTAACCGATCCGGTGTCGGTCAGGCACAGCAGAGTAGTGCCGTCGGTCGCCGCGCCGATCAGGGCGGGCTCGGGACAGGCGGTGTCTTTCTCGGCGACGGGTGCCGCGATCTCGGGTGCGGGCCGGGTAACCGGCGCTCGGGTGGAGGGTGCCGGCGGCGCACTGGACGGTGCCGGAATGGAGACGGCGGTGGCACTTTCCACTGTGCCGTCGGCGGGAACACCCGCTGCGTCCGCGGACCCGGTGGTGACCCCCAGCGCGTCGCCGACCTGCGAGTACATATCCGATACCCGGTCCCGGGGCAGGACGACGAATGCCACCAGCAAAGCCGCCTCCAGCGCACCGAGCACGAATGCGGTGAACGCCATGAACCGGCCGCGCGGATACGTGAACGCGATCGACCCGAAAACGATGGCGACCGGGAAGAGCAGAACCAGAGCCGCCACCAAGGCGACAACGGCATAGGGGTTGACGACCGGACGGCCGGTGTCGAAAGGCGAATCGTCCGGATGGTCGAAATCCTCGGGTTCCTCGCGGGGTTCCGGCCGGCGCCGGCCCGCTCGGGCGGGCGGGCCCGGGTCACGGTCCGGCGGTACCTCCGGCCAGCGCTGCTCGCCCCAGCGCTGCGAATATCCCATGCACGATCCCTTCGAACTGCTGCCGGGGGGAACCCGAAGCAGTCGACCCGCCCGGCATTGCGCCAAGAATAAGCGGGATCGGCCCGGCCGTTGCGGGAAACGGGAGTTGCCCGGATCACAGATGTCCATCCGACACGCCGTGATTGTCCATAACGAGACCCGCTGCGATCAGCTCTTCCCGTTGACCCGCGGAAGGGATTCGGCGACGAGAGTGGTCAGCACATCGACCAGCAGGGCATGCACCTGGTCCCGGGTCATCGTGCCGCGGGTGAGCCATTCGCGACCGGCGACCTTCACCATCCCGCCGTAGGCCCGGACCATCGCCCGATGCGGCTCCGCCGCCTCGTCACCCGATAGGCCGATCATCACCAGCAGCCGCTGCGCGGCCGCATCGTCGGCGGCGTCCAGTATCTGCTGCACCTCCGGATCGTCACCGACTCCCTCGTGACTGGTGACCTTCACCCAGGTGTTGCCGTGCTCGGAGATGGTATCCAGCAGCCAGTGGACGCTGGCGTCGATTCGTTCGCGGGGGCTGCCCGCCGGAATATGGAGGTCACCGGACCGGGGCAGGGTCACCATCCGGCGCACCACGGCGAGATAGAGATCGCGCTTGTTGCCGAAGTAGTGGTTGATCAGTCCCCGCGCCACCCCGGCGCGCTGCGCGAGTTCGGCGGTGGATACCGCGGCGTAGGGCCGCTCCCCGAACATCTCGATCGCTTTTGCGAGGATCTGGGCCCGGCGTTCGTCGGGTTCGAGACGGCGCCGCCGCATGGGCGCCCCGGCTCCGTTGGCCGGGTGGCCGGGGCCGGCGGCGGCTTCGAGATCAGAGGCCACGGGCGATGAGATCTTTCATCACCTCGTTGCTGCCCGCGAGAATCCGCAGCACCCGGGCACCGGTGTAGAGCTGCGAGATCGGGTATTCGGTCATATATCCGTAGCCGCCGAACAGCTGCAGGCAGCGGTCCACGACGATACCGAGCTGATCGGTGGACCAGTACTTGGACATGGCGGCGGTCTGCACATCCAGTTCACCCTTCAGGTGCCGGGTGAGGCAGTCGTCGAGGAAGACCCGGTTGGTGCGGGCGATGGTCGCGCATTCGGCCAATTCGAACCGGGTGTTCTGCATGGCGAAGAGCGGTTTGCCGAACGCTTCGCGGCCCTTGGTGTACTCGACGGTGAGCTCCACCGCGCGCTCCATCATCGCCACCGCCATGATCGCGGTGACGAGGCGCTCCTGAGCCAGTAGCTGCATCATCTGGTAGAAACCCTGGCCCTCCGCTCCGCCCAGCAAATTCGCCGCCGGAACGCGCAGGCCGTCGAAGAACAGTTCCGCGGTGTCCTGCCCCTTGCCGCCGATCTTGGACAGGATCCGGCCGCGGGTGAAGCCCGGGGTGTCGTCACTCACCTCGGCGAACAGCAGCGATACCCCGGCCGCACCCTTTTCGGGGTCGGTTTTGGCGGCGATGATGATGCCGTCGCACAGCCAGCCATTGGAGATGAAGAGCTTCGAGCCGGTGATCACGTACTCGTCGCCCTCACGCACCGCGCGGGTCTTGATGGCCTGCAGATCCGACCCGGTGCCCGGCTCGGTCATCCCGATCGACAGCACCATCTCACCGCTGCAGGCCTTGGGCAGTACCCGCTTCTTCAGTTCGTCGGACCCGAACTCGGCCAGGTACGGCGCGATGATCGAACTGTGCACCGGGATTCCGAGGGCACCGTCGCCCGCCCGCACCTGCTCCTCGATGATGGCCGCTTCATGAGCGAAGGTGCCACCACCACCGCCGAATTCCTCGGCGACGGCGGGACAAAGCAGGCCCAGTTCACCGGCCCGCCGGTAGAGCGCCTTGTCCGGATGCCCCTGCTCGATGAACCGCTCCTCGTGCGGCACCACTTCCTTCTCGAAGTAGGTGCGGGCGAGTTCCCGTACCGCCTCGACCTCGTCGTCGCTCCACGCGGGGCGTGCCATATCCGCATCCTTCGGTTCGTGAGCACCAGCCCGGCACGGTCGGGTGCCGGATCATTCCGGAATGACTTTCCCGCACTATTGGCGTGATGTCAACGAGGCGGCCGCGAGACCGTTCGCCCCGGTCGCGGCACCGCTACCCTGCCTTGCCACAATGATGGGCACGCTTTCCCAGCTCACGAAGGACATCCCCGCACCGATGGCCGCGACCAGCATCGATCCGAACGACCTCGCCACCTGTCTGCGCGTACTCGAACAGGCAGGCCGGCTGGAACCCGGCCACCCGGACTCGCTCACGGTCCAGCGCGCCGTCGGCGGCATGTTCAAGGAGCTCAAACGACAGCGACGCATCGCTGCCAGGCAAGCCAAACTGGAGGCCGATCGCGCGGTGGTCGCCGCGACCGCGACCGGATCGCCCAATCGGATCGACGACGAGACCGCCGGAATCCCGATCAGTTCGGCCACCACCGGAGCCTCTGCCGGAACCCTGCTGCGGGCGCGCGGCTGCTATATCTGCAAGGAGAAGTACACCCGCGTCGACGCCTTCTACCATCAGCTGTGCCCGGAGTGCGCCGCGATGAGCCACGACCGCCGCGACGCCCGCACGGATCTGTCCGGCCGCCGCGCACTGCTCACCGGCGGACGCGCGAAGATCGGTATGTACATCGCGTTGCGGCTGCTGCGCGACGGTGCGCACACCACCGTCACCACCCGATTCCCCAACGACGCGATCCGCCGTTTCGCCGCCCGGCCCGACAGCGCCGACTGGCTGCACCGGCTGCGGATCGTCGGTATCGACCTGCGTGATCCCGCGCAGGTCGTGGCACTGGCCGATGATGTGGCGGCCCAGGGGCCGCTCGATATCCTCATCAACAATGCCGCGCAGACCGTCCGCCGCTCCCCCGGTGCCTACAGTGCCCTGGCCGCCGCCGAATCCGATCCGCTGCCCGCCGGCGCACTCCCCGAAACGGTGACCTTCGGCCAGACCACCCGGGCGCATCCGACCGCCCTCACCGCGTCGCTGACCCCCGCTCTCACCGGCGCCGATGTGGCGGAGCTGGCGCTGGTCGCCGGTTCGGCCATGCCGGACCGGATCGCCCGCGGGGTCGCCATCGACGCCGGCGGCCTGGTCCCCGATCTCGCCCACACCAACAGCTGGGTACATACGGTCGGCGAGGTCGACCCCACCGAACTGCTCGAAGTACAGCTGTGCAATTCGGTGGCACCGTTCATCCTCGTATCCCGGCTGCGCCCGGCGCTGGCCGCGGCGGCCGCCCGCCGCAAGTATGTGGTGAACGTGTCGGCCATGGAGGGCCAGTTCTCCCGCGGCTACAAGGGCCCCGGTCATCCGCACACCAATATGGCCAAGGCGGCACTGAATATGCTGACCCGCACCAGCGCGGGAGAGATGTTCGAATCCGACCGGATCCTGATGACCGCAGTCGACACCGGCTGGATCACCGACGAACGGCCGCACTACACCAAGGTCCGGCTGGCCGACGAAGGCTTCCACGCCCCGCTGGACCTGGTGGACGGCGCGGCCCGGGTCTACGACCCGATCGTGCGCGGCGAGACCGGTGAAGATCTCTACGGCTGCTTCTTGAAGGACTACCGGCCCTCGCCCTGGTGAATCCGGCGCAGCGATCGCGATCAGGGCATACCCTGGACGGGTGTGGTACCGGCTGCTCGCCGATCTGACCGCCGCCGTGCATGTGCTGTTCATCGGCTACGTGGTGGCGGGAGGTTTCGTTGCCTGGCGGCTGCCGCGCACGATCTGGTTGCACAGTGCGGCGGCGGCGTGGGGGTTCGGCACCGTGCTGGTCGGCTATGACTGTCCGCTGACCTATGCCGAGAACTGGGCGCGCGAACGCGCGGGGCTGCAGGGCCTGCCGCCGGAGGGGTTCATCGACTACTACCTGACCGGAGTCATCTATCCCGAGAGCATGCTCGTCGAGGTGCGCATACTGGTCGCGATCTGCGTGCTGGCGTCGTGGGCCGGATGGTGGTGGCGGGTCCGGCACCAGCCCGGGCGGCCCACCGCGCGCACCCTCGTCTGAACTCTTCGCATCCCTGGTGACAGTGTGATGAAAATCGCTGTGCCAACGGGTAACTCGAGGATCGCTCGCGCCGCACGCCAGTACGCTCGGAGCAGTGGACGTGGGAGCACGGCTGGTTCGTGATTACGAGGACGGTGCGGGCGTTGCCGCGTCGGCGCCGGTGGACTGGCCCGACCCCGGGCGCTATCTCGCCGCAACCCTGCCGGTGTGGGGATTGGCCGCCGGATCCGTCCAAGCCTTCCTCGGTGCGGCCGATCGCTATCGCGCGGCCGCAGGGACGGCGCCGATCCGCCATCGCCTCGACCCGGAACGGATCGCCGCGTCGTTCACCAGTGACCGGCTGCTGCGGATCGCCGGCGCCCGCGTTGCCGGTTTCGCCGATCTGTCCGGATTCTTCCCCACCTTCGACGGCTGGGTGCGCACGCATGCGAACTATCCGCATCACCGTGCCCGGCTGCTGGCCGCACTCGAGTTGCCCACCGACGCGCCCGTGGAGCAGGCCGAATCCCAGATCGCCATGATCCGCGCCGCGGACCTCGAGGAACTGGCGGCTGCCCGCGGCGCGATCGCGGTGCGGGTACGTGACGAGGCACAGTGGCGTGCCCATCCGCAATCGGGTTCGGCCGCCGCCGGCCCCCTGGTCGCCCTTGTGGAGCGGTCGGACCGGCGGCGCTACACACTGCCGGTGTCCGGTACCCCATATCAGCCGCTGCAAGGCGTGCGGGTGCTCGACCTGACCCGGGTCATCGCCGGTCCGGTGGCCACCCGCGCACTGGCACTGCTCGGAGCCGAAGTCCTGCGCGTGGACCCACCCGCACTGCCGGAGATTCCGTGGCAGTTCACCGATACGGGACAGGGCAAGAAATCGGCCCTGCTGGACCTGCGGACCGCGAATGCGCAATGGGAGAGCCTGCTGGACACTGCGGATGTCCTCGTGACGGGGTACCGGCCGGGTGCGCTCGAAAGGCTCGGCCTGGCCGGCCGGCCGGGCCTCATCCACGCCCGGGTCAGCGCATGGGGGTTCACCGGGCCGTGGGCCGGCCGGCGCGGGTTCGACAGTATCGTGCAGGCGGCAACCGGGATAGCGGTGATCGAGGGCGCCTCCGCTGTACCCGGGGCCTTACCCGCCCAGGCCCTCGACCATGCGTCCGGTTATCTACTCGCCGCCGGTATCGTCGACGCGCTCGCGGCCCGGACAGGGGACGGGTCCGGCCGTGACGTGCGGGTCTCACTGGCCCGTACCGCGACCTGGCTGCTGTCCGAACGCGGCCGCACACCCGGCCATCCGGCACCGGCGGTACCCGGTCCACGCTGCACAGTCGCGCACGGGCGGATCGTCACCGCCGCGCCTGCACTGGCCGAATTCCCCGATTACCCGTTCCCGGCTCCCGATTACGGTCGCGCCGAACCTCGCTGGTCCGACACACCGGCACACGAGCCGGGATGACCCGGGGGCTTGGACCGAGTGGAGAATCGACCGCCACCACGAACTCATGTCCCGAGCCCGAACTCGCCGGCCTGCGGTGAATCCACCACTCCCGGTCGGCGGCGGCGCCGGTTCGGCGGCCCGGCAACCCGTACTCCCAGCTCGGTGAGACGGGGCGTCATTTCTCGGGTGATGCGACAATTGGGCGTGACGCCGGATCGGCGCGCGAGGTCAGAGTCCGGTGGACAACTGCACCACGACCTTCTCCTGGGTGATCTCGCGGACCGTCAGGTCCAGGCCCTGGGCGGATTCGGTGGAGCCCATCGGCACCGTGACATCCTGACCCGCGACCTTCAGCGTCACCACATTGCCCTCTACCGCGGCCAGTTGGGCGTCCACGCCGAGAACGCTGATCTTCGCGTCCACGCCGCGGTCGAAGGTGACGGTGCAGCCTCGGACATCGCATTCGCTCGTCGCGCCGGCGCCGGTGGCGGTGCAAGCGGAAACTCCCAGTGACAGTGTGGCCACGAACCCGGCTACGGCGATCAGCCGTCGAACATACATGCGGTCAGTGTAGGGAGGAATTGCGGTGCCGCGACCACAATCACCGCCGAGTCTCACAGGCCGATCTGGGCACGGATCTGCGCCGGTGACATCCCGCGGCGCCGGCGGATGAGGGCGCGCAGCGCACTGGCGTTGACATACCCGACCTCCCGGGCCACCCCTTCCACCGTGAGACCGGTGGTCCGCAGGAGCCGGGTGGCCCGGTCGACCCGGATATCGTCGGCGAAATCCTTCGGCGACATCCCGAGCGCCGCGCGGGTGGCGCGTTGCAGGCTGCGCTCGGTGACGCCCAGTTCACGCGCCGCGGCCGAGATCAGGAACTGCTCCGAAATATGCTCGCGTACCCAGCGTTCGTACGCGACGATCAGCGGGTTGCCCCGGGCGAGCACCTCGGGGATGACGTAAGGCGCCTGGCTGGCCCGGCCCTCGAAGGCGAGATATCGCCGCGCCTGCTCCGCCAGTTCCGGACTTGTGCGGTACACCAGGGATAACGCCATATCGAGATGCGATAGCGAGGCACCAGCCGTGGTGATGCCGTCACCATGGCAGACGATGCTCCGCTCGTCCAGATCGACCCTCGGATAACGCCCGCGGAAGCTCGTCCCCAACCACCAGCTGGTCGTTGCCGGCGAACCGTCGAGCACACCGGCTTCCGCCAGGAAGAACGTCCCGGTACAGGCCGCGGCGAGATGCACGCCTTGGTCGTATGCACTGCGGATCCGGTCCAGGAGCCACGCGTTACCGGGGTCCGAGACGAGTGCGACCAGCGGTTCGGGATCCAGGACGTTCACCGCGGCCACCGCGAGGGCGTCGAACGACGCTGATACCTCACTCAGCGGAATGGTCTGAATGGTGTTTCCGCTACCCGTCCGCACCGAACTACCGAGTGACACCGTATGCACATTCCATGCTGCCGGTGGATGGTCGAGTTCTCTGCGCAGGACGTTCGCGGTACCGAACGCCCCGTGGAGGGCGCCCAAGCCGAGTTCGCCCACACCGTCCACGACGAAAATGCCCACATCCACGGTGGCAGGATACGGATCGCGAAACGTCCTATGAAAACCGATCGGTCTTTTATGCCGCCGCGGCGCGATATAGCGAACGCACTGACCTGTCGCAAACGGATCGCATCCTGTCGCGTCTGCCCCTCCGATCGGGCTGTCCCACACAGTAACGTCAGGGAGCGACGGTGCTGTCGCGTCCGGCGACCGCATCGTCTTTCGTATGAACACGGGAGATCGAGGTGAACCGCCGGATATGAGCATTGCGCGCCCACGAGCCGGGCGCGTGAACGAGGCCTACGGCGCGCCTGCCTCCGCACCGCACACTTCTCCGAGCAACCGGCCGGGTACCACGGCCGGCGAACCGCCCTCGGGCTTTTCGTGTGAATTCGCAGATACCGCGGTCGAACTTCCGGGGATATCGGCGTGTACGAAGGCATGGTTGCGGCGCTGCGGGGTGCGCCGCAACTTTGTCTTCGTACACGCAAACCTGGATTTCTGTTCATTCAGCGGTGGTCAGCCTCCTGTTCGCAGCATCTCGAGGGCGCGAACTCCGTTACGATGTTCGGCCATCTCCGGAGGTGTTCCCGCCACCGGCGAACCCTGGCGTCCGAATCCTGTCCACTATGGATAGCATTACTTTCCACGGAGTTTTCGCGGTGGCGACTGCTGACCAGCGTTTCGGCAATGCGCCCGGAGAAGTAGGGTCTAGGAAAGCTATACATGTACGGCAGCGATCACCAATCGCTATTGCCCATCCCCCAACCCTCCGGATGCGGAAATCATCGAGTTCCCTTGCGGCGCTTCGCCGTGTTCCAGCCTGAACTGCGGACTGCCCCGAGGGCACGGCACAGCCACCGACGTATGCTCGCGACCCACCGGGTCCGGTGAAAGACACCGTGGCACGGTCTCGCTCCGATGTCTTTCCGCCGACCCCGGACACAGCACAGATCAGTCGGCGTGGCGCGTTCGGCCTCGCCGCCGGTATGGCGGTGGCTCTCGCATCGTCGGGTTGCGCAGGCGAGGACGACCCCGTCCGGCTCGGCTCGGCACAGCCGGGGGGACAGTTCCACCACTTCGCGTCAGCACTCGCGGACGCGGCAGCCTCGCACAGCCGGATCCGGATCGAACCGGTCGTCACGGAAGGATCGGTGACCAATCTGCGGCTGCTGGCACACGGTGACATCGATGCCGCGCTCGTGCTCGGCGATTCGGTGCCTGAAGATACCCGGGCCGTGGCGATCGGACGCGTTCACGAATGCTATATCCAGGTCGCGGTCCGGCCCGACAGTCCGATCTCACGGCTGGCAGACCTGCGCGGACGACGGATCGACCTGGGGCTGGCCGGGTCCGGATCAGCGCGCACCGGGGTGCGGCTGTTGCGCACTGCGGGACTGCGGCCCGGTATCGACCTCACCGTCGAGCACAGATCTCTCGCCGCGGCCGTACTCGCCCTCCAGAGTCGAGAGGTGGACGCGATCCTCTGGGGTGACGAGGTCCCCACCCCGGTATTCGACCTCCCGGTGCGGCTACGCCTGCTGGATCTCGCCGACTGGGTGACCCCGATGCACCGCCGGTTCCGCTACCCGTACGACCAGGTCGCTGTTCCCACCAACACCTACCCGGGTTCTACGGCCGTCGATACGGTCGGCGTACCGACACTGCTGCTGACATCTCCGCACCTCGGAAATCGCACTGTTGCCGCGGTCGCCGAGTTATTGCTCGACCGCGGTGAGCAACTCGTCCCCGCACATACAATGAGTTTCCAATTCCTCGACCGACGGTGGCTGGTCGGCACCGGGCAGGTGCCCCTGCACCCCGCGGCCGCCGCGTATTACCGCACCGGGCATGGTTGATCAGTGCGGCGAGCACCACTACGGCACCCCCGGAAGGCGGACCTCGACCCGTAGGCCCTGCGGTTGTACCGACTCGATCGCCAGCTCGCCGCCGTACCGCGTAGCGAGCGCCACCGCAATGGGCAGGCCGAGGCCGGTGCCACCCGTTGCTGCGGAAGCGCCGCGGAAGAAACGGTTCGCCAGCTGATCCAATTCGGCCGGTGCGACGCCGACCCCGTCGTCGGTAACTGCTATCCGGACGCCGGCGGGTTCGGTTTCCACGGTGACCCGGGTGTGCGCACCCGGCCCCGCGTAGCGGGAAGAATTGCTCAGGAGCACGTCCAGGATCTGCTCCAGAGCCTGAGCCGGTGTCGCGACCGTGGTCGAGTCCGGCGTCGCGGACAGGTCCAGGATCAACACCATCTCGGCGGCGTCGAATGCCGGACGCCATTCCTCCACCCGATCAGTGACCACCGGGCACACTCCGCATTCGCTGGGCCAGTCGGCATCAGGATGCGTTGCCGCGAACCCGGTAGGGGTTTCGGCGACTGCCAACCGGAGCAGTCCGTCGAGAACCGCGGCGAGCCTGTCCACTTGATAAATCGCGCGCTGATACGCCGCCGCACTCTCACCGGGGACGAAACGCTCCAGCGATTCCAGCCGAATCGCCAGGGCTGCCAGTGGGTTCCGGATGGCGTGTGCCGTGTCCGCAACCAGTTGCCGTTGCGCGTCGACCGACTCGGTCACCGCGAGGGCCATCGTATCGAACGACCGAGCCAGCGCCCGGACCTCCGGCGGGCCCCGATAATGCCGCTGCATCGCTGTGGGCACGGTCCCCGCCGCCGGTGTTGGCAGCGAACCGGTGAGATCGCGCAGCGAACGCGACAATCGCCACAGCGGGCCCAGTATCCACCGGCTCACCATGACGGCGACGAGGGCGAATACCGCCATCGCACTGAAGGACAGCAAGGCGATAACGGCGAAACCGTTACGAATATCCTGCTTGGCCGCACTCGTGGATGCCTCGATCAGCACCGCGCCGTCCACCCGGATACCACTGCCCACGGGGAGCGCGACAAGCATGGTCGATGGACCCTGTAGACGCAGCCGCTGCGGCGGCTGCCGGGGGTGCCGGTTGCGCCGCGCCTCGGTAAGGCTCGCGATTACCGCCGGGTCGTCGGCCGCGACCCCGGTATTCGCCACTTCCCGACCCGCTGCGTCGACGACGACCACTCGATCGCCGTACAGATCGCTGTACCGTCGCATGGCCAGCACCAGACCGCTGTTGTCGCCTGTGGCGATAGCTCGGGCCGCGAGATCAGCGAACCACTCGGCGTCGACATACCGGCTGAACCACAGTTCCTGAGTTCGAGCGGTAGCAGACGAGAGACCCCATGGGATGGCGAGACCGGAGACGGTCAGTGCCGCCATGACCACCAGTATCGCGACAAGTCGATTACGCATCCCGGCCCGCGCTCACGGACCCCAGCGGTACCCGAATCCTCGGATGGTGGTGATCAGACCGGGTCGTCCGAGCTTGCTCCGTAGGGTCGAGATGTGGACATCCAGGGAACGGGATACCGCCAGGAATGCGTCACCCCACACCTTGTCCATCAGCACTTCCCGGCTCACCGCGCATCCCGCCCGACCGACCAGGACTTCGACCAATTCGAATTCCTTCTGAGTGAGGTCCACCTCGGTTCCGCCGGCGGTGACCGTACGCGCGGCAAGATCCACCCGGACGTCGCCGGTTACCACTGCGTTGGCCGGTTCGCTGTGGTGCACCGGCTTCGCCCGGCGCACCACCGCCTCGAGGCGGGCCATCAACTCGGCGACACGCGGTGGTTTGACCAGGTAGTCGTCCGCCCCGATCCGCAGGCCACGGACCACGCTGCGTTCATCGTCGCGGGCGGTCAGGATGACGACCGGGATTGCACTCACCTCGCGCAGTTTGCGCAACACGTCCAGGCCATCGCCGTCCGGGAGGCCGAGGTCGAGGATCACCGCGTCGTAGCCGCGGTGACCCAACAGCAGGTCGGCACCCCGGGACTTCCTCTCCGCGCGGTACCCGTACTCGCCGAGGACCTCGACCAGTGCGGCGCCGACATCGTCATCGTCCTCGACCACTCCGATCCGGATCCGCCGGTCGGCCGTCGAGTCTCGGTCATTCCGCGTACCCATGACCTGGCCAGGGCTGCCTGTCGTCTCGCTGGTCACGAACCCACGCTCCTTCGCCCCGGGACGGAGCGCCCACGGAACCCACCCGTCGTTTCGACGTCCATCATTGTCAACCTTCCCGGTAGCGGGGCGTTCCCGAACGATCTGCGTTCCGCACAGACAGTCGCGGAACTCCGGCCCGCGCGTTCACGGTCGACTACCGGCCCGGTTCGGAAAAACCCGCCCGCGCCCGTGGGCGGATCGCCACCCATACCATCGAACTATGTTTCGGGATCGCATTTCAAGGTGTCACCAAAAGTTATCCGTGACTTGACATCCCGAAAAGCGGCCGCCGCGTCACCCGCTGATGACCGTATGCGGGTACGGGAAGGACAACAAATCGTGCGTTCCCGATCGTCCCCTCGGCACATCCGGTTCGACAACACGATGGCAGACCGCCGTTCCGGGCAATCAGGGCGCAACCACTGGTGGGCTGCGCTAATCTCTGCACTGTTGGTGACACGGCGAACGCCACGTCCTAGACCGGCACGCCGATCGGGTTGAATCGAGGAGCGCAGCGGTCCATGTTCGGTAGCGCTGCTCGTACGGCGGCGATTACCCGCCGTAGATTTCTGGGCACCGCGTCCGCGGTTTCGGCCGCAGCCGCTGCCTCAGTGGCTTGTGGTGGTACACCGCACCGAATCCGGCTGGGCACCGGCCTCGAAGGGGGCCTTTTCCACGAGTTCGGAAGCAATCTGGCTGCGGCGGCCACGCGTTCACAGGCGTTACGGATCACTACCGTGCCCACCGCCGGTTCGGTGACCAATCTCGAAATGCTCGAACTCGGGACGATAGACGCAGCACTGGCTCTCGCCGATGCGGCCGTGGCCCTCGGCACCCGCGGATCCGCAATCGGGCGTCTCTACGAGACCTACATCCATCTGGCGGTCCGCGGGGACAGCTGGTTTCAGCACATCGGCGACCTCCGCGGTGCCCGGGTGGATCTCGGGATAGCAGGATCCGGCGCGGCGCTCACGGCCGACCGGCTCTTCCGAACCGCGGGAATGGAACCAGGTATCGATATCACCGTGTCCCACCACAAACTCTCCGATGCCATCCGCGGGCTGCGCTCGGAAACAGTCGACGCAGTTGTCTGGGGCGCCGGAGTGCCGACGCCTGATATTCAGGTGCCGGCACTCGTTCGGCTCCTCGGCCTCGGAGAGTGGGTGCAGCCGATGTGGGAGCGCTATCACTACGCCTATGACCGAGTCCCGGTTCCGGCGAACACCTATCCAGGTACCGCCGCATTCGAAACGATCGGCGTGCCGGTCCTGCTGCTCGCGGCTCCCGCGCTGCCCGAGAGCACGGTGGTAGCCCTCGCTGATGTTCTCCTGCACCACAGCGGCGCACTCATGTCGGAACGCGCGCGCGGATTCCAATTCTTCGATCGGCGCTGGCTGGTCAGCACCGGTGACATTCCACTGCATCCAGCCGCCGCCGATTACTACCGTAGCGAGCACGGCTGACCGATCTGCCACTGCACCGGATGGCCCCATCGGCACCGCAAAACCCGGCACTACGGCCGATCGGGTCCTGGAACCAGGGCAATCACTGGCTACCCGGAGATTGCTGCGCTAGCCTTCAACCTGTTGACAATGCTGCCCGGATCCATTCAGGCAGCAGTTCCATGGATTTCGAGGAGCGCAACGATCGATGTTCGGCAGCGCTACTCGTGCGCCGATGATCACTCGGCGACAGGTTCTCGGCTATTCAGCCGCAACAATCGCGTCCACCGCGGCAGGATATGCGGATACCGAACCAGCATATATCCGGCTGGGTTCCGGACTGCCCGGCGACCTGTTCCACGACTTCGGAGCCGCGCTGGCCACCGGGGCGAAACGTTCTCCGGTCATCCGGATGCGCGATATTTCCACCACCGGATCCGCGACCAACCTGAAACTGCTCGAGCGCGGCGCTCTCGATGCCGCACTCACCCTCGCCGACACCGCGGCCGCTGTCGGTACCCGAGCGCTCGCGGTCGGCCGACTCTACGAAAGCTACATCCATCTGGCTGTGCGCCCCGAGAGCGGAATAACCCGGATAGCCGACCTACGAGGCGCCCTGGTCAATGTCGGCGTACACGGTTCGGGCGCCGCCGTGACCGCGGAGCGGATGCTTCGAAGCGCGGGTTTGGTACCCGGCACCGATTTCGGAGTGACCCGGCGCGCACTGACCGAGGCACTTCCAGCGATCCGATCCGGACAAGTCGATGCGATCATCTGGGGCGACGGCATACCGACGTGGAGTATTGCCTCGACTGTTCCTGCCCTCCGAATGCTCGACCTCGGCGAGCGCGTACAGCCGATGCGTGACCGGTTCGGCTACCCGTACGATCGGGTCCCCGTTCCCTGGAATATCTATCCCGGTATCTCCGGATTCGAGACCATCGGCGCACCGGTCTTGCTGCTCGTGGCGCCCCGGGTAAGCGATCGCACGGTACGCATCCTTGCCGAAATCTTGCTGCACAACAGCCACACACTTGTCCCGGAACATGTGCGCGGCGTCCAGTTCTTCGATCGGCGCTGGCTGGTGAACACGGGCAGTATCCCCCTGCACCCCGCCGCGGCGGCCTATTACCGAAGCCAACACGGCTGACTCATCCCGCGAGCACCATATTTGCGAGGGTCCGGTCTCGGACGGCTTCGACCCGTGAACCGTTGTCTGCCCGGCAACTCACCGCCGCTCGTCGCGCCGGCGGATCACCCGCAGTCCGTTCGCCTCACCGATTCCGCCGCCCTCCTCCGCCAGCGTTGCCGCCACCAGCAGCACGAAACCGAACAGCCACCGGCCCACCGCACGCCAGAAACCGGACCTGCGCCCGGTGGTCGCCCGGACCACCCGCAGTCCGAACAGAAGCTTGCCGAAACTGCCTCGGAGCAGCACGGTGCCGAATACATGGTTGACGAAAGAAGCCGCGAACGCGATCCCGATAGCCGCCGGGGCGAACACCAGGTCGGTCAACGAATACTCGAGCAGCCCCGCGACCACCGCTACGGCGACCCCCGGAGCCAGCAGTACATCGACGACGGCAGCCCAGATCAGCCAACCTTCCCCTGCCTCTTCCGGGACGCGCACCGGTGCGGGCCGTGACCGGGATTCGTGCGGCACCTGTGCCTGGCCAAAGCGATATACATTCACCAACCCAATTCTTGCCGACCGAAGACTGATTCACCCGTCTCACAATGCCGGAACCCCGCCGGCGACCAGAATTTACGGAAGCTCGAGGTTGATTCCTATTCCGCCGTCGGGGGTCCGCACCCTGCTCCACGCACACGGTCGATCAGTTCCCGGGGAGATTCGGGAACCGCAGTGCTGTGCCAGGCTACGTACTGGTCGGGCCGGATGAGGAGCAACGAACTGCGGTATCGCTCGATCGCCGCCGGGGACAGCAGTTCGAGAACCCGCAGTGGCACCCCACAACTGGTGGCCGCACGCACGATAGGCTCCGGATCCGGTGCCTGGTCACCGATACACAGCAGCGTGAAATCGCGTCCCAGTCGATCGTAGATCGGGGTACCGTCCTCCAAGACCAGATGCGGGAGCCGCGCACCCGCGGTAACGGAGGGATGATATTCCGCGACGGTGAACTCGGGGGGATGCCGATCGGCGGCGATCAGCGGCGACCCGTAGTAGTGATAGCCGAAACTGAGACCTACCGGAGTGAACTGGCCGCTGTCCGCGACCGCCACCTCCCTGCCGAGACGCTGCCGCGAGGCGATTCCGGCGACGCTGTCTTCCTCGTTCACTTCGGCGCTCACCAAGTCGAGCAGGCCCTTACCGATTCCGGTGGCTAACCCGGAAACGGCTTCGGCGACCGGTCTCCGCTCGGCGTCGTATGCCGCGAGCAGGTCCGGTCCACCCCAGCCCTGGTGAACAGCGGCGAGCATCCAGGCCAGATGCATCGCCTCGTCGATGCCGATGTTCATTCCCATACCCGCCATCGGCACCCACAGGTGCGCGGAGTCGCCGGCGAGGAACACTCGTTCGCTGCTGTACCGATCGGCGACGAGGCGCCGGCCGGTCCACCGCTCGATCCCCAGCACCTCATGCGGTGTCGGACGCCCGATCGCCTGCGTCAGCAATGATCCCGCGTCGATCCCGGCAGTATCGGTCCCGGCGGGAGAGAACGCGTGGATGAGCCAGTGTTCGCGTCCGTCGACGGCGACGGTCACGCACAGCACCTCCCCGTTGACCGACCATGTCATCCAGGCAGGTGGACTGACGAGTTCCGCGAGTTCCGGCGCGCGGTAGAACGCGGTGACGGCCTGCAGCACTGTTTGGTCACCGGTCAGTTCGATTCCCAGCGCGTTACGTACTGTGCTGCCGCCACCGTCGCAACCGACCAGATGGTCGGCGGTGACGGTCCGGGTTTTCCCGGTGCCGGTCGAGCGTACGAAAGCGCGGACACCGCGGTCGGTCTCCTCGAATTCGTCCAGTCTGCTGCCGCGTTCGATGCGCACATGCGGAAAGTCCCGGCTGCGCTCCAACAGAATGGGTTCGACGTAGAGCTGCGAAATCCGATGCTGCGGCTCGGCGGTCGGTCCGCTGTGGCCGGATCCGGCGGTGGCAAGTATCCGGGCCGACGACGGAAGAGCGATGCGATGCAGCTCCGGGCCGCAGATACGGGTGCGATAGCTGACGTCGGTCGGATAGTCTGCGGGCAGCCCTGTGGACCGGATACGACCGGCGATCCCCAATTTTCGGAAATGCTCCATGGACCGAGCGCTGAACGAACTCGCCCGCGGCACTGTCGGCGACCGATCGGTCTCCTCGAGCAGTAGGCATGGGACATTCCGCCGCCCCAGTTCCAGGGCGAGAGTCATTCCGACCGGGCCACCGCCGGCGATCAGCACCGGTACGTCGTTCACCGGCCCGTTTCCGCACTCGCCGCAGTGTGGTCGCGCCGTACGACCTCCATGATCGCCATGGAACTGTAGGAAGCCGTCGTCCGCACCCGGATGAGCGTGAGATCCGCCGAGTCGAACAGTTGCTCGAACTCCTCGCGGGTGCGTTCCCGGCCGGTAAGGGCAGCGAGCATCATGAGGTCCAGCGACCAGACATAATGCGGCGTATTGGGCGGCGGAGCGATACTCTCCGCGACCAGCAGCCGGCTTCCGGGCGGCATCACCTCGCGGCATCGGCGCAGAATGCGGATACATTCGTCGTCGTTCCAGTCGTGCAGAATATGTTTGAGAATGTACAGGTCGCCGCCGGCCGGAACGGATTCGAAGAAATCCCCCGCCTCGGTGACCCACCGGCCCGCCAGTTCCGGGGTGTCCAGCAGATGTGTGCCGAGCACGGGCGCGCGGTCGTACAGCAGACCGGTGGCCACGGGATGGCGGGTAAGCAGCAGTGACAGCAGGCCGCCGCGGCCACCGCCGACATCGATGATGCGGCGGAAATCCGATACATCGAAGGTGTCGGCGATCGCGGCGTCCTGCGGCGCGGAGTAACTCACCATTCCCGCGTCGAAGATCGCCGCGGCGTCCGGATGCGCCGCCAGATGTTCCCACAACGGGACTCCGACAATCTCGTCGAGAGTGGAACTGCCGCGCTGGAGGCTCGCGCCGAAATTGCCGGCCGCCTGCCAGAACATCGGCTCGGTCAGGAAAACCACGGCATCTCTCAGTGATCGGGGCGTCCCGGTGAGCAGTCGTTCGGCAGCCGCAGTGAGATGGAACCGCCCGCTACCGTCCTCGTAGAACGTCCCGGACCCGGCCAGGAATCGCAGGGTCCGCTGAAGTCCGGTGGCGTCCACACCGGTCAGGTCCGCCAGTTCGGCAGCGGTCCGGGGTTGCTGGGCGATATGGTCGGCGATATCGAGCCGTACTACGGCACCGATAGCGGCGCTCGCCAGGAATCCCATGGTCAGGGAGAGGACTGTGCGGTCAGGGGCGGGATCGTGGGATCCGATATCCATGATGACTGTCTTTCGCGAAGGATCTGCCGGATGCGCTTCGATCGGCACCTCGACCCGCTCTGTCGCCGGTCGTCCGGATCGCAGGGCCGATGAGCAAGCGCTGGGAACTACCCCGCCCCGCACGGTTGCCGTCCGATCGCCCGACCGGCAACCGTGCCGCTCTGCGGAGCGGTACCGATGTTTCCGCCTGCCAGCTTTTTTCGCACGCCGAAGCTGCAGACTTTTGCATTTACTTTGGATTGGAGGGAGCACCGACAGCGTGGTTCGCGGCGCCGTGAACTCCGGCGGCGCCCACCATCGGGACGGACCATCAAGTGATGAGTATCCGAGAACGGGACCGGGCTTGCGTAATCAATTGCCATTCAGCATATTTCGAGAAGCATCGCCGAACCGACCGTACGCCCGCCATATTTCGCAATCTTCAGCTGATTCTTCGTCACCCTTGAAATAACGGGGAGTAATGCCTGGGGGAAATCAAAGAATTCTTAAGTCTTGCGGCCGGAAATGCGTAAGACAGTCCGGTGACGATATTCTGCCACGGCGACCACCACCCGCCCGGAGCTGGGGGTTCTTCGGGAGGTGGTGGTCGCAACAGCCGAGGCAGGCCCAGAACCGACGGGGGCCGGGCCTGCCTCGCGCTCGCCTGCTACATCGTGCGCCGGGCATCGCCCCCAGCGGCCGCCGACCGGGCACGGAGCCGGGTGGCCCGGCGCCGCGCCCGTATCGATCGGGAACCGAAAACCGCAGGTTCGGAGTCGGCGAGTTATCGGTACAGCGCGACCGACCGGTCGGCCAGGACGAGAGCGGCGCCGGAGTCGTGCTCGTAGAGCAGATCGGCGGTGACTCCGCAGGCCGCGGCCAGATCAGGGACGAACCGAGCGGGCGCCAGGTCCACACTCTCCTCGGTGAGCCGCAGTGCACGCCGGGCATACTCGAGTGCCTCGCCATCCTGGGCGAGCCGAACCGAATGCAGACTGTGCCGGCGCAGGCAGACAGCCAGTTCCGGCTGGTACCGGCGTAGTTCCGCCGTCGCCAGCGTTTCCCACCTGGCCACCGCACGCGAACTGGGTTCCAGTGCGTGCCGAGGCTCACCGGCACTCGCCAGTTGCCGAGCGTGATCGATCAGCGCACCCGCAAGAAATCTTGCGCAGTCACTGTTCTCGGCGCAGATGCGCTCGTATAGGTCGACAGGACGATGCGACAAGCGCAATACTTCACCGTCCGCGGGGTCCAGTGCGGGCAACCAGCGGGCCCGGTGCCACGCGCCCACGCCAGATTATCCGACGGCTCGTCGGTCTCCGCCGCCAGTTCTTCCCAGTACGACACCGCTCGCGCGCTGTGCTCGAGCGTCTCGGTGAGACGACCGTGCGGAGATCACCGGCCACCGCCGCCACGTATTCGCGAATTACCCGATTGCCGTGGTCGTCTCCGAGGAAGCAGATCTGGAAGTCGGCCGATAACGCCCGATGGTCGAGTGGCTGACGATCGCTACCGCGCTGGTCAAGGTCATTACCTGGCGTGCGGGTGCAGACGAAGGCGAGCGGCCGAGGCCATGTGCCTCGGTACGGGCATCGAGGACAGCGTTCATCAGATCGAGCAGTGCCGGAGGCGGCTCGTCGGATCCTGCGAAGCGGCGACGGATCTCACGCACCACATCCTCCGGGCCACTTCCCCCCACCGATGGCGGCGAGAACGCAAGCACGAATCTCGGCGAGCACATCATCGACGTCCACTGTAGGCCCGGTCCGCGCCTGCAGTTCCGCCAAAATCCGTGGCCGCAACGCCGCCTCGTGCTCAGCCACGATGGCATCGGCGTGCTGATCACCGCCGTCGATCCGGGATCGGCGGCACGGTGGGGCGTCGGCACAATCGGTTCCCAGAAACCGGGCGCTGTGGCCTCAACTACCGGCCCAGGGGTCCCCTTCGCCTATCTCATGGATTGCACTGCAATCCGGCCCCGGTTCCCCGCCGCCTCGATCACAGATACCGTCACCTCCGTGACCGACCCGTCGCCACGCCGGACATCGCATCGAGTCGCTGCACCGATACGGATCTGGAGCGTGTGCGGGCATTCGGCCAGGAAGAATCCCCACCCTTCCTGTTCTGCCAGAAGATGTTCGACCGCGCGTTCGAGATCGAACCGCCCGAAGCATTCCGCCGTTCCCATCATCGAGTAAGTGCAGGCGCCGAGAAGTAGGACAGCACCGACTGCCATCGATACCGGAAGCGCGGCGATTCGCACGTGGAACTCCTTGTCGGGATCCGGCTCGCTTTTCGAACATCCGGGACTGATTCCGGACTCGGCGAGCGTCGTACTCCGACGATGCCCCCTGAAGCTTTCCGTCGACTTACCGAAATCTTTTGCTCAGCCGCCTTTTTCCTTGCACGGGTGGCAGAATGTGCACCCAGGGTGGGCAGGTCCGACACCCAGGGTTGATTGCGCGCACCGCGCTGAGTCGGCCATGCGCACAGGCCTGAGTGAGCTACACGTATCCGCGTCGCCACGTGTATCCGCAGAAGTTGAAAGGGCGGATCGCGCAGAAATGGTCGCCGACTCCAGGCGGAACGAGACAAGGCCCCGGCCCCGGAAATATCCGAGTCGCCGAGACCTTGTTTGTTCGCGAACCGTTTCGCGGATTCTTGATCCCCGGGTCAGAATCCCGGAGTATCGACCTCGATATCGGGATCGAGGATGCCGCACACCTTCCAGCCGCCGTCTTCCTTCACCAGATCGTAGGTCGCGGTCGAGGTGGTCTCATCGCCCAGCAGTTCCATGGTCATCTCCATGGTGAACGTCCCGGAATCGCTACCGGAGGGCACGTCCACGCTCTTCAACGTGGTCTTCGGTTCCGGCATGCTCGACGGCGCACCCGTCGGCGCAACGGGGTTCTGGCTCTCGAACTGCTCGATCTCGTCCAGATCCGCCTGGCACACCAGACTCTCGGGGTCGCCGTCCTGGTCCACCCAGGCCTGAGCCACATCGCGGGGATCGTCGTAGCCACCGCCGAGGGCGCTGCCGCTACCGCCGCTGAAGAGGAAGAACGCTCCCGCTCCGAGAGCGATCACCACGACGGCCACAACACCGATGATGAGTGCGATCTTGCCGCCGCCACCCCCCGAGCGGCGCGGCGGCTGACCGTAGCCTCCCGGACCGCCGTACGGTGGCTGGCCCGGCGGCGGAAACTGCTGTCCGTACTGCGGCTGCCCCGGATACGGCTGCCCTGGATACGGCTGACCCGGCATCGGTGGTTGCCCAGGATAGGGCTGGCCGGGAGGCATGGGCTGACCCGGCTGCTGCTGGTACGGATTCGGTGGTTGCGGGTGGCCCATTCGGAAGTCCTGTTTCCCTTGCTGTTCTGCGCGGAACCGGTTCGGCGCCGCGTCCTCACTCTGATTGCCCCACGGCGTCGTGGTGTTAACACTGTTTTCCGGAGTTACTGTACGTACGGTCGCCGTGACCGTGGTCCCACGGTTCAGGAGTTACCTTCGCTCGGCGACCGGTTTCACCGGCTTCGAAGTTGCCGGGTCGGCACGGCGTTCCCGGTGGTTCTGCCGAGCGTCCGGCCGAACTCCACGGCGGCGGCGATGCACCGGGTAGCGCGTCCGGGATGCTGCGCGCCCAGTGCGCGCCGTCGTCCACCTCCCTCACCCGGTACCGCACCTGCCTATCAGAGTTCCCACCCGCGATCCTCGGGCTGCACTCCCGCAGATGGGAACGCGCATCGGAAAGATCACCGGGGACCGATGAGAAATCCCCGGCTGTGACGTCTACCCGAACAAGAACGATAAGCCCGGGGCGGCACACACCGAGCCGCCCGGAAAGGACATCACCATGGGAACGATCGCCGTGCACGAGTTCCTCTCGCTCGACGGGTCGTACGAGGACCCGTCGTTCACCTTCGAGTTCGGGTTCGACCCGCAGATGGGTGAAACACTCGCCGGAATCAGCGGCTCCGCGCAAGCCATCCTGCTCGGACGCAACACCTTCGAGATGTTCGCACCGGCCTGGTCGACCCGTACCGTCGAGGACGACCCGGGTGCCCCGTTCTTCAACGACACCATCAAATATGTGGTGGGCGCGCGGGAACCGCAGGCCGAATGGGCCAACAGCACCTCACTCGGTGCCTACGATCCCGGCAAGATCCGCGAGCTGAAGGCCGAGATCGACGGGACCATCTACATCAGCGGCAGCGGCACCCTGGTCCGGGCACTGCTCGCGGAGGGACTCGTCGACGATCTGCACCTTTTCGTCTACCCGATCGTCCTGGGCAAAGGCGAGAAACTGTTCACCGACGGTGTCGACGCCACGAAACTCGAGCTCAAAGCGCACGACGTCTACGCCAACGGTGTGGTGCACCTGGACTACGGGCCTGCTCGGTCCTGAGCCGGACGTGGCACCCGCCGAACCACACCTCTACTTCCGCGGCAGGCCCATCACGAGGGTCGCGATGGTGTTCAGTTGAATTTCGAGGGTGCCGCCGCCGATCACCCAGGTCGGGATATCGAGCTCGTGATGCACGGGTTCGGATATCGCTTCGCCGAGCGCGGCCGCCGGGCCGATCAGGTTCAGCGCGGCGGCCGCGGCATCGGTGTGCAGAATCGACGCGGCAGCCTTGGCGACACTGGTGGCGGGGCCGACGGCGTGACCGTCCAGCCGCCGGATCGTCTCCCGTAGATTCATCGCGGAGATGGCGGCACCGCGCGCACTGATCCGCCCGAGCGTCCGCACCGCGTCGTCGCGGGTACCGGCGTATTCACCGCGCTCGATGATGCCGCGAATCCGCTCGTTGTGCCCCGGATCCCGGACGCCACCGATGAACAGGCGTTCCTGTGCCAGGGTTTCCAGGGTCAGCGCCCACCCCTGGCCGGGTTCGCCGAGCACCATCTCGTCCGGCACGAACGCATCGTCGAAGAACACCTCGTTGAATTCGGCGTCGCCGCTGGCCTGCACGATCGGGCGCACCTCGACACCCTCGGCGTGCATGTCCACCAGGAACATGGTCAGCCCCTGATGGCGGCCCGCCTCGGGGTCGGTCCGCGCCAGCAGCAGCCCCCAGTCGGCGCGATGGGCGAGGGTGGTCCAGATCTTCTGACCCTGGAGCCGCCATCCACCGTCGACCCGGGTTGCGCGCAGGCTCAGCGATGCCATATCGGAACCGGCCTCCGGTTCGCTGAACAGCTGGCACCAGATCTCCTCGCCGCGCAGTGCCGGGCCGGCCAGCCGGGCGAGCTGTTCCGGGGTGCCGCGGTGCAGCACGATCGGCACCACCCACTGCCCGATCCCCATGGAAGGCTGGGCGATACCGTGCCGGTCGTATTCGTCCTGCAGGATCAGCTGTTCCAGCGGGCCCGCCTCGATACCGAAGGGTTCGGCCATCGGCGGGGACACCAGACCGCTGTCCGCCAGCAGGGTCCGGCGGGGGCCGGTGTTCACCGCGTCGTGGTCGCCGACCTTCGACGGATTCGGATTGTCCAGCTGTGCCGCGCGGTCCAGGATCTCCGATACCAAGTGGCGGAAGGTCGAATCCGTCTCCGGCAGCGGCACGGCGAAGGTACGTGGACCCTGTAGAGCGACATCACCGAGCCGCAGTTCCCACGTTTCCACCGGCCCGGCCAGACCGGCCAGCGCTATCGCGCGCCGCCAGTACAGGTGCAGATCGTGCTCCCAGGTGAAGCCGATCGCCCCGTGCAGGCCCAGACATTCCACCGCGGCGTGGACCGCGTTACCGAGCGTGGTCAGGACCGCACCCGCGACGGCGTGGGTACGCTGGCCGGGTTCGTCGACGAGCCCCCGTACGGCGTCCCAGGCGGCGGCCGTGGCGAGTTCGCTGGTGATCAGCAACCGCGCGGTGCGATGTTGCACCGCCTGGAAAGCGCCGATCGGCCGGCCGAACTGGACACGCGATTTGACGTATTCGGTGGCGGTATCGCTGCACCAGCGGATCACTCCGGCCGCCTCCACAGCGAGGAACGCGGTGGCGAGGGCTTCGGCCCGATCGGTGTCCAGTTCGATCGGCGTACCCACGGCCACCTCGTGGAACCGGACCACCCCGAGGTCGCGGCCCAGGTCGGCGCCGTCCTTCGGTTCCACCTCGACGCCTGCGGCGTCGCGTTCGACCAGGTACCACCGGGTCTCGGTACCGGCGGTCGCCGCCACCACGAACAGTTCGGCCGAGGCGGCACCCAGGATCACGCCGGTTTCGCCGGTGAGCCTGGGTGCGTCGCCACCGGTTTCCGCGGTGAATCCGACCTGGTGTTCCGCGCCGATCACCGCGCCGGGTGCGCCCTCGGCGATTCGCCGCAGCGCAGCGCCGGCGGAATCGCCGGCCGTCCCGAGCACGGCACCGGCGATCGCTGTCGGCAGCAGCGGGCCGGGTAGCAACGCCCGGCCCGATTCGGCGAGTACCACGGCGAGATCGTCGAGTGTTCCGCCCTGGCCGCCGACCGCTTCCGGCAGATGTACGCCGGTGAGGCCGAGTGCGACCAGCTCCGGCCAGAATTCCGGCAGGTTCCCCTGTTTCAGGCGATCGGTGTGCTTACGCGTGTAATCCCGCGCGGCATACCGGTCCGCGAATCCGGCGACGGTTTCGGCCAGCGCCGCTTGGTCGGCGGTCAGGGCAACGGGCACGGCTATCACTCCGGTCGTGGGTGTCGGACAACGATCCCGGCTCGTGCGGGATATCCAGATTAGAACACGTTCTACTTACCTCGGGGCAAATCCGGACGAAAGCGGAGGTAGTAAGCCCTTCGCCACTCAGCCGGCGGCCTCGAGTTCCGATTTCAAGCGATCCAGAGTGCGGCGGATATTGCCCTTCTGGAATTCGGCGAACCCCCGCTTACCGGTGGCCACCCGGTCGAACCACAGGGCGGGGGTATCCGGCCACTGAGTGCGGTCGTCGTACCAGATCTCGGTGATCCGGGTCCCCTCGGCGACGGCTTCGAACCGGTATTCCCAGGTCGCCACGGCCACCGGCAGCAACGGTTTCCACAGTCCCCACCGGCGCACCTGGAAGGCGAACCGGCTCGGCCGCTCGGCCGCGGTGACGGTGCATTCGGTATGCCACCGCATCGTCCCGCGCCGATTGGCGCCCACGAAGGTCATTCCCGGGTAGGCCGGCCGGCCGGGTTCCGCAACCACCGCGCCCGTGTTCTCCGGGCTCCACCGGCCCATCTGCGTGACATCACTCACCGCGTCGTAGGCGGTACCGGGGTCGGTGCCGACCACGATGCTGTCGGACACCTCGGTGGTCCGGGTTATCTTCACCACGGCGCTAACTCCTTGTCGGGCCTCGTCGTTGTCGATCCTAGGTACCGACGACCCGGGAGGCCGCGGGAGCAGATCCGTATCCGCAGCACCCCGCGCGCGAATCCCGGGCGCCCTCCACTTCGCTACGACCCGACCGCACGCCGCGGCGGGGAGAGCTCCTCGCTACCGGCGTCGACGGCCCCGGATCTGATGCCGTACTTCATCAGCGGCACGATGGCGGTCCGGATGAATGCCCGCGCCGCCTGCTCGTCGTCGAAATCGATTCCCGCGGTGGGGGTGAGCATCAGCGAATGAGCCATCCGGGCAACGAGTTCGGCGACCGGGCGTGGGTCGTAGCGGGCCAGCACGCCCTGCTCCTGACCGGCCGCCAGCACACCGGCGATGTACTCGATGCCCTGGGAGACCATTTCCTCGCCACGCACGGTGTAGAAGCCCAGCGCCTCCTCCGGCGCCACCGCCAGCAACTGGGTCACCAGCGGGTGGGTCCGGGTGAGCCGGAGTACGAAGAGGACCGTTTCCTCGATCTGGGCATCGGTGCCCTCGGTCGTGGATGCGATTGCCGTCGCCTCCGCGAGTACTCGCGCGATCTCCCGGGACAGCGCCGCCTCGATCAACGCGTCTTTACCGGAGAAGCGGCGGTAGAGGGTGATCCGGTTGAGCCCGCAGCGGCGGGCGATATCGTCCAGACTGCTCCGCCGGATGCCGACCTGCAGAATCCGCCCGAGGGTCGCGTCCAGGATCCGCTCGTCGACTTCGTCATAGGTACGGAACATGTAGCGGAATTATAGACCGCGTTTCATTGTGTCCCGGCCCTCGCTCGAGGTATAGGCGAGTAGCGCCTGGACTGCCCGCTCCGCGCTCTGCGCGGCGCTCTCCATCGTGGCCGACCAGTCGGTCCGGGTCCAATCACCGGCCAGCATCAGATTCGGTACCGAGGTCCGCTGATCCGGGCGCAAACCGGCGGTGCCGACGGCCTGGGAAAAGGTCGCCTTGGGCATTTTGACGACCTGGGCGTGCACCAGCTCCGCCGCCTCCGCCTCCGGGTAGTAGCGGCGGATCAGCGCCAGTTGCTCCGCGACGATCTCGTCGTTGCTCTTGTGGATCTGTTCGTAGGCGCCACTGGTGGTGAGGCAGTACAGCCAGGAGCCGTCGGGGGTGCGCCGATGCATCCGCTGCCGGTCGAAGACTTCGTCGATCACCCCGGTACCGCCGATCAGCGCCTCCATCGCCGACTTCGTATCCAGCGGCCGATCCAGGTACAGATTGGTACTGACGATCGGAGTGGCGCCGAGCTTGTCCGCGGCGGCATAGATTTCGGCGTGTTCGGGCAGATCGTCGAGTAGGCCGTGGATCCGTGAATTGGGAACCGCGCACACCACGGCGTCGGCCGGGATCTCGGTACCGTCGACCAGTTGCACACCGGTCGCCTGGCCGTCGGTGACGACGATCTTGCGGGCAACGGTCCGGTACCGGACGTCCACTCCGTACTTTTCGAAGATCCGTTCCGCGCCGGTGATGTAGAGCGTGTCCAGATCGACCGTCGGGTAGCCGATGGTGACGCCGGCCCGGTCCTGCACACCGATCCGGATACCCGTGGCCAGCACATCGGCGAACACTTTCGCCGATTCACGCTGCACCGGCTCGGCGGCGATTCCCAGCGCCAGCCAGTCCCACAGCGCCTCCCGGGCCTTCGCGGGCATGCCGACGCGTTCGAACCATTGCTCGGTGGTGATATCGGCCAGGTCCGCCGGCTGGAACAGGGCCTGCCGGCCGAGCCGGACGGTGGCCCGCAATGCCCGCAGCCGATCCAGCGGCCCGGCGTCGGGGTGGGCGCCCAGCAGAGTGCGCACGACTCCCGGACCCGAGGTGCGCAACCGGACCGCGCGGCCGCCCGGCCAGCGCAATGTGCCGCCCCCCGGAAATTCCACGTGGTCGCGGGTGCCGACGCTCTCCAGGTAACGGAACAGGCTGCGATAACCGCTGGCCACCACATGCTGACCGTTGTCGGAGAGGTCACCGGTCTCGGGAACCTGCAGCGCTTGGGTGCGCCCGCCGAGCCGCGCGCGGCGTTCGAGCAGCGTCACCTGTTTCCCGGCCTCGGCCAGCCATACCGCGGTGGCGAGCCCGGCCAGCCCGCCCCCGATCACGACGTATCGGCGGGAATCGTTCATGCCGCGCTCCGTCTCACCATAGACCCCATCATTGACACAATGTAACGCACTCAATACATTCGTTTCATGGGTTCTGAAGACACGGGTGCCGAAATCCCCACCCGACACCCCGCCGGGCCGGTCGCCGTCCCGGGGTTGAAACCGTTCGCCATGCTGATGGGCATCGGCGCACCGGACGCCCGGCGCTGGGCGGCCATGGGCGAATCGTTGCTGATCGGCGACGAACCGATGGACGCCTTGGTCGACTGGATGATCGGCAGCGGGATGAACACCACCCGGCCACTGTTCGAACAGGCTGTGGCCGGCGGAATCGATTCGGTCGCCGACGCACCGCAGCCGCTGCGCGAGTTCTTCACCGCCGTCGAAACCCCGCCGGACTGGCTGGACGAACAGATGCTGCGCCGCGGCGAACAGGTGCTGCGGCGCGGCGGCTACGACGGGCTGTATCTGGCGCGCGATGTCTCCTTCCTCGGCGGCTATCTGGCGTCCGGATTCAACAAAACCCTGCTGCGCACCGGCGCACTCGAAAAAGGCCCCGCCCAGCGGTTCGCCGAGACGATGCAGTGGGCACTCGACGTCCAGAACGGCATGGGCAGATTCGAACCGGGCTACCGCTCGACCCTGCATGTACGGTTCGTTCATTCGCTGGTCCGGCGGCACGTGAGCGCCATGCCCGACTGGGATCAGCGCGCCTGGGGTGTGCCGATCAACCAGACGGATATGGCCGCGACACTGGTGGGCGCGCTCATCGCGCCGTTCGTCGGCGGTCTGGTGATGGGGATCGTGCCCTCCCGCGACGACCGGGAGGCCGCGGCTCATCTCGCGCGCTACGTGGGCCGGTTGATGGGAGTCGCGGAGGAATGGCTGCCGACCGGATTCCGCGACAGCGTCCGGATTCTGTACCACACGATGACAGCCATCACCAATCCCGACGAGACCACCCGGCAGCTCGCCCTGCCGATGGCCAACGACCCGCTCACCTGGCACTACCCGAACCTGCCGTGGTTGCGCGGCCGGATCGCGCGGGCTCAGCACCTGTCGATCTCCAGCATGTACCTGGGGCCGCGCGCCATGCGCAAACTCGGCCTGTGGCCGTATATGCCGCCGTGGTATCCCCTGTTGCGGGTACCGGTCAACCTCGCGCGCAGTGCGGCCACCCGGGTGAGTCCGGCCGCCCGGCAGCGTGCCGAGGAACGCGGACTGCGGGAGCAGGCGGCGTTCCAGAAGCTGCTCGTCGGCTCGGGTCCGGCCGACGTGGGGATGTCCGCACATCACCTGCAGGCCACGGCGTAGCGAGCACGCCGCAGCACGCTTCCGGCACCATGCGGCCGCGCCGCGCGCTGCACCACCGCACTGGAACCTGTTGGCCTGCAATGGCGGGACTGGAATGATCGGCGATCGTGCGTGACTACGAGATACTCGTCGACAAAGTCCGTGGAGCCTTGGTGGGAGGTGCGGTCGGGGATGCTCTCGGATGGCCGATCGAGTTCCTGTCCCGGACCGAGATCCTGCGCCGGTACGGCGAATCGGGGGTCACCGGATTCCTGCCCGGGCCGGTGCCGGACGAGCCGGCCGGGATCACCGACGACACACAGATGACGCTGTTCACCGCCGAGGGACTGCTGCGTTGCGCACCCGGTAGCGACCCCGTTCCCGCGCTACGCCGCGCCTATCTGCGCTGGCTGCAGACCCAGCAGTCGCCGGGGCCCGCTCCCGACCCCGACGGGTGGATGGCGGCGCAGCGGTTCCTCTATGCCGTCCGGGCACCGGGCAACGCCTGTATGACCGGACTGCGGCGGCAATCCGCCGAGTTGCTGGCTCCGCGGCCGCTCGGCGTCGAAGGACCGGTGAATTCGCATTCCAAGGGCTGCGGGACGGTGATGCGCTCGGCGCCGTTCGGGTTGACCGGTTCGGGTCCGGTCGCCGCATTCGATCTCGCAGCCCGTTGTGGCCAGCTCACCCACGGCCACCCGACCGGCTATCTGGCCGCCGGCGCCTTCGCGGCACTCATCGATCACTCGGTCCGGGGCGTGGAACTGCGCACGGCGGTGCGGGAGGTGGTGGCGCGGCTGCGCACGATCACCGATGCGGAGGAAACGATCGGCGCGCTCGAGCTCGCGGTCTCGCTGGCCGATTCGGATCCGGCGTCCGCCGGCGGTGTCGAACAGGCCGGCCAGGGCTGGATCGCCGAAGAATGCCTCGCGGTGGCGGTTTACTGCGCCGTGTCCGCGCAGCACACCGGTGATGTGCGAGGCGCACTGCTGGCGGCGGTGAACCATTCCGGCGATTCCGATTCGACCGGCGCCGTGGCCGGCAACCTCCTCGGAGCCGTGCACGGGCTGTCGGCGCTACCCGTCGAATGGGTGGGCGCGGTGGAGGGGCGCGACCTGTTGATCCAGGTCGCGGACGATCTGGTGACCTGTTTCCACTACGGCGACCGGGCCCGCGTAGCCGAGAGGTATCCGCTCGACCCCGCGCCCGTCGGCTGAGCGGTTGACCAACGGTTTCACCGAAACTTCTGCGAAACAATTGGGGACGGGCTCCTCGGGCGGATATAACGTAACCGGGCCCCATCGGCGATCGATGGCCTGTGCCGTACACCGAGAAGGACAGGAAATATGGAGATTCAGGGAGCACGTGCAGTCGTCGTCGGAGGCGCCTCCGGAATGGGCCGGGCCAGCGCCGAATTGCTCGCCGCACGCGGAGCGAAGGTCGTCGTCGTCGACCGCACCGCCAGTGCGGGCAGCAAGGTCGCCGCCGACCTCGGTGGTTCCTTCTTCGAGGCCGATGTCACCGATCACGCCGGTGTGGAATCCGTCCTCGCCGAAGCGGTGCAACAGCTCGGCGGGCTCGATATCGCGGTCAACACCGCCGGCGGCGGGATCGCCAAGCGCACACTGTCCAAAACCGGGCCGCACGATCTGGAATCGTTCCAGCAGATCATCAACTTGAACCTCATCTCCACTTTCAACCTCAACCGTTTGCAGGCCTGGCATATGAGCCAGGGCGAACCGAACGCCGACGGGGAACGCGGCGTCATCGTCAACACCGCCTCCATCGCGGCCTTCGAGGGCCAGATCGGGCAGGTCGCCTATACCGCCGCCAAGGCCGGCATCGCCGGTATGGCGCTGACCATGGCCCGCGATCTGGGCTCGGTCGGAGTACGAGTGCTGGCCATCGCGCCGTCGCTGTTCGATACCGGCATCCTGGCCGGTGTGCCGGAGGAAATGGTCACCCCGCTCGTCGCGGGCAACGCCTTCCCGAAGCGGATGGGCCGGCCGGACGAATACGCGAAACTGGCCTGCGCCATCGTGGACAACGCCATGTTGAACGGCCAGTGCCTGCGCCTGGATGCCGGTATGCGG
Source organism: Nocardia carnea (assembly GCF_029868855.1). Taxonomy (GTDB): domain Bacteria; phylum Actinomycetota; class Actinomycetes; order Mycobacteriales; family Mycobacteriaceae; genus Nocardia; species Nocardia carnea_A. The sequence continues at coordinate 1,508 of NZ_JARWOV010000274.1, read as the reverse complement.
TTCGCCCCCAAGTGAATCGGTGAACTCGCCGCGGAAGTCACGGCCGTCCGCGGCGGGTCGCCCGGGGCACTGCGCACCGGAGGAACACCGCGAACCATAATATTTCCCGGCGTAGGTTGCGGCGCCCGGCGCCGGCTATACGCGCCGGACGAGAGTCACGGCGCTACCACGCCCGCTCGAACACGCGGCTCATGGCCGCATATCGCCATTGGAGGTGGCCATGAGCCTGGAAGCCGTGCGACCCGCGGAATCGGTGGCCGATCGCCTCACGCTCGAACGCCTGGGCGAGTACCGGTTCCTGGGACGAACCCACGACGGCCCCTCCCGGCGCAGCTACGGCGGTGAAGTCGCGGGTCAGGCGGTGCTGGCCGCGGGACGTACCGCACCCGCGGACCGGCCGATCCATTCCGCGCAGACCTACTTCCTGCTACCCGGCGACACCACCGTACCCACCGAATTCGTGGTCGAACCGGTGCGCGACGGCGGTTCGTTCTCCACCCGGCGGGTCGAGGCGCTCCAGAACGATCGGGTCATCTTCACGATGCTCGCCTCCTTCCACCGCACGGAAGAAGGTCTCGAACATCAGATCGCGGCGCTCGACGCCCCGGAGCCCGAGGAGTTACCCGATATCGCCACGGCTTTCGCCGGATATCCCGACGCGGTGAAGTGGACCTCCACCTTCCTCGACGCACTCGGCGTCGACGCCCGGTTCCCGGAACCACCGGCCCGGGCACAAGCCATGCGCGGCGAGGCGTCCCCGGCCCGGCAGCGAGTGTGGTTGCGGACGCGGGCACCGCTGCCCGGCGCACAGCTCGAACAGGCGGCCTGCTTGATGTATCTGAGCGATCTGCTCCTGCTCTCGGCGGCCACCGGCCCGCACGGCGAGGAATTACGGGACCGTGATCTCCAGGTGGCGACCGTCAACCACTCCATTTGGTTCCACGCACCCCTGCGGGCCGACGACTGGTTCCTGCACGATCAGTACGGCCGCTGGGCCGGCGGCGGCCGCGGACTCGCTCACGGCGAAATCCTCGACCGATCCGGGCGACTGTGCGCGACCACCATGCAGGAAGGCCTGATCCGGCGGCGCTGAACAGCCACCTCCCCCGCGGTACCGCTTGTGGTCCTTCATCGCGGCCTTCGCGAGGGGCGATATGCCGACGCAGCCGCCGCGACGGCCGGCACGCGGTGCGGCGGTGAGCAGTCGGCCGGAGCCGGAATGCCGGACCTCCTGGCCCTCGGGACATCGACCGCGGTCGGCCGCACCGGATCGACACACTCGGCTCGGCATGTTCCGGCACGGGCCGATCCGCTATCGCGGCCGATCCAGTACTGCCGCTTCGCCGGCCGCTTCCGCTGCGGAGGGCGTGATAAGGCCCTACGCAGCGGCGTCGGCCGGTTTAGCCGGAGCTGTTGTGCCGAACGTGAATTACACGCCGGTCAGTTCCTCGGCTACCGCCGGCTCACCTCGGTGATCGCCGCGCGCAACGGCACCACCGAATCGACCT
>NZ_JARWOV010000273.1 GCF_029868855.1 Nocardia carnea | reverse complement strand
CCGGTAACCCCCCCCCCCCCCGCTTTGGGCCCGCCTTTGGGGTTTTTGGGGGGGGCTGGTTTTGGGGTTTGTTTATTTGGTTCATCCGGGGGGTTTCCCTTTTTTGGGCGGGGGGGGGGGGGGGGGGGGGGGTGGTGTCCGCGGGCCCCCTCTCCCCCCGCCGGGCGCCCCGGCGCCGAATCCGGACGGGCCGCCGGATCGGCGGCCGGATGCAACTGCTCGTTCTGGTACAGGTGGGCGTCGGGGAACGGGCGGATACCGGCGGCCGGAGCTTCGGGCTCGGCCGGTTCCTCCGCGGTGAGCGGGGTGAACTCGAATTCGGTCGGGCGCACCGAGGTCGGGTCGCCGGGGATGATCGCGGGCAGAGTTGTGGTCTGGTCGGGGGCACCGTCCTCGTCGCGGTTCGGAATCCGGACCACCAGGGTGGGTATACCGCCGGTCGGCGGCGAGCTCTCCGCGGAAGGCGCGGTGGTTGCGGGGAATTCGCCAGTACCCGGTGCGGGCGCCGCGAGGGGTTGCGGCGGACGTGCCGGGGAGTTCAGCGCGGTACGGGCTGCGACAGCGAGTTCTCCTGCCGTAGCGAAACGCTCGTGCGGATCCTTGGCCATACCACATGCGATCACATCGTCGAATGCGGCCGGTAACCCGGTTCGCTGAAGACTTGCCCGTGGCGGCGTTTCGGCCAGGTGCGCACGGATCAGCATGCCGATACTCGGCGCGTCGAACGGTTGCGCACCGGTGAGGCATTCGTGCAGAACGCATGCCAGCGAATAGATATCGGCCCGGGAGGTCACCGGTACGCGCTCGAACCGTTCGGGCGCCATATAGGTGTACGAGCCGATCGCGACTCCCGCCTGTGTCACGGCGGAATCGCCCGCGTGGTGCGCTATCCCGAAATCGGCGAGGTACGCGAAATCGGCGTCGGTGACCAGGATGTTCGCCGGTTTCACATCGCGGTGCACCAGACCGTCGGTGTGCGCGGCATCCAGGGCGGCAGCGATCTGCTCGATCACGGTGACCGCGCGCTGCGGGCTCAGCGGGCCACCGGACTGCAGCACGGTCCGCAGATCGGTGCCGGCCACCAGCCGCATATCGATGAACAGGCGGCCCTCGATCACGCCCCAGTCGTGGATGGGGATGATATGCGGTTCGGCGAGCCGGGCCGCGGCCTGCGATTCACGACGGAACCGGGTCTGGTACTCCGGGTCGCCGACCAGATCGCCGGAGAGCAGTTTGAGCGCGACCACCCGATCCTTGACCGTGTCGTAGGCCTCGTAGACCTCACCCATCCCGCCGCTACCCAGCAGGGAACGCAGCTCGTAAGGACCGAACCGCCCGCCGACTTCGGAACCTGGCGCCTGCACCCGTCCATCCTCTCCACGTCGCGGGCGCCGTATCCACCCGGTCGCGTAGTCACGCCGGGCTGCCCGTCAAACCTTGGATTGTCCCGGGGAAACCACACCGTGGTCAAACGCGTACACGATGGCCGCGGCGCGGTCCCGCAGTCCCAGTTTGCCGAAGATATGACCGACATGGGATTTCACGGTGACCTCCGAGATTCCCAGCGCGTGGGCTATCTCACTGTTCGCCCGGCCGCGGCCGATCAGGGCCAGGACCTCGTATTCGCGCCCGGTCAGCTCGCCACCGGCGGGCGGCGCGACCGGCGCGACCGCGGAGGTGCGGTAGGTCGACAGGACGCGTCCGGTGACGGCGGGATCGAGCCAGGCTCCGCCCGCGGCGACGGTGCGGACGGCCCGAATCAGGTCCTCGGCGGGGGAATCCTTGAGCAGGAACCCGGCGGCACCGGCGCGCAATGCCCCGGACAGCAGCTGGTCGTCGTCGAAGGTGGTCAGCACGAGCACCGGTGGTTCGTCGCCGCGGGCCCGCAGCAACCGGGTCGCCTCGATACCGCCCAGCCGTTTCATCCGCAGATCCATGAGCACGATATCGGGGCTGTGTGCCGCGACCGCGGCGAGCACCTCGTCGCCGTCGGCACATTCGCTGATCCGGAACCCGTCGCGGCGGCGCAGGATCCGACGCAGCCCGCCGCGCACGAGTTCCTGGTCGTCGACGATGAGAACCTCGAGGGCTCCGGGATCGTTATCGGCGCTGGTCATATGTCCTCCCGTGATCAGGCGGCCGGCACCGGCCGAGCCGGTTCGGCACACAACTCGACCGGCCCGCATCGGGGCGGGTTCGGCCGTTGCTCACCCGGTCGCCCATGGGCACATTCTCGCCGGACGAAACGGCGGTGCCCCGGATCGCCCGGTGGGCACTGCCGTTGCCCGAGGCCGCGACCGGTGCCGGGACGCCCGCGGTCATCCGGGCAGCCCCGGTCTACGAAGTTGGGGTACGCCGATCGATTTCATCAGTGCACAATGTTCTTCGCGGGTTTCGGGAGCCGGATCGCCGCCCCGCTGCGGGCGGTCGTGTAGTGGGAATTCGGCCCGCACGATCCACGCGCCGGCCTCCGGTCCGATCTGGATCCGGCCGCCGAGACCTTCCGCCCGCTGCCGCATCCCGGTAACACCGGTGCCGTGCCCGATCCGCGCAACCGGTGTGCCCGGCGGAAGCGGATTGCGCACTCGCACGACCGCCGACCGCGCGCCGACCTCCAGCGCGAATTCGACAGCCGCGCCGGGTGCGTGTTTGGCGATATTGGCCAGTGATTCCTGGCAGATGCGATAGAGCGCGAGACCCACCGCCGCGGAGATCCGGTCCAGATCGCCGGTGAACCGGCGGCGCACGGTCAGGCCGGCGTTGGCGAAGTCGTCGATCAGGGCGGCGATATCGTCGGCGCCCGGTTCCGGGCCCGCCGTGGCCGGACCGGAATCCAGCAGTCCCACCGTGCGCCGGATATCGGCCATGGCCTGCCGGCCCAGCCGTTCGGCGTCGGCGAGCGCGTCCACCGCCTCTTCCACATCGCTGTCGGTGGTGAGCGCGTGCCGGGCGGCGGTGACGTGTAGCAGGGTGACGGTGAGCGAGTGGGCGATGACATCGTGTACTTCGCGGGCGATGCGGTTGCGTTCGGCGGCCGCCGCCTGCGCGGCCCGCACATTCTGGTTCTCCCGTTCCTGGTACAGATACAGCCGCTGGTATTGCAGCATCACGCCGACGAGCCAGCCGAGCAGGATTCCGAGCGCGTACATGGGGACGCCGGTGCGCAGGTAGTCGTTTCCCCACAGCACCTGACTCAGTGCGGCGAAGGCGATCAGCTCGACGGTCGCCAGCATGGCCAGCGGAATACTCATCCGTTTCGGCGCGATCGCCGCGATCTCGGCGGCCACCACCATCAGCACGAACGGCGCGAAATCGGATTCCACCGGTTGGGCGAAGAACAGCGCGGCCGCGACCATCGTCGCCACCCCCAGCGCCAGTGGCCGGGGCACGATCCCGAACAGCACATAGGCCGGTACCGATAGGAACAGCAGTACCACCGCGAGCAGCGGCAGCACGGTCGGGAAGTACTCGTGCCGCTGCAGGCAGGCGACGAGACCCAGGACGAGCAGCGCCAGATCGGCGAACAGCACCACCTTCGGCGGGTAGTCGAACGGGAGGTCTCCGAGGGGGTGCCAGCCCAGCCGCAACCGCCCGCTCGGCCACCAGTCCGTGAACCGGCGCCACACCCGGCCGGCCCGAGCGGCCATCGAGCTGCGAGCGCCTGCCACACCGCCACGCTCCACAGCCTCACCACCGCTGCCGGCGATATCGCCGCTACCCGCCGCCGCCTCCGCACCACGGAAGACGACCGCGGTTGCACCGCCCGTTACGGCCGCGGCAACACCACTGCCCACCCCATCGGACGTTGTACCTTCATGGCGGCCGCCGACAGTCTTCCCGTCACCGCGCGACACAGCCTCTCCACTTGCATCAGCGGTCCCGTCCCACCCCGCCGTGGCACCTTCGACCCGGTCGGGGCCGAAATCTGCATCATCGCGGCCGGCACCGGCTCTCCCGGCCGAGACCCGCGAGGTGACTTCTCCGGGGCGGTCGATTGCGTTCCAACCGCCCGCCGCCTGGGTACGGTCCGGTCCGGCGCCGATGCCCTCGTCTGTGCGCCGCGGGTGACCACCCGCTTCGGAACCGGTTGTGCGGTGGCTCTCAGGCACACGTCCAGGGTAATCAGCCCGGGACCCGTGAGACATCCACCTGGGGCCGGGGCCCGTCTCCGCCCCCGGTAGGAGATCGATTCACGCCCGCCGCACGACGAAAGACAGGAGCCGGATCCGTAGCGTGGAACGCACCGACGCCGCACCGGATCGGGCGGCGCACCCCAGGCCCCGACCGAAAGGGCACGGATCATGTCCTGGACAGAGCAGCACCTGCGCACCGAAATCCTGCGCACCGTACTCGACCGCGCGGCCGGCGACCCGGCCCGCGCCGACCTGTTCGACGATATCCCCCACCTCGACCGGTTGTTCGGCGGTCCGCAGGGAGTACTTGCGGCGCTGCGCTATCGGTGGAACATTCATCTGGACGCCAAGCTGGAACTGGGTGCGGCCCAGGGCCGGACCGTGGACGAGGCGTACCTCGAACTGGCGGCCGAACAACCGGTACTGCGCGCGGTACTGGATGCCCGGACGGCGTCGCGGGTGCTGGTCGCGTGAACCGGTCCCGGCCGTACCGACAGCTGTGGAAGACGGGGTGGCGATGACGCAGCCGGCCATGCTGGAGTTGACCGACGTCGTGAAGGAGTACCGCATCGGCGATCAGCCGGTGCGGGCGCTCGACGGGATCGGCCTGCGTCTGGAGGCGGGCGAGTTCACCTCCGTGATCGGTCCGTCCGGGTCCGGGAAGAGCACGCTGCTGCATATGCTCGGCGCGCTGGACCGGCCCGATTCCGGCTCGATCCGGTTCCAGGGCGCCGAAATCGGGGCGTTGAGCGAGGAGCAGCAGTCGGAATTCCGGCGCCATCGCGTGGGGTTCGTATTCCAGTTCTTCAATCTGCTGCCCACCCTGTCGGCGTGGGAGAACGTCGCGGTGCCGAAACTGCTGGACGGCAAATCCCTGCGTAAAGCCAAACCGCGGGCCCTGGAACTGCTCGACCGGGTCGGGCTCGGTGCGCGCGCCGAGCACCGGCCCGCCGAACTGTCCGGCGGGCAGATGCAGCGGGTCGCGGTGGCCCGGGCTCTGATCATGGATCCACCGCTCATCCTGGCCGACGAACCCACCGGCAATCTGGATTCGAAAACCGGCGCCTCGATCCTCGAACTGCTGGCCGAGGTCGCCGGATCGGGTAATTCGGTGGTGATGGTGACCCACGACCGTGGCGCGGTGGACTACTGCGACCGGGTGGTCACCCTCGGCGACGGGCGCATCGGATCGGACGAGCGCACCACCGCGCACACCGTGGGCGCGTAACAACGGAACGAGCCTGTGCCCATCGACCGGGCCGCAGTGCCGATCACAGCGGCGCGTCTGCCCACCAGCGGTGCACATCCTGGCGGGCGGTCGGACCCCATTTACGGACGAACAGCAGAGAGTTGCTGCGCGGCGAATCACCGCCGGTGCCGAAAGAGACCAGCATGTTCACGTTGAACTGGCCACGCGCGCCGGCATCCTCCCAGATATGCGCGGTATACGGTTCGCCGGATTTGGTGCCCGACGACGTATCGTGCGCGGGCAGTCCGGCGATCACCTCCCGGGCGGCTTCGGCGTCCGGATAGCTGATGATCGTGTAGTCCATTCGGGTGGGTTGCAGCTGGATCTGCCGGCAATCCCAGATCGCGTCCCACGGTCGGGTTTCCAGGACCTCGTCGAAGACCGGCACATCCGGTAGCAGTGGGATCTGATCGCCGGGACCGAACCGGCTGCACCGAGCATTCTGGAAGCCGAAGCCGTCGAGTTCGGACCCCTGCGGAAGCAGTGTCGGGAACAGGCGGCGGGTACGGTCGCCTGGCTCACCGCCGGGCGAATCGCCGGGTCCGGTGGCACCGGGGCCGGCCGTACTGCTGGGCTCCCGCTCCAGGGTGGAAGTCTGCGCCGCCGCCGGTGCGCTGTCCGAGCCCGCATCGTCGGCGCCCAGCAACACCACCACCACCGCCGCGATCAGGGCCGCGACGATGAGCGGAACGAGAATCGCCACGGCGATCCACGGCGCCCGGCTGCGTCGCACCGGCGGTGCGGTATTTCCGGGCGCGGCATAGCCGGGGGGCGGCACGGAGTAGCCCGGTGGACCGGGCAGGTAGCCGCCGTGTCGCATGGTCGCCGTCGCACCGGTGTTTTCCACGGACTCACCCGCGTAACCGGCCGGCGCGCCCCCGGGCTCGGGCCGGGCTCCCGTGACCACCGGTATTCCGCCGGTGTGTTCGACACCCGCCGGCACCTTCGGGTTCGCGCCGGTGTGCTCCACACTCGGCGATACGGCGCCGAATCCACCGGTCTGCTCCACCACCGAACCCGGCGAGCCGGCGGGCGGTGCGGGCCGGTTGATCGCGACGGTGGGTTGCGCGCCGGTCCGGTCGACCGGCCCCTGGGTGGTGGCTGCGCGGGCGAGAGCACCCGCACCACCGGTCTGCTCCACCGACGGTCCCCGCTGTGTGCTCGGCTGCGGCGGCACCACCGGCGCACTGCCCGCGTATCGGCTGTCGGCCGGATATCCCGGCGCCCCGGCGGCCGGCGGAACAGGTTGTGCGGGCGGGTATCCCGCGGATGGTGCAGCGAAACCGGGCCCGGGACCGGTGGTTTCCGTCGCCGGCGGGCCGGCGGTCAACGCATGTTCCGCGGCCGCGGCGAACTCGGCACACGTGCGGTAGCGGTGCCCGGGATGTTTGGCCATCGCCTTGGCCAGCACCGGATCCAGACCGGGCGGCAGGCCACGCCGTTTGACCGCCAGCGGCGGCGGCGCCAGCTGCAGATTCCCGTGGATGATATCGGCGGGATTCGGGGAATCGAACGGCGCCATTCCGGTGAGCAGCCAGTACAGCGTGCAGGCCAGCGAATACTGGTCCGACCTACCGTCCATATCGCCGCCGGTCATCTGTTCCGGGGAAGCGAACGCGAGGGTCGCGGTGAACATTCCGGTCTGCGTCAACCGGACCGTTTCCGCACGTAACCGCGCCAGCCCGAAATCGGTCAGGAAAACCCGCTCACCCTGCCCGGTATTGGCGCGGGCGAGCAGGATATTGGACGGTTTCACATCGCGGTGCAGAACACCCATTCCGTGTGCGTAATCGAGCGCGTCGGCGACACCGGCGATGATCTGCACCGCTTTGTCCGGAGGTAGCGTCAGGGAATTCACGGTGCCCGCGTCGGCACCGTCGATGTACTGCATGCACATCCACAGGTGTTCGCCCTCCATACCGCGGTCGTACACCGTGACGATGCTCGGATGGTCCAGTGCGGCGGCCAGATCCGCCTCCCGCTCGAAACGGGTGCGGATCGCGGCATCGGCGAACAATTCCGGTTTGAGCAGTTTGAGCGCGGTCTGTTTCCCGAGCCGGGGATGCCGGGCCAGATACACGGCACCCATTCCGCCTTCACCGAGTTGCCGCTCGATGGTGAACCCGGCGAACACGTCACCGCTGTTGAGCAACACGACCCCCTTCGGGTGACTGACAGACTCGTGAGCCTACCGGGCACACGCCGCCGGTTCCGTCGTGACAACGGTAATTCGCGCAGTCCATGGAAACCCTGTCGATCCGTTCAGCCGGGGGTGACCAAACCCGATTCATAGGCCAGCACCACCGCCTGCGCGCGATCACGCAGATCCAATTTGGTGAAGACCTTCGACACATGGGTTTTCACCGTCTGCTCGGCGATGAACAGAGCTTCGGCGATTTCGGTGTTGGACATCCCCCGGGCGACCAACTCCAGAATCTCGCGTTCCCGCGGTGTGAGCGCCGCCAGCGCCGGCGACGGCGTGCGGCGCGCGGCCCGCCGCATCGTCACCTCGGCGATCAACCGCCGGGTCACGGTCGGCGCGAGCAGCGCCTCCCCCGCCGCGACCACCCGCACCGCGCGCACCAGCTCCTCGGCCGGAGCATCTTTGAGCAGAAACCCGCTGGCGCCCAGACCGAGCGCCTCGTAGACGTAGTCGTCGATATCGAAGGTCGTCAGCATGAGCACCCGCACCGGCGGATCGAAACCCGCGGACAGGATGGAGCGAGCCGCGTCCAGGCCGTTCATCTCCGGCATCCGGACATCCATCAGCACCACATCGGGTCGTAACCGCGCCGCCTCGGCGACCGCCACTTTCCCGTCCGGCGCGTCACCGATGACACTGATATCGGGTTGCGCGGCCAGTAACGCCCCGAACCCCTGCCGGACCATGGCCTGATCGTCGGCGATCAACACGGTTATTGCCACGCGCTCAGCTTAATTGCTGTGTCGACGGGGGGGGGGGCCAGCAGAGCCCCCCGGAGGGGGCATGGAGCAGCGCGAACAGCGGACGGCGGACAGTTTCTCCACGATCTGTTCCGGGGTGCCGACCGCGGCACCGTCGTTGGTCAGATTGTCGATGTAGGCGCGGGCCTTCTCCTCGCCCAGCACGGGGGCCAGCCGCGCGG
>NZ_JARWOV010000272.1 GCF_029868855.1 Nocardia carnea | reverse complement strand
CGCCCGGTAGCGCAGCTCAACACCCTGTTTACCCACCCCCCCTCCTACCCCCTAAACAACCAACCCCCCGGGGGTTACACCCCCGTTGGGGGGGGGGGGGGCCCCCCACCCCTAACGTGCCCCCGAATTCGGCGAGATCGTGGCACACAGAAACACAGCGGCTTCACGAACCAAATCGAACAACGCCGCTGTGTACCCGTTCATCGCTGCCGGCCACAGGAAGACTCCGGTGTTCCGGCGGCTTGCTCAGGCCGTGACGGCGTGGATCTCCGGCTGTCCCTGGGCTCCGCCGAGAAGTTCCTCGAAGCGGTTGATCACCTTGTGGTGGTAGATCCCGAAAAGGTCTTCGAACAGTGCCAGTTGTGCGGGTGAGGGACCGGATTCCGATTCCCATACCGCGATCAGCGCCCGCCAGACCAGCACGTGCAGGTCGGCCGCGCCGGCGAAGTATGCCTCGACGGCTTCTGGAACCTCGAGGACCATATCGCCGATCGAGTTCAGGATGGCGCGCTGCAGGCTCGATTCGAGGGTGACGAGCAACCGTCGCACGATACCGATTTCGATGGCCAGGATGCGCCGGTGGTCGGGTACCTCGGTGCGGGCGAGGGTTTCGAGCGCATCGACTTCTGCCTTGAGTTCCGCGAGATCGAAGCCGGCGGCGATGGGGCCGCCCGGCGCCGCACCGGTGTAGGCGAGCAGAGCGTCCATGACGATCCCGCGCTCGACCTCGACGATATCCCGGAACATCTCGATCGCGACGTCGGGCATCGGAATGGAGAAGCGGAAGAGATGGCGGTACACGTCCAGCCCGCCGGCCGAACGCACCTCGCGGATGGTGAAACCCTTACCGCGCCGGGCTTCCACGAAGCCGTAGGATTCCAACCGGCCGAGCGTGAGCTGCGCGGTGGCCCGGTTCATTTCGAATTCGTCGGCGACCTGGCGAACCGAGGGCATCAGCTCACCCGGCTGATATTCCCCTGCGGCGACCCGCCGGGCCAGTTCGTCGGCGACGTCGGCGACCACCGTGCGGGACCCCATGGATACACCTCTCTCGGCAGTTATTACGTCCCAGACAGTCTATGCACAAATGTGCCAGACTGCACAGGAGAACAAGCGATTCGGTTCGGGGACAGCGGTATGAGTGAGTCAGGCCCGGAGGAGGCAGCGCAGCCGTCGCCACGAGGAGGCAGCGCAGCGTCATCACGCCGGGCCCTCGCCGATACCTGGAGGACACAGCATATGAGCAGTCGACGCGATTCCGGTGCGCCTCCGGTCCGCCCGGCACTGCGCAGCGCCAAGCTCATGGCGCTGCCGGTCGCCTACGCGGGCCGGCAGGCGGCGGGGGCGGGCCGCCGGGCGCGCGGGCGGCCCGCGCGGGAGGTGAACCGGGATATCCAGAACCGCACCGCCGAGCATATGTTCGCGGTGCTGGGAGAACTGAAGGGCTGCGCCGCCAAACTCGGGCAGTTGCTGGCGATCTATCAGCTCGCGCTGCCACGCGATATCGCGGCGCCGTACCAGGCGGCGCTGGCCCGGCTGCAGGATTCGGCACCGGTGATGCTGCCGGCGACCGTGCACGGAGTGATGGCCGATACCTTCGGTCCGCAATGGCGCGATCTGTTCCGGGAGTTCGACGATCGCCGGGCCGCGGCTGCCTCGATCGGTCAGGTGCACCGCGGGGTGTGGCACGACGGGCGCGAGGTCGCGGTGAAGGTGATGTATCCGGGCGCCCGGGCCGCGGTGGAATCGGATCTGGTGCAGTTGCGGCGGGTTTCGATCCTGGCGTCGGTGCTGTTGCCGGGTGCGGACGTGAAATCGGTGACCGAGGCGCTGTGCGAGAGCGTGCGCGTGGAACTCGACTACGCGGGCGAGGCGGAGAATCAGCGGACCTTCGCGGCCGTTCACCGTGACAGTGCCGAGTTCTATGTTCCGCAAGTACTGGAACAGCGGGGCGATGTGCTCATTTCGGAGTGGGTGCGGGGTACGCCGGCGACGCGGATCATCGGTTCGGGAACCCGGGAGCAGCGCGACCGGGTCGGCGAGCTGATGATGCGGTTCGTCCTCACCGGCTGGGAACGACACGGGTTGCTGTACTGCGATCCGCATCCGGGCAATCTGTGGCTGCTGCCCGACGGCCGGCTGGGGGTGGCCGATTTCGGGGCCTGCGCGCCTTGGCCGCATCCGGGATTCACCGATTTGGCCGTGCAGATGTGCGACGCGATTTTCAACGGCGGGCCGGCAGCGCTGGAATCAGCGGTGCGTACGCACGGATTCGCGCTACCGGGTCGCGAGTTCGACGCGGTCGCGCTGGAAGCCGCGCTGTCGGCGTGTGGTGAGCCGGTGCGCCACGAGCGTTTCCGGCTGACCACGTCCTGGCTGCGTAAACAGGTACTGCGCACCACGAGTCTGCGCCTGACCAATGTGATGCGGGAGCTGACCCTGCCGCCGGATTGCACGCCGTTCGCGCGTGCCTCACTCACCATGGTCGGGACGTTGAGCCAGCTGGAATGCGAATGTGATTACGGTGCCGAGCTGGTGCGATCGGTTCCGGAACTCGGGGATGTCTTCGCCCCGGTGCGGCGCGGTTTCCTCTCGGGTGCCCCCGCGAGCTGAGGTGCGGTGGACGGGGACGAAACCGCACCGTCTGGGACGTTTTCCGGGGCGGAAGCCTATCCCGCGAACCGGCCGGCCGGGACCCTGGGGTCAGTACCCAATCCATTCCCGCCAGGCCGGCAGCAGCAGTTCCGCGAACGCGGCATAACCGCCCGCCCCCGGGTGCGCCCCGTCACCGGCCCGTACCTGCTCCATCCAGATCGCATCGACCGCCAGCCGGTGGCAGCTGCTGACATAAGGGACCCCGTGCTCGGCGCAGACCCGCCCGAAGCGTTCGTCGAGTTCGGCGGTCCGGCGGTTGTGTCCCGCATCGTCCACCGGTGGCGGGCCCACCATGAGGACGGGCCACGATTCGGCGTGCGCGCCGGCGAGCATCTCGCGCAGATTCGTCACCGAAGTGCCGGCGTCCACTCTGGTCCGGCCTTCGATCAGCGTGGTGTCGTTGACCCCGAACGAGAACACCACCCGCCCGTGCGCCTCTCGCGGCAGCCGCTGCCGGCATTCCGCCTGCCAGCGACCGGCGATATCGGTCGAGGTCTGCCTGCGGATACCCAGGTTGTAGGCGGTGGGCGCGATACCGGCGGCGTGGGCGTCGACAGTCAGCCGTCCGCTCCAGCCCAGCGCCCCGGGGTCCCCCACTCCGGCGACGAGGGAATCCCCTACGAAACAGATGCGTAGATCATTGTTCACCCACAGATTCTGGCAGCGTGTTGGTGTGTATCGTCCGGCTCGGCCTCCTGCATACTCACGATCTGGTGTGTGCGGGCGGCCGACCGGCTTCACCTCGATCCGAAAGTACCGATACGACATGCGAGTCGATGGGCGGGAGATCCCGGTAACGGGCAGCCTGCTACAACCGCTCACCAGGCGGACCAGCGATATTCTGCGTGTCGTCTTTGCGATCGCCGGAGTGGCCGTGGTCATCGCCGGATCGCTGATCACCCGTCCCGAATGGCTGGCGCTGGAACGTTCCGTTTCCAATATCGTCGGATTCCTGAACCCGGACCAGTCGAACCTGGTCTACCTGCTGTACGGGATCGCCATCCTTATCCTGCCCTTCGCGATCCTGGTGGAACTCGCATGGGGTGGGCAGTGGAAACTGCTCACCGGGTACGCCACCGCCGGTCTGGTGGCGGGGCTGCTGCTGTCCATCACGCCGAACGGTCTATCGGCTCCGCAGTGGCATCTGCAGGTGCCGGAGAATCTGGCCGACAAAACCTTTCTCCAGCAGTTCCTCGACGATCCCCGCTGGATAGCCATGCTCGCCGCGGTGCTCACGGTGTCCAGTCCGTGGCTACCGGTACGACCTCGACGCTGGTTGTGGGCGCTGATCCTGGCTTTCGCGCCGATGCATCTGGTGGTCAGCACCGTCGTTCCGGCACGCGCCATGTTCGGCCTGGCCGTCGGCTGGCTGGTGGGTGCGGTGATCGTGCTGCTGGTCGGGACACCGGCGCTGGAGGTTCCGCTGGAAGCGGCGGTGCGCCAGCTGGCCCGCCGCGGGTATACCGTCAACCGGCTCACCGTTGTCCGTCCGGCCGGTCCCGGCGCGCTCATGCTGTCGGCGACGATCGACGAGCGCGAGCGCGCGCTGGTGGTCGAGCTGTACGGAAAGAATCAGCGCACGCTCAGCGCGGTGCGCCAGCTGTGGCGCCGGCTCACCTTCCGCTCCAGCGAGACCGCGCCCCTGCACGGGTCCATGCATCGCGCCGTGGAGCACCGGGCCTTGATGGCGATCGCACTGGACGAACTGGGGGTGGCCGCGCACCGGCCGGTGGCGGTGGCGGCGTTGCCCCGTGGCTGGATGCTCTACGCTCACACCCTGCCCGCCGGCCGCTCGATCGAACAGGATCCGTCCGATACCGGCGCACTGGACGCGGCCTGGCGGACGCTCACGGTCCTGCGGGAACGCGGGATCGCGCACGGCGAACTGCGCCCCGCGGAGATCCGGGTGGGCGAGCACGGCGCAGTCTTCGGCGGCTTCACGGCGGCCGAATTGTGCGCCTCCGATGCCCAGCTCCAATCCGATATCGCCCAGCTGCTGGTCTCGATGACCGCGGTATTCGGCCCGGCGGCCGCGGTCCGGTCGGCGATCGAGGCCCTCGGTGAAGAAGTCGTGCTCACCGCCTCCCGGCGGCTCACCAAATTCGCCATGCCGCGCGGTATCCGCGCCTCCATTCCCGAGTGGAAATCGGTGGTGACGGCGGCCCGCGAGGAAGTACGGACGCAAACCGGCCAGGACCGGATCGAGGCCGAGCAGATCACCCGCTTCAACCGCAAGAGTCTGCTCCAGCTGGTGCTGCTGATCGGCCTGGTCTACGTCGCCTATCCGTTCATCAGTGCGGTACCCACCTTCTTCACTCAGCTCCGTGAGGCCAACTGGTGGTGGGCGCTGGCCGGTCTGGCGCTGTCCTCACTGACCTATTTGGGCACAGCGGCCGCGCTGTGGGCCTGTGCCTCGGGTGTGGTGAAGTACTGGCCGCTGGTGCTCATGCAGATCGCGAACACTTTCGCGGCCACCACCACGCCGGCCCGGGTGGGCGGTCTGGCGCTGAGTGTGCGATTCCTGCAGCAGGGCGGTGTCGGGGCGGTCCGGGCCACCGCGGCGGTCGCGTTACAGCAGGCCGTACAGGTGTCGACCCATATCGGGTTGCTGGTGCTGTTCAGTGTGGCAGCCGGAACCTCGGCGAACCTCTCGCATTTCGTGCCGTCACCCACCGTGCTGTACCTGATCGGCGGGGTGGGGGTCGGCATCATCGGCACGTTCATGTTCGTGCCGAAACTACGCCGCTGGCTGAACACTTCGGTGTTACCGCAGCTGCAGGAGGTGGTCGGAGAGCTGGCCCGGCTGGCCCGCGACCCGAAACGCTGCGCGGTCATCGTTCTCGGCTGCGCGGCCCTGACCCTGGGTCAGGCGCTGGCGCTGTGGGCGAGTGTGCAGGCGTTCGGTGGTGGCACCACTTTCGTCACCGTCACCATCGTGACGATGATCGGCGGCACCCTTGCCTCGGGCGCCCCCCCCCCCCGGGGGGTGGGGGGGGGGGAGGGGGGGGGGGTGGGGGGGCGGGGCCCGGGGGGGGGGGCGGGCGGGGGGGCGGGGGGCGGGGGTGTGGGGGATAGGGTTGTGGACGGGGGGG
>NZ_JARWOV010000271.1 GCF_029868855.1 Nocardia carnea | reverse complement strand
GGGGGGGCGCTTCTCCCCCCCCCCACCCCCCCCCCCCCGCTCCGTCGGCGGGGCCCCCGCCCTCCCACCCCCCCCCCCCCCCCCCCCCCCCCCCCCCCGGGGGGGGGGGGGGGGGCGGCGGGCCCCCCCCGCCCCCCCCGTGACTACCCCGACCGCGCTCCCCGCGACTACGACGACCGTCCGGACTACGACCGGTACGCCGAGGACCGTTACGACGGTCCCGACTACCGCGAGGCGCCGTACAAGTCCTCGTATCAGCCCAGCTACCCGCCGCCCCGGCGGGACGACTACCCGGGCGACGCCTACGCCGACGATTACGAGGGTCCTCGTCGCCCCACCCGGATCGACGCCGCCGCTTCCGGCCGGTATCGTCCGGGCGGCGGTGCCTCCCTGCGTGGCGCGACCAGGGGAGCGCTGGCAGTCGATCCCGATGCCGAGGAGCGACGGCTGGCCGAACGGGTCCGTCCCGAGCCGGCCGCCGCCCGCCGTCCCGCGATCTTCGAGGACGGAGGTCCCTTGTCCAAGATCACCACGCTGCGTCCGCGTGACTACAGCGAAGCGGCGATCATCGGCGAACGGTTCCGGGAGGGCAACCCGGTGATCATGGACCTGGTCGACCTCAGCAACGCCGACGCCAAACGCCTGGTCGACTTCGCCGCCGGGTTGGCGTTCGCCCTGCGCGGCTCGTTCGACAAGGTCGCCACCAAGGTGTTCCTGCTCTCTCCGGCCGATGTCGACGTATCGGCCGAGGAACGGCGCCGGATCGCCGAAACCGGTTTCTACAACCAGAAATAGCGGCCCTCGCGCCCGCAGCGGGCGTGAGGCGGACGAGACCGAAGTCGGCGCGGGCATTTTGCACCGCGCCGATTTTGCGGCAGAGTGAGACCGTGGCCTTGTTCGCGGTGCTGTACTTCGTACTGTTCATCTTCTGGCTGTTGCTGATCAGCCGGGTGATCGTCGAGTTCATCCGTAGTTTCGCCCGCGACTGGCGTCCCACCGGGGTGATCGTCGTGATACTCGAGGTGATCTTCACGATCACCGATCCCCCCGTGAAGCTGCTGCGACGGCTGATACCACCGGTCTCGCTGGGCGGAATTCGACTGGATTTGTCGATTATGGTCCTGCTGTTCCTGGTGTTCATCCTGATGTCTGTCGTCAGCGGCCTCGGCGGGTCGGTAGCTCCGGTGTGACAGAATGGTCCGAGAAGACTTGCCAGAGCCGCTAGATCTGACAACGCGCGAAGGGATCCTTCCATGCCGCTGACCCCAGCCGATGTGCACAACGTCGCGTTCAGCAAACCGCCTATCGGGAAACGCGGCTACAACGAGGACGAAGTCGATGCCTTCCTGGATCTGGTCGAGCAGGAACTTTCCCGGCTGATCGAGGAGAACGCGGATCTTCGCCAGCGGGTTGCCGAACTCGATGCGGAACTGGCCGACGCCAAGAGCAGCCGCGGTCCGGCCGGTGCCGGGCTCGGGAAACCGGTGCAGCAGGCGCCGCCGCCGGAGCCGGTGAAACCGCCGGTCCAGGCGCCGCCGTCGGTCCCCATCCCGGCGGTTCCGGCCGCGCCCCCCGCGGCCGATGCCGGCGCCGACGCCAATATGCAGGCCGCGAAGGTGCTGAGCCTGGCGCAGGAGATGGCCGACCGGCTGACCAGCGATGCGAAAACCGAAGCCGAGAATTTGCTGGCCAACGCGCGCGCCAACAGTGAGCGGCTGGTCAACGACGCGCGGGCCCGGTCCGAAGAGATGGTCGCCGACGCCCGGCACAAATCCGATGCCATGCTCTCCGATGCGCAGACCCGGTCCGACAGCCAGCTGCGGCAGGCCAAGGAGAAGGCGGACGCGCTGCAGGCCGATGCCGAGCGCAAGCATACCGAGATCATGGGCACCATCACCCAGCAGCGCAATGTCCTCGAGAGCCGGATCCAGACCCTGAAAACCTTCGAACGCGAGTATCGGGTGCGCTTGAAATCGTATCTGGAATCGCAGCTCGAAGAGCTGGAGAACCGTGGCTCGGCCGTACCGGTGGACGAGGGTGACGCCTTCGACACCGGGGCCAACCAGCTTGCTCCCGCCTCGTTCGGCCAGGGCGAGTAAGCGCTCGATACCGCTGGGCGCGAACGGGCACCCGGCCTGCTGTCCTGGGGGTCAACATGCTTGTCTTGACACTGGCGCTCGCCGCGATCGGCCTGGTGCTGCTGATCCTGTCGCTGACCACCGGGTCGGTCGTCTGGGCGTGGGGTTGCATCGTGGTGTGCGGACTCGGTGCTGTGGTGTTGCTGGTGAGCGCGCTGTCGATGCGCGCACCCGAGGAAGAATTGCCGCCGCGGGACCACCACGCGAAACGCTGACGAGGACTGCTACGAACGAGAACCGAACTGTCCTTCCGTGGTGTGCGGCGGGGCGGGCCTTATAAGTAGTTGACCGTCACGGTTAGAATCAAACCTGACAGGCGACGATCCGGCCATCACCGGGGAGCTTTCGGAAGAACGGCGAGGTGAAGCGGCTCCGTGCTGCCGTACCCGCTCAGTAGAACCGAACGGGGTCAGCCCGTCACAGCTGGAAACGAAGTGGTCCGCCCGCCCTGCCGGGCAGGTGGGCAAGCGGGGTGGTACCGCGGTACCGGAGCACCGAATGCGCCGGTCGTCGTCCCCGTGCCGGATACGAGAGCGCTGCGGCGCCGGGCACGAGGAGATGTGAATCCGCGATGGCGGACGAGAATTCCAGCAGCAGTGCATATCCGCGCGTCGATCTCGGCGGCGGGTCGGGCGTGACCTTCCCCGAGTTGGAACGGGCCGTCCTGGACGCATGGGCCGCCGACGGAACGTTCCGCGCCAGCATAGACAACCGCGCCCCCGGGCCGGACGAGACCGGCCCGGCCGGCGCCGGCGAGTTCGTCTTCTACGATGGCCCGCCGTTTGCCAACGGTCTGCCGCATTACGGTCATTTGCTGACCGGATACGTCAAAGATGTCATCCCACGTTTTCAGACCATGCTCGGGAAACGGGTCGATCGGCGATTCGGCTGGGACTGCCACGGACTGCCCGCGGAAATAGAAGCGGAGAAGCAGCTCGGTATCACGGACAAATCACAGATCGACTCGATGGGTCTCGCGGAATTCAATGCGGCGTGCAAGAGTTCGGTACTCCGCTATACCGGAGAATGGCGCGACTATGTGACCCGACAGGCCCGCTGGGTGGACTTCGACAACGATTACAAAACCCTCGATCTCGACTTCATGGAGTCGGTGATGTGGGCATTCAAATCGTTGTACGAGAAGGGCCTCGTCTACCAGGGCTTCCGGGTGCTGCCCTACAGCTGGTACGAGCAGACGCCGCTGTCCAACCAGGAGACCCGGCTCGACGACGCCTACAAGATGCGCCAGGATCCGGCGGTCACCGTGGATATGGTGCTGCGGGTACCGGCCGAGCATCCGCTGGCCGACCTCGACGGCGCGGCGGCGTTGATCTGGACCACCACCCCGTGGACCCTGCCGTCCAACCTGGCGATCGCGGTGCATCCGGATGTGCGCTACGTGCAGGTCCGTGGTGTCGACGGTAAGCGGTACCTGCTGGCTGCCGAACGGCTCGGCCACTATGCCCGTGAACTCGGTGAGGAACCGGCAGTACTCGGCGAGTACGACGGCGCCGCGCTGGTGGGCCTCGGGTATCGGCCGCCGTTCGACTTCTTCGCCGGCCATCCCCGGGCGCACCGGGTGCTCTCGGCCGACTATGTCGCCACCGACTCCGGCACCGGCCTGGTGCACCTGGCGCCCGCGTTCGGTGAAGAGGATATGGAGGTGTGCCGCGCCAACGGGATCGAACTGGTGCAGCCGCTCGACCCGGGTGGCAAGTTCACCTCGATGGTGCCCCCGTACGAGGGGCTGATGGTCTTCGACGCGAACCCGGTGATCATCAAGGACCTCAAGGCCGCCGGGAAACTGCTGCGGCACGAGACCATCGAGCACTCGTATCCGCACAGCTGGCGGTCGGGGCAGCCGCTGATCTACATGGCGGTGCCGTCCTGGTTCGTGGCGGTGACCGAGTTCCGCGATCGGATGGTGGAGCTGAACAAGCAGGTCAACTGGGTGCCCGAACATATCCGCGACGGTCAGTTCGGCAAGTGGCTCGAAGGCGCCCGGGACTGGAACATCAGTCGTAACCGCTACTGGGGCAGCCCGATCCCGGTGTGGATCTCCGACGATCCCGCGTATCCCCGAGTCGACGTCTACGGTTCGCTCGACGAACTGGAACGCGATTTCGGGGTCCGGCCCACGGATCTGCACCGGCCGATGATCGACGAGCTGACCCGGCCGAACCCCGACGATCCGACGGGGCGCTCCACCATGCGCCGGGTGCCGGAGGTGCTGGACTGCTGGTTCGAATCGGGTTCCATGCCCTTCGCCCAGGTGCACTACCCGTTCGAGAACAAGGACTGGTTCGACTCACATTTCCCGGGCGATTTCATCGTCGAGTACAACGGGCAGACCCGCGGCTGGTTCTACACCCTGCATGTGCTGGCCACCGCGCTGTTCGACAGCCCCGCGTTCTCCAACGTGGTCGCGCACGGCATCGTGCTGGGTGAAGACGGCCTGAAGATGAGCAAGTCCAAGGGCAACTACCCGGACGTCAACGAGGTGTTCGAGCGCGACGGCTCCGATGCCATGCGGTGGTTCCTGATGAGTTCGCCGGTACTGCGCGGTGGAAACCTCATCGTCACCGAACGCGGTATCCGGGAGGGCGCGGGTCATGCGCTGCGGCCGCTGTGGAACGCCTGGACCTTCCTGCAGCTGTACGCCCCCGAAACCGGGACCTGGCGTACCGATTCGGCGAATGTGCTGGACCGCTACATCCTGGCCAAGCTGGCACAGACCCGGGACGTGATGACCGCGGCGCTGACGGAATTCGATATCGCCGGTGCCTGTGAGGAGTTGCGTACCTTCGCCGACGCGCTCACCAACTGGTATGTGCGCCGTTCGCGTTCGCGCTTCTGGGCCGAGGACCGGGACGCGGTCGATACCCTGCACACTGTGCTGGAGGTCGCGACGCGGCTGGCGGCACCGCTGCTGCCGTTGGTGACCGAGGTGATCTGGCGCGGTCTCACCGGCGGTCGTTCGGTACATCTGGCCGATTGGCCGGCCGCCGGAACGCTACCCGCCGACCCGGAACTGGTCGCGGCGATGGATGAGGCGCGCACCGTGTGCTCGACCGTGCTGAGCCTGCGCAAGGCGCAGCAGCTGCGGGTCCGGTTGCCGCTGGCGGAGGTGACCATCGCCGCCGCCGATGCCGATCGGCTGGCGCCCTACGCCGATATCATCGCCGACGAGGTGAACGTCAAGAAGGTCGATCTGACCACCGATGTCGCCGCGCACGGCCGATTCGAACTGGCCGTCAACGCCCGAGCCGCGGGCCCGCGGCTGGGTCGTGAGGTGCAGCAGGTGATCAAGGCGGTCAAGGCCGGCGAATGGACGGAAAGCGCCGGCGGTGTGGTCACCGCGGCCGGAATCGAGTTGCTGCCCGAGGAATACACGCAGCGGCTCGTGGCCGCCGAACCGGAATCCACTGCGGCACTGCCCGGTAATGCCGGCCTGGTGGTGCTCGATTCGGTGGTCACCGAGGAACTGGAAGCCGAGGGCTGGGCTCGCGATATCATCCGCGACCTGCAGGAAACCCGGAAATCCCTGGGCTTGGACGTCTCCGACCGGATCACCGCGACGCTCGAGGTACCGGCGGACCGGCAGGAATGGGCGCGAACCCATCGGGATCTCATCGCCGGTGAGATTCTCGCTGTAGAGCTGGAGTTCGGCCCGGTCGGCTCGGACGGCGCCGAGCTCACCGGGGGGTCACGGGCCCGGATCGCGAAGGCGAGCCGCTAGGCCGGCCCGCGCCGGATCCGGGACTGTTCCCGGTGATCGGCGGTGTGCGACAACACCACCGCACACCGCCGGTCCACCCGGCCGCACCGGATCAGGACAAGCCGGAGCCGGGTCATCCGGAGATCACCGCCCTGGCTGCCGAACATCGACGCCCCGTGTGCCGGAGCCGTCGGTGCCCGCGAGGTTATGGCCATGACCGAGATGAAGTGGCGCACTAGGGTATGCACCTATGGCTTCGGACAATCCCGACGAGTGGTGGCAGCACGCACCCGAAGGGCAACAACAGAAGGACTCCCCCTCGGGGCAGTGGCAACAGGGTTATCGATCCCAGGGCGGTCAGCCGGGGGTGCAGTGGGGGCAGACCGCGGGGCAGGTCCCGCAACCTGTTCCGCAGTCGGGCGCATGGGAGGTGCCGCCGCTCGGCTCCGGTGGGCAGGGAGGCCCGCCGCGGAACAACAATGCCACCCTGATCGCGGTATTGGCCGTGGTGGTGGTTCTGGTGCTGGCCGGTGTGGCCGGAATGGTGATCCTACGGTCGGGGGGATCGGAGGAGAACACCGCCGCGGCGACTGGCACCACCACGGAAACGACCGGTACGACAACGACTTCGGCCACCACGACGACCACGAGTGCGGCCCCACCGGCGGAAGGCGCGCCGGCCTTGAAGGAGGGTCTGTCTCCGGTCGTACTGTCAGGTCCCACTTTCGGTGATGGTGAGGACACCTACACCATGGCCTTCAAGGATTGGCCCTTCGCGTTCCGGACACCGGGCTCATGGGGCTGCCTGAAGGGCTCGATCGACACCATCCCGGACGCCCAGGCGTGGGGATGTGTCGACGAGGGGAATTCCTCGGCAGGTCAGCGAGTGAATCTGATACTGCGCAAATGCCCGGTCACCTGCGATGCCGCGACCCGGACCCAGTTCGACACCGACTGGTTCGACAAGGAAGGCGCGGCGAAGCAGTTCGACCCCAACACCTCGTATGTCGAGACGCCCACGAATGACAAGGGCAAGTACACCATCGATCTCAGCCGGTACGTCGCCGCCGAGGCGGGCGGTGAACCGGTCTGGCAGGTGGGGGTCTACGTGGAGTCGCCGTCGGCGACGAAAGACGCGGTCCTGAAGACCCTGAATGACATCCTGACGCAAACGCAATAAACATTTTTGTGATTTAGATCACATGCTAGAAGTTTGCCGGGGTGCTTGGTGATTGCCCTTCTGCCGGGCACAATCATCGCGATACCGCTGCGACCGTTCCGTCGGGAGCAGCGGGAACGGTGATCATTTCGTTCGGTTCTACCTGAGTGGAGTTGCGCCGGAGCTGATTCGCTCCGGCGTAGCTCCAATGGTCCGCGGTAGCCACCCGCTCGGCGGATGCCGCGAGAAAACCGGGACGCCGCACGGTGTCTCGTGCATCGACCGGCAGAAGGGTGGGCACGTGATCGGAATCGCACTGCGGCGAGGTATCGCCGGCTTACTTCTCACCACGGCCGTCACCGCGACGGCGGCCGCACCGGGTTGGGCACAACCCTCCGGCAGCGCGAGCGGGTCGGCCTCCGGCTCGAGTTCCCTGAGTGCCAGTGGATCGGCCGGGCTCCCGGTATCGACCCTCGCCGGCCTCGGCGCCCTCGCGGCCGCCGGCACGCAGACCGGGAAGATGTACGAGTGGGGTGCCACCGGACCGGATACCTGGGACTGCTCGGCGCTGGTGCAGTGGGCATTCCGCCAGGTCGGGGTGGCGCTACCGCGCACCACCTGGGAACAGGCGGAGGTCGGCGCGGCGGTACCGCCCTACGCGCTGGCCCCCGGTGACGTGGTGATCATCAACCGCGATGCGTCCCATGTCGGTATCTACGCCGGATCCGGGCAGGTTCTCAATGCCTACGGCGCCGGTGTCCCGGTGGGGCTCACTCCGCTCGAACACTTCTACGTGCACAGTATCCGGCGGTTCTGAGACCGGACCCGCTCACTCCACCTGGCGCCGCAGCAGCGGGCCGTAATCGGGATGGGCCAGCGCGGAGGCGAACTGCGCGACGAGGTAGTCGCCGGGATTGCCGGTGTCGTACCAGCGGCCCTGGATGACCTGCCCGTACACCGCGTGGTTGGCGGCGTAGGCGTTGATCGAATCGGTCAGGTACACCTCACCGGTGCGATGGGTGTACCAGTTCTCGGTCTGGGTGCGCAGCTCGTCGATGATGCCGGGCGTGACGACATAGCCGCCGATCGCGGCATAGGCCGACGGCGCGTCGGCCGGTTTGGGCTTCTCCACCAGACCGGAGATCCGCAACAGCCCGTCGTCCAGATCCTCACGCACCACCGGGACGCCGTAGCGCTGGGATTCGTTCGGGTTCATCGGCATCAACGCCAGCACGGGACATCCCGTGGCCTCGTAGGCGCGAATGAGCTGCTGCGCCCGTGGGACCTCGGCCACGAACACATCGTCGGGCCACAGCACCAGCATCGGCTCGTCACCGGCGGCGCGGGCCGCGTTCAGGACCGGGGTGCCGTTACCGTACGGGCCGTGCTGGTCCAGGTAGGTGATATGCCCGAGCCGGGACAGTTCCCCGACCTCTTCCACAGCGTCGGCGTAGGCGGTCTTACCGTCGGCGCGCAACTGGGCGACCAGCGCCGGGTTGGGCCGGAAATGATCCTGGATCAGCGATTTTCCGCCACTCACCACGATGGTGATATCGGTGATACCGGAAGCCACCAGCTCGCGCACCGTATGTTCGATCACCGGCTTGTCGCCGACCGGCAGCATCTCCTTGGGGATAGCCTTCGTCAGCGGCAGCAGCCGGGAGCCGATACCGGCAGCGGGAATGACAGCCTTGCGGATCATCATGGGCCGAGTTTATGGCTCTCCCGGGATGCGCGTGGGTTGCGGCCCCAAGGTTGCGCGTTTCCGCTGGGGAACACGCCGCGTGACCTTGCCGGACGCGCCCTCGGCGACGCCGGGCCGAATCGGCAGGCACGGCGGGGAGCCGGCAGAGCAGGCGCCGCGCCGACCCGGCACGGACCTGCGGTGCCCGTCCGTGGGGCCGAATTCGGCGAAGTACGGTGATGTTCGCCCGATATGGGTGCGCCCCGGGCAGCTACCCGCGTCCAGGGCCGGCCGGTCGGGTGCGCAAGGGTCCAGCGGTGTGTGGCGCAGCCCGATCACCCGAGTGCTCCACCGGCGGCGTGACACCGAGTTCGAAAGGTATCCGGCAACCGGCCGGGATCGGATCGGCCGCGCCCGGAGACAAGCGTCCGACGAAGAAGTTCGAAGGTTCGGCCGGGCCGGTTCGGGCGGGTGCCGGCGGCGGCACCGAGGCCGGGATTGCTCCACGGGTTCGGTTAGGGCCTGTCTCGCGCCCTCCAACGGCGGCGTGGCTGCCGCGTCCCCCGGACGGACAACAGATGCCGGGGGGAGCCCGCTCACCGGAAGTGCGCAGACGAACAGTGCCGGCATGAGCTCGCAGCCGCTTGCCCGGTGCGGCAGGCTTCGTGACCACGGTGCTGTGTCGCGTCCCGAGCCCGCGAACCGTCGAGTGGTGACCGACCGGCGCCGACCCGGCGCCGTTCCGATTCTTCGTTCGTTCGCCGGGGCACGGCGCGATGTGCAGCGTTCGCCGACCGGTGCCCAGCCGGCTGTCGGTGCGCGCGCGTAGATTGCGCGGTATGTACCAACAGGGTCGTGACCAGCGGTGCGAGTGATGCGGAACCAGGTGCGGCGGACTGCCCGGTGGTGAGTGGCGACCGCTCCGAACCGGATTCCGGAGCAGCTCGGCACGCGTTCGCCCGGGAAATGGCGCGGCGCTGGGTGCTGCACATCGATATGGATGCGTTCTTCGCCTCCTGTGAGCAGCTCACCCGGCCGACATTGCGGGGCCGGCCGGTGCTGGTCGGGGGGACCGGGGCGCGCGGGGTGGTGGCGGGGGCCAGTTACGAAGCGCGGGTGTTCGGGGCGCGGTCGGCCATGCCCATGCATCAGGCGCGGCGGCTGGTCGGGGTGACGGCGGTGGTGGTGCCGCCGCGCGGGGCGTTGTACGGCGTGCTGAGCGGGCGGGTGTTCGATACCTTGCGGGCGCGGATTCCGGTGCTGGAAACGCTGTCGTTCGACGAGGCGTTCGGTGAACCCGCGGAACTGGCGGGTGCGAGTGTGTCCGCGGTGGTGGATTTCTGCGCGGAGCTACGGGCGGCGGTACGGGAAAGTACCGGGCTGGTGGCTTCGGTGGGTGCGGGTACGGGCAAACAGCTCGCCAAGATTGCTTCCGGGATGGCCAAACCGGATGGGATAAGGGTGATCGCGCCCGGGGAGCAGCAGGAGCTGCTGGCCGGGTTGCCGGTGCGCAAACTCTGGGGGATCGGGCCGGTGGCGGAGAGCCGGTTGCGGTCCCTGGGGATCGAAACGGTCGGGGCGTTCGCGGCCCTGCCCGAGGTGGAGGCCGTATCGATCCTGGGCGGAAGTATCGGCGCCGCGCTGCACCGGCTGGCCCGCGGTATCGATGATCGGCCGGTCGCCGAGCGCGCAGAGGCGAAACAGATCAGTGCCGAAACCACTTACGAGACAGATATCGTCACGCTGGAACGGCTGCGGCCGGCGATCACCGAGATGGCCGCGGCCGCATACCGGCGGCTGGTGCGCGACGGGCGGGCCGCGCGCACCGTGGTGCTGAAACTCAAACGCGCCGATATGAGCATCACCACGCGGTCCACCACCCTGCCCTACGCGACCGAGGATCTGGCCACGCTCACCGCCGCGGCCCAGCGGGCGGCGGTGGACCCGCAAGAACTGGGGCCCGTGCGGCTGGTGGGGGTCGGGTACGCGGGTTTGTCGATGATCCGGCAGGAATCCCTGTTTCCCGAATTGGACCGGTTGGGACCGGATCCCACGGGCTCCGGTGCGGATGGCGACGGCCACGGCGACACGGCCGCGCCGCCGCGCGATCTCGCGAGCGGGTCACCGGACGGGGATACGAGTGGACCGGTTGGGCGGGGTTTCACCGCGGTGCCATCGGTTGTACGCCCGGCGGTCGGTGAAGAGCAGCAGGTGGCCGCGCCCGAGTTTGTGGCACCAGAGCAAGAGAGCTCTGTGGATTCGGTGAGATCTACCGTGGGCAAGCCGTCTTCCGGTGCCTCGGCCGGGCCGGTCGGCGCGGCGCGCGCCGGTGCCACCGAAACCGTCGGCGCGGCGGCGGATTCGGGCGTAACCGCTGGTGGGGTCGTGGACTGGCGAGCCGGATCGGACGTCGTGCATCCAGAGTTCGGGTTCGGATGGGTTCAGGGATCGGGCCACGGGCGGGTCACCGTGCGGTTCGAGTCCCGCTCGACAGGGCCCGGGATCGCGCGTACTTTCGCTGCCGACAACACCGAGTTGCGCCCTGCGGACCCGCTCGGCAGCCTGTCCTGAACCCCGCCGGGTAGGTTGGTGCCGGGCAGCGTCGCCGGTCCGGTGGGGCTGCCGCAGCGCACGACACCGAACCCCCGAACGCAAAGGACGAGCAGTTGAAGCTTCGCAAAACCGGACGTATCGCGATCGCCGGCCTGGCCGCCGTGGCCGCGCTGACCCTGACGGCGTGTGGTAGCGATGATTCCGACTCGGACACGGCAGCGGCGACGAGCACCACGGCCGCGGCCGAGACCACGGAGGCGGAGTCCGATACGCCGCCCGTCCCGACCCCGGCCGATCTGAACACCCAGCTCCAGCGCGCGCTCGACCCGAACGTTCCGAACGAGGAAAAGCTGCAGATGGTGCAGGGCGCCGAAGCGGATCCGGAGCTGCCGTCGAAGCTGAGCCAGTTCTACTCCCAGTCGGGTGCGACCATCGAGGTCACCGAGGTACAGGATTTCGGTACCGAGATCCAGGCCAAGGCCAATCTCACCCTGAACGGCCAGACCAGTGTGGCGGATGTCCCGTTCGTGGCCGAGGACGGGGTGTGGAAGGTCCAGCAGCAGTGGACCTGCACCATGCTCGCCAACGCGCAGATCCAGTCGCCTGCCTGCGTGGCCTGAGACAGCGGCACCACAATCGGCCGGTTCGTGCTGTGCGGACCGGCCGATTCTGTTTTCCGGTGGACCGTTCCCGGTACCGCACGTTCGACCGGGGAGAGTGCTGCGCAGACCCTCGCGGCGGCCGACCGGCAGCGGACTCGCTGGTCCCGGCCGTGCGCCGGTGTACACCGCCGCCGGTGCGCGTATCGCGGGCATCTGTGGATGAGCCTGCCGTGAACGAGACCGTTAGGATGGCGCTCCGTGGCTGACACGATGGTGGTGGCGGCGCCCGAGCCGGCAGAGATCTCCGATAGTCCGCGACCCCGAATGAGGGGCGGCTGGGCACGGCCGGTGGCCCTGGTGTCGGCACTGATCGGGGCGCTGCTCGCGGTAGCGGTCCCGTTCCTGCCGGTACGGGTGGACGCCGCGACACTGTCCTGGCCGCAGGCCGATTCCGCCGCATCGATCGAAGCGCCGCTGGTCGCTTATGCGCCGTTGAGCTTCGAGGCGACCGTGCCCTGTGCGGCGATCCAGCAGTTGCCCGCCGGCGGTGTGCTCACCGCCACCGCGCCGGACGGCGCCCCCGATCTCGAGCGGTACGGGTTCCTGGCCCGGGTTCGCCCGCCCACACCCGAATCCGGGGCCGTCCTCGACGTGGTGCTGCGCAACCAGTCGCTGTTCAGCGTGCCGGTGGCCGAACTGGCGCCCGGGTGTGAGCTCACCGTGGGCGCGGGGATGACCGAATCCGTGGCCACTCTCACCGGCCACGAACCCGTGGTGCTGGGTGGCGATTACCGGCCGCAGATGGTGGGCGTGTTCAGCGATCTCGCCGACCCGGCCGGTGCCACCGTCACCGCAGAGGTGGACAGCCGGTACAGCTCCACCCCGACCCTGGTGAAACGGATCGCGATCTGGGCGGCCGTACTGGCGACCGTGATCTCGCTGGTGGCACTGCATCGGCTGGACGATCTCGACGGCCGCCGCGCCCGCCGCTTCCTGCCCGCCCGCTGGTGGACCTTCCGGCCGGTGGATTTCGTGGTGCTCGGCACGCTGGTGCTCTGGCATTTCATCGGTGCCACCACATCCGACGACGGTTACCAGTTCGGGATGGGCCGCGCCTCGCAGGCCGCGGGGTACATGGCGAACTATTTCCGGTACTTCGGCGTTCCGGAGAATCCGATCGGCACCCCGTACTACGACCTCATCGGGCTGATGGCGGACGTGAGTACCGCCAGTCCGTGGGTGCGGCTGCCGACCTTGCTGGCCGGGGTCGTGGCCTGGTTGGTGATCAGCCGGGAGGTGGTGCCCCGGTTCGGGGCCGCCCTGCACCGCAACCGGTTTGTGCCGTGGACCGGTGCGCTGGTCTTCCTCGCGGTCTGGTTGCCGTACAACAACGGTCTGCGGCCGGAGCCGCTGGTCGCGCTCGGGGTGCTGCTGACCTGGTGTTCGGTGGAGCGCGGGATCGCGACCCGCCGGCTGCTGCCGTTCGCGGTCGCCGTTCTGATCGCGGCGTTCAGCTGTACGGCGGGTCCGCACGGGCTCATCTGTCTCGCCGCGCTGCTCGCGGGGCTACGCCCGCTGTTCAAGATCGTTTCGGCGCGTGCCCCGCGGGTCGGTTGGCTCGCGCAGCTGCTCCCGCTCGCTGCCGCGGGTGTGCTGGTGCTGGTCGTCGCCTTCGCCGACCAGACCTTCAGCGCCATGGAGGAAATGCGCCGGGTGCACGAACTGGCCGGGCCGAATGTGCTGTGGTTCGACGAATACCTCCGTTATCAGTACCTGTTCATGGGCACGGTGGACGGTTCGCTGGCCCGCCGGTTCGGGATCTTCGTGATGGTCGCCGGTCTGGTGGTCTGCCTGCTGACCCTGCTGCACAAGGGCGGCCGGATCCCGACCGCCGCGGTGGGGCCCTCGCGCCGGATCCTCGGAGTCACCATCGGCGCCATGGTGCTCATGATGACGACGCCGACCAAATGGACCCACCATCTCGGGGTTTTCGCCGGGCTGGCGGGTGCGGTCGCGGTGCTCACCGCGGTGGCGGTCGGGCCGCGGGTCATGCGCGGGCCGCGTAACCGGGCCTTGTTCGCGGCCGGGGTGGCATTCCTGATGGCGCTGGTGTTCTCCGGGCCCAACGGCTGGTGGTACGTCTCCTCCTTCAGCATTCCGTGGTGGGACAAACAGCCCTCGATCGCCGGTATCGCCCTCAACAAAGTCTTCCTGCTGGGCGCGATACTGCTGCTGGCACTGGCCGCGTGGTGGCATGTGCGGGCACCCGATACCGGACATCACCGGATCTCCCGCTGGGGCTGGCGCTTCGCGAAGATTCCGCCGCTCACGGTGGCGGCGGCGTTCATCGTGCTCTTCGAGGTCGCCTCGTTCGCCAAGGGCGCGGTCAGCCAGTATCCGGCGTTCTCATTGGCGAGTTCGAACTTCGGAGCGCTCGCCGGGAACGCGTGCGGGCTGGCCCCGCACGTCCTGGTGGAAACCGATCCGAACCGCGGCATGCTCGCCCCGCTGACCGGTGACCCGGCCGCCACCCTGGCCGGTGACGGCACCGGATTCACACCGACCGGTGTGGCGGCGGATCTGAGTGCCGACGCCGAACAGGGCGCCGATGCCGCCATCGCCGATTCGATGGGGGATGCGGGCGGTGGCACCGGAGTCGCCACCGAAACCGCCGGTCCCGCCCTGCCGTTCGGACTCGACCCCCGGACGCCCGTGCTGGGCAGTTTCCAGGCCGACGGTCCGGCGGAACTGACCAGCGGCTGGTTCCGGCTGCCACCCGTCGCCGAACGTGCCGATATCCTCGCGGTGAGTGCCGCCGGGCGGATCTGGTCGCGCGACGCCGACGGGGTCGTCACGCACGGACAGTCGTTCGAACTCGAATTCGGGTCGACCACCGCCCCCGGCGCCTCGGCCACCGAACCGGTCGCACTGCGGCGGGTGAATCCGATCGATATCGGTCCCGCGCCGTCCTGGCGTAACCTGCGGGTGCCGCTGGAGTCGTACACCGACGCCGACACCGTGCGCATCGTCGCCCACGACCGGGACCGCGATCCGCGCCAGTGGCTCGCCTTCACCCCGCCCCGGATACCGCAGACCCAGGACCTGAACACCGTGGTCGGGTCGACCGATCCGGTGCTGCTCGACTGGGCTGTCGGGCTGCAGTTCCCGTGCCAGCGGCCGTTCGACCACCGCATCGGTATCGCCGAGGTGCCGAAGTACCGCATCCTGCCGGACCGGGTCGGCGCCCACGACACCAACCTGTGGCAGAACCACGACGGTGGCGGCCCGCTCGGCTGGACCGAACTGCTGCTGCACGCCCGCACCCTGCCGACCTACCTGAACCACGACTGGGACCGCGATTGGGGCCAGCTGCAGCAGTTCCTGCCGCGGGATCCGGATGCGGTACCCGCGCGTCCGCGGGTCACCCAGGAGGATCACCCGGGCACCTGGACACCCGGCCCGATCAACGTCGCCTGGTGAGCCGCCGGCCGCCGCGCTGGTTACGCTGACCGTCATGTCGACAACTGTGGAGGCTGTCGGGTCGCCCGGGCTCACCGCCGCGGAGGTGGACCGGCGGCGCCGGGACGGGCTCACCAACGATGTACCGGACCGGGCCAGCCGTTCGGTCCGCGATATCGTCCGGGCGAATGTGTTCACCCGGATCAACGCGATTCTGGGCGTGCTGTTCGTCCTGGTCATGGCCACCGGTTCGGTGATCGACGGCATGTTCGGGCTGCTGATCGTGGCCAACAGCGCGGTCGGCATCATCCAGGAGATCCGGGCCAAACGGACACTGGACCGGCTGGCGATCGTGGGCCAGGCCCGGCCTACCGTGCGTCGCGACGGCCGCGCCGAACAGATCGCGCCCAAGGATGTGGTGCTCGACGATCTCATCGAACTCGGTCCGGGTGACCAGATCGTGGTCGACGGTATGGTCGCCGAGGCCGAACTGCTCGAGGTCGACGAATCACTGCTCACCGGTGAATCCGACGATGTGTCCAAAGAGGTGGGCGCACAGGTGCTCTCGGGCAGCTACGTGGTGTCCGGTTCGGGCGCCTACCGCGCCACCAAGGTCGGTAAGGACGCCTACGCGGCGAAGCTGGCGGAGGAGGCCAGCAAGTTCACCCTGGTGAATTCGGAGCTGCGCAACGGGATCGACACGATCCTCAAGGTCATCACCTACCTGCTCATCCCGGCCGGCGCGCTGAGCATCTACAACCAGCTGGTGTCCAGCGGGGAATCCTGGCGGCCCGCGGTCACCGGGATGGTGGCGGCGCTGGTGCCGATGGTGCCGGAGGGCTTGGTGCTGATGACCTCGATCGCGTTCGCCGTCGGAGTGGTGCGGCTGGGGCAGCGTAAATGCCTGGTGCAGGAGTTGCCCGCGATCGAGGGCCTGGCGCGAGTGGATGTGGTGTGCGCGGACAAGACCGGCACATTGACCGAGAACGGTATGCGACTGGCCGAACTCCGCATGCTCGACGACAGCGCGGGCGCGGAAGCCGCCGCACGGCAGGCGCTGGCGGCGATGGCGGCCGACGATCCGCGGCCGAATGCCAGCGTGCAGGCGATCGCGGAGGCGCTGCCGGATGCTCCCGGCTGGAAATACACCGCGGTGGCGCCGTTCTCGTCGGCGAAGAAATGGAGCGGTTTCTCCTACGGTGAGCACGGGGACTGGTTGCTCGGAGCGCCCGATGTGCTGCTGGACGCGGGTTCGGCCGATGCCCGCGCCGCCGAGGAACTGGGTGCCACCGGCCTGCGCGTGCTGCTGCTCGCCCGCGGAGACCGGGCCGTGGACGCCTCCGGTGCGCCCGGCACGATCACTCCCGTCGCACTGGTGGTGCTGGAGCAGAAGGTCCGGCCCGATGCCCGCGACACCCTGGACTATTTCGCGAGCCAGGACGTTTCCATCAAGGTCATCTCCGGCGACAACGCCGTCTCCGTCGGCGCCGTCGCCGCCTCGCTCGACCTGCCCGGCGGCGACCACGCCGTCGACGCGCGCACCCTGCCCGAGGACCGGGACGAACTGGCCGGGGTGTTGGAGGAAAAGACCACCTTCGGCCGCGTGCGACCCGACCAGAAGCGGGCCATGGTGGGCGCCTTGCAGTCCCGCGGGCACACCGTGGCGATGACCGGCGACGGGGTGAACGATGTGCTGGCGCTGAAGGATGCCGATATCGGTGTCGCCATGGGCGCGGGGAGTCCGGCGACCCGGGCCGTCGCCCAGATCGTGTTGCTGGACAACAAATTCGCCACCCTCCCGTACGTGGTGGGGGAAGGCCGGCGGGTGATCGGCAATATCGAACGGGTCTCGAATCTGTTCCTCACCAAAACCGTGTACTCGGTCCTGCTGGCCTTCCTGGTGGGCGCGGCGGGGGTGGGCTCGCAGATCTTCGGTTACGAGCCGATCGGCTACCCGTTCCTGCCCCGGCATGTG
This sequence comes from Nocardia carnea, assembly GCF_029868855.1. Taxonomy (GTDB): domain Bacteria; phylum Actinomycetota; class Actinomycetes; order Mycobacteriales; family Mycobacteriaceae; genus Nocardia; species Nocardia carnea_A. The sequence continues at coordinate 50,326 of NZ_JARWOV010000271.1, read as the reverse complement.
ACGATCGCGGCCTGGTTCACCATCGGTATCCCCGCATTCATCCTGTCGCTGGCGCCGAACAACGAACGCGCCCGGTCCGGTTTCGTCGGCCGGGTGATGCGGCTGGCGATCCCGTCGGGTGTGGTGATCGGCACGGCAACCTTTATCGCCTATCTCATCGCCTACGCCGGACCCGAGGCCAGCGAAGAACAGAAGATGCAGGCGGGTACCACCGCACTGATCACGCTGATCATGATCGCGGTCTGGGTCCTGGCGATCGTCGCCCGGCCGTACACCTGGTGGAAGATCGTGCTGCTGGTCGTCTCGGTGGTCGCGTACCTGGTGCTGTTCACGGTGCCGTTCACCCGGGAGTTCTTCGCACTCGATCCGTCGAACATCGGCCTCACCACCGCCGCCCTCATCTGCGGCGCCGTCGGCATCGTCCTGGTGGAAGTGGCCTGGTGGGTGAGCGCGACGCTCCGCGGTGAATCGCACAAACTGGTTCCCGCGGCGCCGGGCGAATCCTGAGTCGGCGCCGGCTTCGTGCGCTGCGGACCGCAGCTTGTCCCTGCACCGGGTTACTGTCACAGCATCTCCGAGCGCCGGCGCCCGGTCTCGGCTCCGGGCGGGGCCGGAAGTGTTCGGCCGGCGCGGGGCAGGCAACTCCTCGACAAGAGATAGGACACTGCAGATGCCGACCGAGTTGGATATCCGTCCGGCCCGCCGCGACGAAATCGTTGCGTTGGCGCGCACACTGGCCGCCGCCTTCCAGGACGACCCGGTGATGGAGTGGATGCTGCCCGACCCGCGGCGGCGCGCGAAAGGCCTGGTGCGATTGTTCGACGCCCAGACCCGGCATCAGCATTTCCCTTCCGGCGGTGTGGATATCGCCGTGGACCCGGCGGGACAGATCGCCGGTGCCGCACTGTGGGATCCACCCGGCGGGTGGAAAACACCGCCGCGGACCGAGTTACGGATGCTCCCGCAGATGATGCGGGCGCTCGGCAGCCGGATGCGGGCCGGCAAACAACTGGTCGACCTCATGACCGCCGCCCACCCGGCGGAACCGCACTGGTATCTCGCGACCATCGGCACCGACCCCGCACAACGCGGCGGCGGATACGGGCGGGCCCTGATCGACAGGCGGCTCGAGCAATGCGACCGCGAGGGCATACCGGCCTACCTGGAATCGAGTAAGCAGGCGAATATCGGCTACTACGAACGGTTCGGATTCGAGGTGACCGGCACGATCACCGTCCCGGACGGGCCGGATCTGTGGCCGATGTGGCGCACGCCGCGAACCGGCGCCTGACCACCGGGGGCTTCGGTTTTTCGGCCCTACGCCGAATATCCCCCGAGTTCGTCGGTGTGCGGTTCGGGCCGCGGGTCCGACGGTTTCCGGCCGGGAAATGGTCCGCGCGGCCTCCTGCGGCCGAGGGCCGTCCCGCCGAACTCGTGGCGCCGATGCGGGGGGTGCTCGCGACACCCCGTCCTGACCGGCGATCCGTCGCCTGAGCGGGGCGTGATCGGTGTCCATAATGAACCAGATGGCTTGTGCAGGGCGATTATTCACAGCTGGAGTACCTTCATGGCATGGAGGTTCTGCTGCACCAGATCGACGCGTTCGCCGACGCACCGTTCTCCGGGAATCCGGCCGCGGTCATGCCGTTACCGGATTGGTTACCCGACAGCGTGCTGCAACAGCTGGCCGAGGAGAACAACCTCGCGGAGACCGCGTTCTACACCTCCCGGCTGCCTCCGGAGGCCGGCGCGCCCCCCGTGGACGGGCCCGCCTATCACCTGCGCTGGTTCACCCCGGTGACCGAGGTCGCGATGTGCGGCCACGCGACACTGGCCAGCGCTTCGCAGATCCTCACCGATGTCGCGCCCGGCGTGGACCGTGTCGGGTTCTTCACCCGGAGCGGCTGGTTGCGGGTGGACCGTACCGACGACGATGTCTACATCCTGGATCTGCCGGCCGTCGCCTCATCGCCGGCCGACCCCGATCCGGCGCTGGTGGCCGCGCTCGGCGTGGAGCCGGTGCGGGCCTTCGCGGGAACCGACGTGGTGCTCGTGCTGGATTCCGAGCGGCAGGTCCGGGACCTGGCGCCGGCACTGAGCGCGTTCCCGCCGCTTCCGCGCGGGGTGATCGTGACCGCGCCGGGGGACGAGGTGGACTTCGTATCGCGGTTCTTCGCACCCGGTGTCGGCGTACCGGAAGACCCGGTGACCGGTTCGGCGCATGCGCAGCTCGCGCCCCTGTGGAGCGCCGAACTCGGGCGGCAGCGGTTGGTCGCGCGGCAGCTGTCCCGGCGCGGCGGCACGCTGGGTGTCGAATTGGCCGGTGACCGGGTGCTGTTGAGCGGCCGGTGCCGCCGGTACCTCGACGGTGTGGTGAACCTGGAATTCTGAATCAGCCCGCCGGGACGGGGCCGTCGTCGGGACGAGGCGCGACCGGATCTGCGGTATCGGGTAACAGGGGTGCCACCGCGAACCGTTCGGCGACGGCATCGGCCGGGAGGGCCTCGACCGCGCGGATACCGGGCCGGCTCGCCAGTTCACGTAGCCGGGGCAGCGGCGCACGGACGACCAGCCCGGGCGAGCAGGCGCAGCCGGCGCCCAGCCGGGCGATGGAAACATCCAGGACGCGGGCACCGCGGGTGCCGTCGGCGGTATAGCGGCGGCGGTCGGCCAGTTGCCAGGCCGCGTCCGTACCGGACCGCGTCGACGCGGCCGTACTGCCGGGAACCTGGACCGCTACGAGCGGGGTGGCTACCCGGGGCAGTGGCACCTGATACAGCGCCTGGCTCACCCGCACACCGCCCGACAGGTCAGGGAGAGCGGTGGCGGCACTGTAGTCGGCGAACGACACCAGCGCCCAGCGGTCACCGTCGTCGGTGCCGGTCAGCGAATCCCGTGCCCGGTCGAGGTATTCGGCGATCGGTTCCCCGGTTTCGGGGCCGAGCCGATCGGTGGAGACCCCATCCGGGGCGGGCGGAGTCGCGATACCGAGCGCCACGACGACCGCCACGCCTACCACGGCCGCAACGCCGAAACCCAGTGCCCGCAGCCGGACGGGCTCGCGTACGGGCGGCGGTGCCCCGGGATCCTGGTCTGCGGACACCCCGGGTCAGGCCTCGCGCAGGATCCGTAATGCCCCGGCGAGGTCGTCCGGGTAATCGCTGGTGATCTCCAGGTAGCGGCCGTCGGCCGGATGCTGGAAGCCCAGCGAGCGAGCGTGCAGCCATTGGCGTTGCAGCCCGAGCCGTTCGGCGAGCCGCGGGTCCGCACCATAGGTGAGATCCCCGCAGCAGGGGTGCCGGATCGCCGAGAAATGCACTCTGATCTGGTGGGTGCGGCCGGTTTCCAAGTGGATGTCGAGCAGACTGGCGGCTTGGAACGCCTCCACCGTGTCGTAGTGGGTGACACTCGGGCGGCCGTCGGACGTCACCGCGAATTTCCACTCGCCGCCGCGCGCGCGGCCGATGGGAGCGTCGATGGTGCCGCTGCTGGGATCGGGATGGCCCTGCACCAGTGCGTGATAGCGCTTGTCCACCGTGCGTTGTTTGAAGGCGCGTTTCAGCACGGTATAGGCGTGTTCGGACTGCGCGACCACCATGACCCCGGAGGTGCCGACATCGAGCCGGTGCACGATGCCCTGCCGTTCGTGGGCGCCGGAGGTGGAGATGCGGTACCCGGCCGCGGCCAGGCCACCCACCACGGTGGGCCCGCTCCAGCCGACGCCGGCGTGCGCGGCCACGCCGACCGGTTTGTCGACGGCGACGATATCGTCGTCGGCGTAGAGGATCTTCATGCCTTCCACGGGCTCGGCCTCGATGGTCAGCTCGCGCCGGGGTTCGGGGAACACCACTTCGAGCCACGCACCCGCGGTGAGCCGATCGGATTTCCCGGCGGCGACACCGTCGAGCTGTACCGACCCTTCCTCGGCGAGTGCGGCCACCGCAGTCCGGGAGAGGCCGAGCAGCCGCGCCAGTCCGGCGTCCACCCGCATACCGTCGAGCCCGTCGGGGACGGGCATGGTCCTCGTCTCCCTCATGCGGCGGTGTCCTCGCCGGTGCGGGCGGGCGGGGTACCGGCGGCAGAGGCCTCGGGTTCCGGATCGCGGGTGGGCTCGCCGCGCTCGGGTGCGGGAGATTCGCCGCCGCTCGCGCGGCCGGAATCACCGGCCGGGTCGGGCCGGGTGGTGGCGGGCGGTGCCGGTTCGGACGCGGTGGCGTCGTCGGCGGGGGCGTTGCGGTTGTAGCGGGTGCCGTCGGGTTCGAATCCGAAGACTGTCAGCACCACCAGCAGGATGGCGCCGCAGACGATCGAGGAATCGGCCACATTGAACACCGGGAAGGAGCCGACCGAGAAGAAATCGACCACATGCCCCTGCATCGGGCCCGGCGCGCGGAACAACCGGTCCATCAGGTTGCCGAACGCGCCGCCGAGTACTCCGCCCAGGCCGATCGCCCACAGCGGCGAACGCAGGGTGCGGCCGATGCGCAGTACCCCGATCACGACCGCCGCCGCGATGAGGGTGAGCAGCCAGGTCATCCCGGTGGCCATGGAGAACGCGGCCCCCGGATTACGCACCAGGACGAGCGTGACGAAATCCCCGATCAGCGAGATCCGTTCACCGGGCTGGATCTGCTGTACGACCACGACCTTCGAGACGAGATCCAGTGTGAACAGGGTTACCGCGATCGTCAGCAGGAGCGGCAGCCGCTGGCGGGGCTGTGGTCCGTCCCCACTCGGGCGGTCGGGGTCCTGCTCACGCGTACGGTCCTTGTTCACGCCGACCATCATCTCTCGAGGCAGCCAGGCCCGGTACGTGGGCACCCGCACGTGTGCACGCGGTGCCCCTCGGTGTTTCCCGGAATGGTTGTCCCGAATGTCCCAGCCCTTCCTCAGGAAGGGCTCGTAGGCTGTCGGGCGTGACGGTGTTGTGTTCGCTTCCTTCGGCCCGCCAGGCGCGGTCCAGAGTGCTGATGCTGGTTCTCGCGCTGGGACTGACCACCTTCGGGGCCGGTTGCAGCGACACGGGGGAGTCGGCGGCCGAGGCGGACGGTACCGAGCCCCTTGGTATCGGTAACGAGGTCACCGTGCCGATCGCCGCGGCGCAGGTGAGCGTGGTGGATCCGGGTAGCGAACCCCGTTCGCTGCTGCGCCCCTCCTATTACGAGGGCACGATCCAGGCGGTCACCCTGCGCACCGATCACCATATCCAGCAGCAGATCGATGCCCAGCAGGTCCGCGACTTCTCGAGTCCTGCCCTCACCATCCCGATGACCGCCACCGCGGGCGCCGACGGGGTGGAACTCACGCTCGGCGAGGTCACCACCCCCGATCCGGCGCTGTCGGAGGCGCTCACCGCGGCCGACGGTTCGCATGCCGGGCTGGAGATGAGCGAACTCGGCGGTATCACCGCGCTGCGGCTGGCCCCCTCGCCGGAGACCTCGAATTCGGCGCGGGTCGCGCTGGAACAGGCCTTCTACCAGGCGGTGTACCGATCCATCACGTTCCCCGACGAACCGGTCGGGGTGGGCGCGGTATGGCAGGTCCGGCAGACGGTCGGCGGCGGGGTGGATCTGGACCAGGTCACCACCGCCACGCTCGTGGCCCGGGACGGGGGCCGGTTGTCCATCCGGCTCGACGTCGCGCAGACGCCGAAATCGAGTACCTGGGATCTGCCGAACGCGGCCGGCACCCTCGATATCGAGGATTACACGATGCAGGGCAGCGGTGATATCACCGTCGATCTGGGCCTGCCGCTCCCCGTGGCCGGGTCGATCAGTATCGGCGGGCACCAGTTCTACCGGAACCCGCGGAACGCGACCGAGTTGCGGCAGGTCATCGAGACGAACGTGAGCTGGGGCGGCTGATCCCGGCCGGTTGTGTCGGTCTCCGGCGATCGGCGAGGTGGGGGCCTAAGCTCGCAGTATCCGACCATTCGATCCGAGACCGGAGGTCTTGTGATGTCTGATGTCTCCCCGATTCCCGAAGGTTATCCCACCATTTCGCCGGGTCTGGCGATTGCCGGCGCCGCCGACGCGGTCGAGTTCTACAAACGTGTCTTCGGCGCCACCGAGCGGATGCGCATCCCCGGGCCGGACGGCACGGTGATGCACTGCGAGCTGCTCATCGGCAACTCCGTGCTGATGCTCGGCGATCCGGCGCCCGATATGGCCTTCCGTGATCCGCATTCGATCGGCGGTACGCCGGTCAACCTGTACGTATACGTAGCGGATATGGATGCCGCCTACGCCGTCGCGCTGGCGGGCGGGGCCACCGAGATCAGCGCCCCGGAAACACAGTTCTACGGCGACCGCACCGGTTCGTTCGTCGACCCGTGGGGGCATCAGTGGACGGTCGCCACCCATGTGGAAGATATCGAGCCGGAGGAGATGCAGCGGCGCATGGACCAGCTCGGATCCTGACCTCGACGATATCCGTTCCCGGCCGGAAAACCGGACCCGTCCCCGCCGCCCGGCGCCGATGTCTACCATGATCGGGTCGATGTAGCAGGAAAGGTCGGGCGGATGCGGGTGCTGGCGGTGGACGACGAGCCGCCGGCGCTGGACGAGCTGCTGTATCTCCTGCGCGCCGAACCCGCGGTGACCGAACTGCACGGCGCCGCCGACGCGACCGGTGCGCTGCGGATACTGCGCGCGCACGGCGCCGATGTGGTGTTCCTCGATATCAATATGCCCGGCCTGGACGGTATGGAACTGGCGGGAGTGCTCGCCGAATTCGCCGATCCGCCGGCGATCGTCTTCGTCACCGCCCACGAAGATCACGCGGTGGCGGCGTTCGACCTCGGCGCGGTGGACTACCTGCTGAAACCGGTACGGCAGGAACGGCTCGGCGCGGCCCTGCGGCGGGTCGCGGACCGGCGCGCCCGCTCCGGACCGGATCCGGCGCCGACCGGGAACAACGAGGTGATCCCGGTGGAACTCGGCGGGGTGACCACGCTGGTGCACCGGTCACAGGTGAGCTGGGTGGAGGCCGAAGGCGATTACGCGCGACTGCATACCGATACCGGTTCGCACCTGGTGCGGATACCGCTGTCGGCATTGCAGGACCGCTGGCGGGACGGCTTCCTGCGGGTGCACCGGTCGTACCTGGTGGCGCTGGACCGGGTGACCGGTTTGCGCACGGTGGGCGCCGCGACCCGGGTCTGCCTGCGCGGCGCCGGGCAGGTGGAGCTTCCGGTGAGCCGGCGGCAGGTACGTGAACTCAAACAGCGGCTGGTGCAGGGCCCGCACTCGGACCGGCGATGATCGGCCCGCCCCCGAGAGGCCCGCGCGAGCGCGTGGTACTCGCCGAACGCCGCGGTGCACGGCGGGTGCGTACGCGGGTCGAGGTCGCCGAACAGACCGAGATCGGGGCGGCGCTGATCGGTGGTCTGATCCGCGCGCAGCTCGGGCTGGCATTGAGCTGTGCGCTGGTGATGGCATTGCTGCTGGCGGCGCTGCCGCTGCTGTTCCGGGTCACCGCGGTGGCGGAGACGGTGGTACTCGGCATCCGGTTGCCGTGGCTGGTGCTGGGCGGAGTGGCGTATCCGCTGCTGTGGCTGACCGGCCGGGTCTATGTGCGGCTCGCCGAACGCAACGAGCACGATTTCCTCGAACTCACCGGGGATTGACTCAGGTGTCCGGATCCACGACAGCCGCCGTCGCCCTGGACGTACAGGTCCGTGGACCACGTCCGTGTCCGATGCGCGGACTCCGGCCAGGGGACGAGGGGACCCGGTGGTCCGGCATGTTGCGGCAGTCCGGGAACGACCATCGGCGCGGTCGGCAACCCGAGCCGGCCTGGCCGAGCGACCGCTTCGTCCAGGCCGGCGCGAGGTGCGTGACCGGTGGCGACGCAGCCGACGGGCTGGGTCCCGACGGCGAGTCGTGGGTTGCCGTGGACAGCTGGACCTGTACCGCAAGGGCATCGTGCGGACGCCGCCGGTCGCGTGGAGTCCGTGGATCGCGACCGGATTCGCTGCGGGAATTCTGTCCCGGCGAGTGTGTCGCGTGGGCATTGAGGGAGTGCCGCCGGTCGCGTGGACTCCGCGGGTGCCGCCGATACCGGTACCGGCCGTCCGGTTCGCCGGGAGTACCCGGTATCTGCTCCTGGACCGGGGTGTCGCGTGGCTCGTTCGGGGACATCCGGCGATACCCGGCGTGCACCGTATGGCACGGCGCCCGGAGCGTGGGGGAGGCGCGGTGAATTCGTCCGGTCTCACCGTGGCCGCGTTGCTGGCGGCGGCCGTCGCGACGGTGACCCTCGGCGTGTACGGGGTTCGCTGGGCGCGCACCACCTCCGATTTCCTGGTGGCCTCGCGCAGTGTCGGTCCCCGGTGGAATGCCGCCGCGGTATCGGGTGAGTACCTCTCGGCCGCGTCGTTTCTGGGTGTGGCGGGGCTGATCGCCAAATACGGCGCCGATGCCCTGTGGTATCCGGTGGGATTCACGGCGGGATACCTGGCGTTGCTGCTGTTCGTGGCGGCGCCGCTGCGGCGCTCGGGCGCCTATACCGTGCCCGATTTCGCCGAGTTCCGGCTGGGTTCGCCGCGGGCGCGCCGGTTCGCCGCCCTCGTGGTGGTACTGGTGTGCGCGGTATACGTGATCCCACAGTTCCAGGGCGCCGGGCTGACCCTGCGCATTCTGCTCGGGGTGCCGGGGTGGGTCGGGGCGGTGGCGGTCGCCGCGATCGTGGTGGCGAATGTGGTCGGCGGGGGGATGCGTTCGATCACCCTCGTCCAGGCCTTCCAGTACTGGCTGAAGCTGACCGCGGTGGCGTTACCCGCTCTCGTCCTGCTGGTGCATTTCTTCGGTAGCGGTGCGGAGGAACGGGAGATCGGCGCGGCGGCCCCGCCGACCGTCGGCGAACGCACCACCGTGGAGGTGACAACCCCGGTGCTGGTGCAGCTACCGGCGCCGCAATGGGTTTCGGTGCACGGGGAACTCGACGACCGCCCGGTGGACGGGCCGGTGCTGCTCACCCCGGGCACCCACGAGCTGGCGCGCGATACCCGGCTCGTCCTCGAACCGGGATCGGCGGTGCCGGTGGTGGCAGGTGCGCCGGCCGACGGGGCGCACTGGTTGCGGCCCGGGGGTGGTTTCGCCGGGCCCCATCCGCAGTACCAGGTGTACTCGCTGATGATCGCGACCTTCCTGGGTACCATGGGCCTCCCGCACGTCCTGGTCCGCTTCTACACCAACCGGGACGGACGGGCCGCGCGCACCACCGCGCTGACGGTGATCGCGATGGTCGGGGTGTTCTACCTGTTCCCGGTCCTGCTCGGGGTTTTCGCGCGCCTCTACGTTCCGCAGCTGCTGATCACCGGGACCTCCGACGCCGCGGTGCTGCTGCTGCCGTCCTCGGCGCTGGCCGGATTGCCCGGGCAGTTGCTGGCCGCGCTGGTCGCGGCGGGGGCGATGGCCGCGTTCCTGTCCACCTCCTCGGGTCTGGTGGTGAGTATCGCCGGGGTGCTGAGCACCGATGTGCTGCGCGGGCGGATCCGGGATTTCCGGCTGGCGGCGCTGGCCGCGGGCGCGGTTCCGCTGGCGTTGTCGTTGTTCGTGGTTTCCCTCGACCTGTCCCGTACCGTGGGGCTGGCGTTCTCGCTCGCGGCTTCCACGCTGTGCCCGCTGCTGGTACTGGGGATCTGGTGGCGCGGGCTCACCGCGACGGGCGCGGTGGCGGGATTGGTGACCGGCGGGGTCGTGGCGGGCGGCGCGACCGTGGTCTCGGTATTCGGCGGTGTCTCCGCGGAACTGGCCGGCGGATGGCCGTCGGCAATACTAGGGTATCCCGCGGCGGTCGCGGTACCGCTGTCGTTCGGGACGATGGTGCTGGTCAGCCGGTTCACCGCGAAACCACCGGAGCTGGGCCGGGTTTTCGTCCGGATGCACGCGCCGGAACGTCTCGGGATGGGCGCCGACCGAGAGCCGGGAACGCGCGTGGATCGCTGACCTCGCCCGCCCCGCGCCTTTTCCGGTTCGGGGCCCGACCGCTCATCGCGTCGCAGTGACCATTCACCGCACAGTCGCATACCTTCACCGAGTGACCGCCATCACATCTGTTGCTGCGGTGCCGGGCTCGCTAGCTTCAGTTCGGGTAACACACATCACATTGCGAGGACACGGCATGACCGAGTCAGGGCCCGGAGGCGGCAGCCTGCGTAACCACGTAGGGCCCCTCGGGCAGGCAGAGAGAGTTGCAGCATGACCGATACGGATCTCGACGAGAGCGGCGGGCAGCCCACGGCGCCCCCCGATTTCGTCGCAGTACAAGCCAGCCCGGAGTTTGCCGAACTCCGTAATCGGCTGCGCCGCTTCATTTTCCCCATGACAGCTCTGTTCCTGCTGTGGTACCTCGGCTATGTGCTGCTCGGGGCCTACGCACACGATTTCATGGGCACCAAGGTATTCGGTGAGGTCAATATCGGGCTGCTGCTCGGCCTGGGACAGTTCGTCTCGACCTTCCTCATCACCGGTCTCTACGTCCGGTTCGCCAATCGGGAACTGGATCCGCGCGCCGCCGCGCTGCGCGCCGAACTGGAAGGAAGCGGGTCGTGACCACGCTGTATGCCGCCGAAGGCACGGTCGGCAATCCCGCGGCCAATATCGGGATCTTCGCCCTGTTCGTCGTTGTCACGATGATCGTGGTGTTCTGGGCCGGTCGCAACACCTCCGGCGCCACCGACTATTTCACCGGTGGTCGTGGATTCACCGGCCCGCAGAACGGGATCGCCATCGCCGGCGATTATCTGTCCGCCGCGAGCTTCCTGGGTATCGCCGGCGCCATCGCGGTCTACGGCTACGACGGCTTCCTGTACTCGATCGGCTTCCTGGTGGCCTGGCTGGTGGCCCTGCTGCTGGTAGCCGAAATGCTGCGCAACACCGGCAAATTCACGATGGCCGATGTGCTGAGCTTCCGGTTGCAGCAACGCCCGGTACGTACCGCGGCCGCGATCACGACGCTGGCGGTATCGCTGTTCTATCTGCTCGCCCAGATGGCCGGCGCGGGCGGTCTGGTGGCGCTGCTGCTGGACGTATCGAGTGAGGCCGGGCAGGCCGTGGTGATCGCCGTGGTCGGCGTGCTGATGATCGTCTACGTGCTGGTCGGCGGGATGAAGGGCACCACCTGGGTGCAGATCATCAAGGCAGTCCTGCTGATCGCCGGCGCGGCCGTGATGACCGTGATGGTATTGGCGAAATTCGGTTTCAACCCGTCCGACATCCTGGGCGGCGCCCAGAGCGCCATCGCCGGATCCACCGACTCCAAGGTCGCCGCACGCGACGTACTGGCGCCCGGCGCCCAATACGGCGGCAGCGAGATGTCGAAGCTGAACTTCCTGTCGCTGGGTCTCGCCCTGGTGCTCGGTACCGCGGGCCTGCCGCATGTGCTGATGCGCTTCTACACGGTGCCGACCGCCAAAGAGGCACGCCGCTCGGTGGTCTGGGCGATCGGCCTGATCGGTGCCTTCTACCTGTTCACCCTCGTCCTCGGTTACGGCGCGGCCGCCCTCGTCGGACCCGACCGTATCCTGTCCGCGGCCGGTGGACAGAACGCGGCGGCCCCACTGCTGGCCTTCGAACTGGGCGGGGTGATTCTGCTCGGGGTCATCTCCGCGGTGGCCTTCGCGACCATCCTCGCGGTGGTCGCCGGGCTCACCATCACCGCCTCGGCGTCGTTCGCGCACGATATCTACGCCAATGTGATCCGCCGCGGAAAGGTGGACGACAATGCGCAGGTGCGGGTCTCCCGGATCACCGCCGTGGTGATCGGTGTGCTGGCCATCGGGCTGGGCATCCTGGCCAACGGGCAGAACATCGCGTTCCTGGTGGCGCTGGCCTTCGCGGTTGCCGCCTCGGCCAATCTGCCGACCATCCTGTACTCGCTGTTCTGGCGGCGCTTCAATACCCGGGGCGCCCTGTTCAGCATGTACGGCGGGTTGATCTCCACGATTGTGCTCATCGTGTTCTCCCCGGCAGTTTCCGGATCGGCGAGCGCCATGCTGCCGAGTATGGATTTCGACTGGTTCCCGCTGTCGAATCCGGGCATCGTCTCCATCCCGCTGGCCTTCCTGCTCGGCGTGGTCGGCACCTATCTGGGCGGTAACGGCGAGGATCCGGCCAAGGCGGCGGAAATGGAGGTCAGGGCACTTACCGGCGTCGGCGCGGAGAAGGCCGTCGCGCACTGAAACCGGGGCCCGGATGCCGTGCCGGCGGCATCCGGGCGGTTGATCCCGGTGCAGGAGGCCGGTCCCCGTTCTGTGAGGGTGAACGGGGCCCGGCCTTTTCCGGTGACTCAGGGTCGGATCCCGGCGCGGAATTTCGGCACCCGCATACTCACCTTCGTGCCCGCGCCCGGCGCCGTATCCACCACGAGCCCGTAATCGTTGCCGAAGGCGGCGCGTAACCGGTCGTCCACGTTGGCCAGCCCGATATGCGGTGCCTCGCCCACGTCCGCGGCGGCGTCCAGCGTGCCCGAGCGCAACACTTCCGGGTCCATCCCGGCGCCGTCGTCCTCCACGCTGATCAGGCAGTCGGTACCGGCGTCGAGCGCTTCGATGGTGACTGTGCCGCCCCCGGGCCGGCCGGCCAGCCCGTGCCGCACCGCGTTCTCCACCAGCGGCTGCAACGCGAGGAACGGCAGCGTCACCCCGAGCACCTCCGGTGCTATCCGCAACCGGACCTGCAGCGCCGGCCCGAACCGGGCGCGTTCCAGCTCCAGATATCGCTCGATATTGCTGAGTTCATCGGCCAGCACGGTGTATTCCCCGGCCACCCGGAACGAATAGCGGGTGAAATCGGCGAAATCCAGAATGAGCTCGCGGGCCCGCCCGGGATCGGTGCGGACGAACGAGGCGATGGTGTTGAGGGCGTTGTAGATGAAATGCGGGCTGATCTGCGCCCGCAGCGCCCGCACCTCGGCCCGATCCAGCCGGGCACGGGAGGCATCGAGTTCGGCCAATTCCAGCTGACCGCACGCGTATCGGGCCACCTCGGCCAGCGCGCCGAGCGTACCGGGACCCGGCCGGGCCGAGGTCACCATACCCAGTGCCCCCGCCACCGCGTCGCTATCGGTGAGCAGCGGCTGGGCCACCAGGGTGCGGCCCGGATGCTCGGTATCGGGGAGATGCACGAGTACGGGTCGCCGCCCCGCTATGGCTTCCCGGACGGCAGCGGTGAATTCACCGGCCGATACACGATGCGCGCCGTCCCACGCCAGGAGTTCACCGTCGGGATCGGCCACGCCCAGACCCTCGGCTCCCACCAGCGCCCGCAGATGCGGCGCCGCGTCGAGCGCCGAGGTGGCAGTGAGGCCGCGGCGCAGGGACCGGGCCGCGAGCGAAGCGGTATGCAGTGCCGCGTGCACTGCGCGTTCGGCCGGTGTGGTGACCATCCGTCGCGGCCGGGCCCAGATCAGCAGCGCCGCCGCCAGCAGTGCCGCGGAAGTGCAGATCGCCACGACGGTCGCGGCCATTCGGCCACCCTTCTCTCGTAGACCGCCCGCCGGCTCGCCGGCCGGGGCCGGTCATCGTCTCACGCTTCCCGCAGCAACCGCCATTGCTGCGGGAAACCTTCTCCGGAGGCGATAACCGGCCCGGGCCGGCGAGTCGGCTTACGAGGGATCGGCGGGCAGCGGGGCGGGTCGGCCGGGAGACGCCGCCGGATGTACCGGCCGGTTGCGACCAGCGCGGTCCGCCGCACTATCGGGTGTCGCCGCTCACCCCCGGTACTCGGTGACGGTGAAGTCCACCGAACCGGGTTCGGGTACATGCGCGGCGCCGACCGTGATGGTCGCGGTGAACCGGCCCACGCCGGGGTGGAACAGCGCGGAGCGCCCGTCGTTCATCCAGTGCCCGGGCCCGTTCGCCGTGCGGGTGACCGATCCGGTGGCACCCGTATCGAGATTGCGCCAGTTCAGGGTGACCGGCAGGGTGCAGGGGCCGACGCCGAACATGATGGTCGAGACGGTGAAAGCCGCGTGCTCGGGATAGGCGTCGCCGGTGACGGATGCGTCGAGCTGCGCGACGCAGGCGCCCTGGGCGAGTGAATAGACGGGTTGGAACGAGCCCCCGTCCGCTGCCGCGGGTGCGGCGGTGGCCGTGAGCGCCCCCACCGTCAGCGCCGTCGCAGCCGCCGGGAGGGCGAACGCCGTAGTACGTGCTGTCATCGTTCACCTCGCTGGGTCGTTCGTGGGCTGTGCGGGGTCGATCCTCGGTGGTCCGGGCTGTTGTGGTGCAGGCGAACCTCCGAACCTCCGGTCGATCCGATCGTGACGCGGCCCGACCCTACCAGCGTGCGGCCCGGCCGGTGGCCGATTCGGCGGTGCCGCAAGGTCACCGAAGCCCGACACGCCCGGCCCGGCCGGGCACGCCGATCCGGCGGCGAAGCTGTCGGTGCGTACGCATAAACTCGCTACACCAACCCCCGCCGAGCCACTGGGAGGAAGGACAGATCTTGGCCTCGTCCGGATTCGTTCATCTGCACAACCACACCGAGTACTCGATGCTCGACGGTGCCGCCAAGATCTCACCGCTGTTCGCCGAGGCCGAACGTCTCGGGATGTCCGCGGTCGGGATGACCGACCACGGCAACATGTACGGCGCCGCGGAGTTCTACAACTCGGCGAAGAAGGCCGGGATCAAACCGATCATCGGGATCGAGGCCTATATCGCGCCCGGCTCCCGGTTCGACACCAAACGTATCCAGTGGGGCGATCCCAGCCAGAAGAGCGACGACGTCTCGGGTTCGGGTGCCTACACCCATATGACCATGGTCGCCGAGAACGCGACCGGCCTGCGCAATCTGTTCAAGCTGTCGTCGCTGGCCAGTATCGAGGGCCAGCTCGGTAAATGGGCGCGGATGGACGAGGAGCTCATCGCCGCGCACGCCGAGGGCATCATCGCCACCACCGGCTGCCCGTCCGGCGAGGTGCAGACCCGGCTGCGGCTCGGGCACGAACGCGAAGCGCTCGAGGCGGCCGCCAAATGGCAGGAGATCTTCGGCCGGGACAATTTCTTCCTCGAGGTGATGGACCACGGCCTGTCCATCGAGACGCGCGTCCGGGAGGGCCTGCTCGAGATCAGCCGAACCCTCGATATCCCGCCGCTGGCCACCAACGATTGCCATTACGTCACCAAGGACCAGTCGACCAGCCACGAGGCGCTGCTGTGTGTGCAGACCGGTAAAACCCTGTCCGATCCCACCCGGTTCAAATTCGGCGGCGACGGCTACTACCTGAAATCCGCCGAGGAGATGCGGGCACTGTGGGACAGTCAGGTCCCGGGCGCCTGCGACAACACGCTGTGGATCGGCGAGCGGGTGCAGTCCTATGACGAGGTGTGGCAACACCGCGACCGGATGCCCGTCTTCCCGGTTCCCGAGGGCGAGGACCAGGCGGGCTGGTTGCGCAAGGAAGTGCACCGCGGGCTGGAACGGCGTTTCCCGGACGGGGTGCCGCGCGAGTACGTCGAACGCGCCGAGTTCGAGTTGAACGTCATCATCGAAATGGGCTTCCCGGCCTACTTCCTGGTGGTCGGTGACCTGATCAATCATGCTCGTGAGGTCGGGATCCGGGTCGGTCCGGGCCGTGGTTCGGCGGCCGGATCGCTGGTCGCCTACGCCATGGGAATCACCAATATCGACCCGATTCCGCACGGTCTGCTGTTCGAGCGGTTCCTCAACCCCGAACGCGTATCGATGCCCGATATCGATATCGACTTCGACGATCGCCGCCGCGGCGAGATGGTCCGCTACGCGACCGAGCGCTGGGGTAGCGACCGCGTAGCCCAGGTGATCACCTTCGGCACCATTAAAACCAAGGCGGCCATCAAGGATTCGGCGCGAGTCCAGTTCGGGCAGCCCGGTTTCGCCATCGCCGACCAGATCTCCAAGGCGCTGCCGCCGCCGATCATGGCGAAGGATATTCCGCTGTCCGGGATCATGGACCCCGAGCACGAGCGGTACAAGGAGGCCGCGGAGGTCCGCGAACTCATCGGCAGCAACCCCGATGTCGCCAAGATCTACGAAACCGCCCGCGGTCTCGAGGGCCTGATCCGCAATGCGGGCGTGCACGCCTGCGCGGTGATCATGTCCTCGGAACCGCTGATGGAGGCGATCCCGCTGTGGAAGCGGGCCCAGGACGGCGCCATCATCACCGGCTGGGATTACCCGTCGTGTGAGGCCATCGGCCTGCTGAAAATGGACTTCCTGGGCCTGCGCAACCTCACTGTCATCGGTGACGCGCTGGACAACATCAAATCCAATCGCGGTATCGACCTCGATATGGACAACCTGCCGCTGGACGATCCGCCGACCTACGAATTGCTGTCGCGCGGGGATACTCTCGGCGTTTTCCAGCTCGACGGTGGAGCCATGCGGGATCTGCTGCGCCGGATGCAGCCCACCGGTTTCGAGGATATCGTCGCGGTGCTGGCCCTGTACCGGCCCGGCCCGATGGGGATGAACGCGCACAACGACTACGCCGACCGTAAGAACGGCCGGCAAGAGGTCAAACCGATCCATCCCGAACTCGAGGAACCCCTGAAGGAGATTCTGGCCGATACGTTCGGCCTGATCGTCTATCAGGAACAGATCATGCAGATCGCGCAGAAGGTGGCCGGCTATTCGCTCGGCCGAGCCGATATTCTGCGCCGCGCCATGGGTAAGAAGAAGGCGGAGGTCCTCGAGGCCGAATTCGAGGGTTTCGAGGCCGGTATGCAGGCCAACGGTTTCTCCAAACCCGCGATCAAGGCACTGTGGGACACCATTCTCCCGTTCGCCGGTTACGCGTTCAACAAATCGCATGCCGCCGGCTACGGCCTGGTCTCCTTCTGGACCGCCTACCTGAAGGCGAACTATCCGGCCGAATACATGGCCGGGCTGCTCACCAGTGTCGGCGACGACAAGGACAAGGCTGCCGTCTACCTCTCCGATTGCCGCAAACTCGGTATCACCGTGTTGCCGCCGGATGTGAACGAATCGGAGACCAACTTCGCCTCCGTCGGCGCCGATATCCGGTTCGGGCTGGGCGCCGTCCGCAATGTCGGCACGAATGTCGTCACCTCGATCATCAATGCCCGGAAGGAGAAATCGAAATTCACCGATTTCTCCGACTACCTGAACAAGATCGACGCCGTGGCCTGCACCAAGAAGGTCACCGAATCGCTGATCAAGGCCGGCGCCTTCGATTCACTCGGCCACCCCCGCAAGGGGCTCATGCTCGTGCATTCCGATGCCATCGACGCGGTGATGTCCACCAAGAAGGCCGAGGCCATCGGCCAGTTCGACCTTTTCGGTGGTATGGGTGAAGAGGGCGAGGAATCCATGTCCTCGGTTTTCGATGTGAAGGTGCCCGACGAGGAATGGGATTCCAAACATCGCCTCGCGCTGGAACGGGAGATGCTCGGTCTCTACGTTTCCGGTCATCCACTCAACGGAATCGACCATGTGCTCGCCGCCGCGGCCGATACCCAGATCCCGGCGATTCTCCAGGGCGATATCAAGGACGGTACCCAGGTGACCGTCGGTGGCATCCTGGCCTCGGTGAACCGCCGGATCAACAAGAACGGCCTGGCCTGGGCCTCGGCACAGCTCGAGGATCTCACCGGTGGTATCGAGGTGCTGTTCTTCCCGCAGGCCTACTCCGTCTACGGAATGGACGTGGTGGAGGACGCGGTGGTGCTGGTGAAGGCCCGGGTCTCCATGCGCGACGACCGGATCTCGCTCATCGCCAACGATCTCGCTGTCCCGGACCTGTCCGCGATCGGGGTGGCGAAACCGCTGTCGGTGACGATCTCCACCCGGATGTGCACCCGCGACAAGATCAGTGAGTTGAAGCGGGTGCTCTCCCGGCACCCGGGCACCTCGGATGTGCACCTGCGACATGTCGGTGCCCGGGAAAAGACCACGTTGCTCAAACTCGACGACAGTTTCCGGGTGGAACCGTCGTCGGCCCTCATGGGTGATCTGAAAGCTCTGCTGGGCCCCGGCTGCCTGACCTGATCGCCCGCGATCCGCACCGGGAGTCGTGGTGCCGGCCGGTCCGCTGGGTCGTGACGTGCTCGTGTAGCAGGGCGCACCGCCACGGGTCCAGCGGTATGCGACCGAGCACTCGAGCCGGTGCGCATGTCTCGAGGTTTCCCCGGGGCAACACGCTTGCGCATGTAAGGTCGTCCGGTGCGGGCGCCGCCGCCGACCGGTGGCGCGGACGCGATTCCGCGAGTGTGGTTACTGCGGCGCGACCGCGTCGAGCGCGCCGGCGTTGGTTTCGTCCTGGTTGCCGAAATTCGTCGCCACGGCCCCGACACCGTCGCCGACACCGTTCACCGCCTGATTCAGCAGGTTCAGTCCGGTGAGGCCTTCCTCGGCTCCGGGTGTGTACGTCTCCGCGAACTTCTGGCCGATTTCGTCGCCGCCCCAGCATTCGTCCTCGCCGTTGATCACGTCGAGTGCCGCGTTCACCGCGTCGGCCACCTGATCGGCTACCCGGGCGATGGCGGGCCGGGCCGCCTGCAGGGCTTCTTCATCGACCTTTATCTCGCTCATTTCCCGCCGTCCAGGTAGCCGCGGTTACGGAAGTCCTCGTCCTCGTCGTTCGTCGGCTCGGCCGGGACCGGATCGGTGACGGGGTCGGGGAAGAGCGTGTCGACCACGGATTTGATACTGGGCATCCCCGGCGCGATATCGGGCAGGTCCGGGACGTCGTCGGCCAGCGCCGTGAGCGGCGCCCACGCCTGCTGGGAGACCTCGGTGGCCTGCCGCGCCGCGCTCTGCACGGCCTCCAGGATCGAACGTCCGAGTTTGTCGGGGGTGGACCGTTTGAATGCCTCGGGAGTCAACTGCACATCCACGGGGACACCGGCGGTATTGGCGTCGACACGGACCAGATTGTCCGCCGACCAGGCCGTCACCGTGGTCGCCGCCAGCCGCTGCTGGACCTCCGCCATTTCCGCGCGCTGCCGTTCGAACGTGGCCATGAGCTCGTCCACGCTCTCCCGCAGGATCTCGCTGGCTGCCTGGGTGGCCGCGCGATCCTCGTTACCCATCGGGTCGCCTTTCCTCGTTGTCCGCGTCGGGTTCTTTCTACCTTCGACGCGCCAGGCCACCCAATGGTTCCCGCCGGGTTCACGGAGCCGCGGCGACTCCGAGCGATTGGGAGTCGATGAACGCGGGCCCCTGCCCCTTGAAGACCTCCAGATCGCGGATCCGGAACCCAGCGGACCCGATGATGGCGGCGATATCGCGGTTCAGATGGCAGCCGCCGGCGATCCGCTGCTGGAGTGGGTCGAGCCGATGCTGCCAGCGTTGGACCTTCGGGTCCGGGGCCAGGCCGTGTTCGACGAAATGCAGCGTGCCGCCGGGTACCAGGACGCGGCGCAATTCGGCCAGCGCGGCATCGATATCGGGAATGGTGCACATGGTCCACGTCGACAAAGCGGTATCGAAGCTGTTCTCCGGGAAGGGCAGCCGCTGACCGTCCAGACCGGCCCGCTCGACCGGTACCCGGGCCGCGGCCAGTCGCCCCGCCGCGAGTTTCCACCCCAGGTCGGCCGGTTCCACGGCGCTCACCGAGGTGATGGTCGCCGGATAGAACGGCACGTTCAGGCCGGAGCCGAAGCCCAGCTCGATCACCCGGCCCGACAACCCCGAGCACACCCGCTCGCGCAACGGCTCGTTCGCCTTCATCCCGCAGGCCACGTTCACCAGGCGGGGTACGAAACGATCGCGGTAGATTCCCACGTCCTCCACTCTGGCACCCGGGGTGATCGAAAGCCATGGGGGAATACCCGGAACCGCTATCCTGGGGCCGAGTCAGGGAGGTCGGTCATGCCCATCAGGTTCCGCAAACGCACATCCTTCGGACCGCTGAAGTTCAATTTCACCCAGTCGGGTATGTCCTCGTGGGGGATAAAGATCGGCCCGTGGTCGTGGAACTCCCGGACGAAGAAGAACAGTGTCGACCTACCGGGTCCGCTGAGCTGGCGGCAACGCTGACGTGCCTCAGAGCACCTGATCGAGGAAGCGGCGCAGCCGGGGTGTTCGGGCGTTGTCGAACAGGGCTTCGGGCCGTCCGGACTCCACGACCTGGCCGGCGTCCATGAACACGACATGGTCGGAAACGCTGCGGGCGAAACCCATTTCGTGGGTCACCACGATCATCGACATACCGCCCGCGGCCAGATCCGACATCACCGCCAGGATGCCTTTGACCAGTTCCGGGTCCAGTGCCGAGGTGGCCTCGTCGAAGAACATGATGTCGGGTTTCATGGCCAGCGCCCGCGCGATCGCCACGCGCTGCTGCTGGCCGCCGGAGAGGTTGCCGGGCCGGGAATCGGCCTTGCCGGCCAAACCCACCACCTCGAGCTGTTCCAGGGCCAGTGCGCGCGACTCTTCTTTGCTCAGCCCACGCAGTTTGCGCGGCCCCAGCGCGATATTGTCGGCGACGGTCCGATGCGGGAACAGGTTGAACTGCTGGAACACCATCCCGATGCGCTGGCGCAGCCGGTCGGGATGTTCGGCGAGAACCGATTCGCCGTCGAGCAGGATATCGCCGGAATCCGGTTCGTAGAGCCGGTTGAGGACCCGCAGCAGCGTGGATTTACCCGACCCGGACGGCCCGATCACGGTGGTCGTCCGGCCCGCCTCCACCTGGATGTCCACGCCGCGCAGGATCTGATTGTTACCCAGCCGCAGATGCAGTCCGGTACCGGTCAGTGAGGAACTCATCGGTTATCCCCGCCCTTCCGTGATGGTCTGCTGTTCGACAGGGTCGATCGGCTGGTCGGGGCGCCCGGTGCGCATCCGGTGGTCGATGTAGTTCACCAGATGTGTCAGCGGGATGGTCAGCAGCAGGTAGACGAGCCCGGCCGCGACCAGCGGGGACAGGTTCCCGGTCTGTGCGTTCAGATCGCGGCCCACCGCGAAGAGTTCGCGCTGGGTCGCCAGCAGGCCCAGGAAGTAGATCAGCGACGAATCCTTGATCAGGGCGATGAACTGGTTCATCAGGGCGGGTAGCACCCGGCGGACCCCCTGGGGGATCACCACCAGCGTCATCGCCTGCCGGTAACCGAAGCCGATCGCGCGCGCGGCCTCCAACTGGCCGGGTTCCACCGATTGGATACCGGATCGGAAGATCTCACCGATATAGGCGGAGGCGAGCAGCGCCAGCGCCACCGCACCCAGCCAGTAGGGGTTGTTGCCGGTGAGTCCACTGGCCACCGGTCCGATGCCGAGGCCGATGATCAAGATGATCACCACCGCGGGCAGCCCGCGGAAGATATCGGTGTACACCCGGGCCGGCCAGCGCAGCCAGCGGGTGCGCGAAATTCCCGCGACGGCCAGCAGCATGCCGACAACGGTGCCCAGTATCCCCGAGACCACGGCGAGGATCAGGGTGTTGGGCAGCCCGGTCTTGAACAGCTCCGGGAACGCCTGCTTGTACAGCGACCAGTCGAAGAAGGTATCGCGCAACTGTTCCAGCGCCGATTTCGGCGCCTGTTCGGTGTGCTCCTGTGGTCCGCGTTCGGCGGCCAGCGCAGCGAAATCCGGGAGTTCCGGAGCGGGCGCGGCTTTGGACCCGGGTTTCCAGCCGGGCGGTAGTTCCCGGGGTACCCAGTCGCTGTAGAGGCGGGCGTAGGTACCGTCGGCGATCACCGCGTCCAGGCCCGCGTTGAGCGCGTCGATCAGCGGCTGGTTGTTCTTCGCGACCGCCCAGGCCGCGAAATTGTCCAGGCTGAACGAGTTCTCCACCACCGAAGTGGCATCGCCCGGTGCGATCGCGCCGTCGGCCTGCGCGGACGGTGCGACCCAGGCGTCCACCTGGCCGGTTTTCACATTCGCGTAGGCAGTGTTGTAGTCGGGGAACTTGACCGGGTCCAAGCCCAGTTCGTTGACGACGTATTCATCCTGAACGGTGCCCTGCACGACCGCGACCCGCGATCCCGGACCCAGGTCGTCGAACCCGCGGACCGGGCTCCCGTCCTTCACCACCAGAGAGAAGTAGCCGAAATCGTAGCCGTTGGTGAAACCGACCTGCTGACGCCGGGCGTCGGTGGTGGTGATGTTGGACGAGCCGACATCGAAACGTTTCCCGGCGACCTGGGCCAGCAGACCGGCGAACTCGGTCCCGGAGAATTTCACCTGCAGCCCGAGTTCCGCCGCCACCGCCCGCAGCAGTTCGTTGTCGAAACCGGTGAACGAACCGGCCGAGTTCACGCAGATACTCGGCGGCGCGTCCGACAGCGTGCCCACGCTCAGCACGCCGGGCTCGATCAACCCCAGCCGGGCGATATCCACCGATTCGACAGGGACGGTGGACGGTGTGGTGAACCGATCCTCCGATCCGCCCCCGGGCGCGCTCAGTTTCTCCGGGGCCGCCGACGCCGCCTCGGGGCCGGGCGGAGCGCAGAGATCACGGGCGGCGGTTTGCCCACCGTCGCCGCTATCGCATGCCGTCGCGAGCAGCGCGACGGCGAGCAACAGCGCCGCGAGCAGCGCACGGGACAGTCTGGCCATGATCGACAACCCTAAACCCCGGTCCATCCGGGAGCGGACACCCCTGGTCGTGTACCCGCGGCTGAGTCTCCCTGTCCATGGCCGGGATGATTAGGCGTTTCCGGTCGCGGGCGGCGAATTCGGCTCGATACGAGTCGAATAGCGGCCGGCCGGCGGAACTGCCCACGGTCCCGCCGGGGGCCCGTCGAGCCGATACCGTGAACTGCCACGGTGGTAGCCCGGGTCGAGGCATCCGCCGACGCGCAGACTTCGGTACGGCCGCGCACCTCGGTTTCGCCGTACAACGGGAATCGCCGCGGACTCCGGGCGTCCGCACTGGGCCCAGTACAGCATGAGACTGTACTTCGACCCGCGCGCGGCATCGTGCCGGGAACTCGCCCGCGCCGCCGCTTCGGGTGCGCGGAGGTGCCGGGAGGTCGATCCGGCCGTTAGGGTTGGCGGGCAGGCGGAGGCCGGGTACCGAGCCGTAAGCGGCACCGTTGTTCCAGGATCGATTCGGTACGGGGCAGTTGTATGAGGATTTCGGCCGGTGCGCCGGGGTGGTATGAGGCGTGCACGCCGGACGAGCGCGCCGATACCGCCGCTCTGGCAGCGTCGCGGTGGAAATGGTCGGTGGTGTGGTCGGGTATCGCGGCCCTGGGGGCGGTGCTCGCCGTCTGTGGGCTGGTGAGTGGCGTGCTGCCCGTGCCGTGGCCGGTGACTGCTGTTCCGCGCGCATCGCTCGGGATCGCGCTGGCGGCCCTGCTGATCGATCTGGCCGTGCTGATACCGAACTGTGTGGCCTGGTCGCGGGTGGAACAGGTCTTCTCCGGCCGGGCGCCGGACGAGGTGGTGCGGCCGTTCCGCCGGCTGCGTTGGGTGCCGACCTCCCTGGTTTCGTTGCTCGGCACCCTCGCCATGCTCACGGCCGGTGTCCATCCACTCGCCGTCCTGGGTGAACACGGTCTCGGCGGGTTGTGGTTCCTCGACTGGCTCACCGCGGCGGTGGCGGTGCTGTGCGTGCTGTGTGGTCTGTCGACCATGTGGTTGAAAGTGATCCTGCGGCCGGTCCGCACCGGACCTTGATCAGCGCCGGGCCGGGCTCAGTTGAGCGGGCTGCGGCGTTCGAGCAGCACCGCATCGCGCCAGCGCCCTTCGAACCGGCCGATCCGCTCCCGGATACCGACCGTGCGGAATCCGGCCGCGTGGTGCACCGAGATACCGGTCCGGTCTTCGGGGTACAGGGTGGTCTGCAGAGTGCGCAGCCCGGCCTCCTCGGCGGCCATCACCTGCCGGCGCAGCAGCGCGGTACCGATACCCCGGCCCTCCAGATCATCGGCGACCATGACACAACTATCGGCGATATCGCGGTAGAAATCGTGCCCGGAGACCGGGGTGAGTGCGGCCCAGCCGGCGATCCGGCCGCCGGTTTCGGCGATCCAGCGATGGCCGGGCAGCCACTGCCGGTCCAAGTCCTCCCGCTCGGGTGCTTCGGCGGCGAAGACCGCGGGATAGGTGGCGCCGCGGCGGGCGTAGATGGCCCGGACCGCGGGCCAGTCGTCGTCGCTCATCGCGCGCACGGCCACATCCGGGGGCGGATCCTCGGGACACAGCGGCTGCGGGGTCAGAATGCCCATCACCGCGTCCGCGGTATGGGGGAGTTCCGTGCAGCGGTCCGGGTTGACTGTGACGAGTGTGGCGGTGCCTTCTTTGTGTACCGTGACGAATCCGGCGTCGGTGAGTTTGCGGACATGGTGGGAGACCGTCGGCTGACCGATTCCGAGTGCCTCGGCGATTTCGCCGATATGGATTCCGGCGGGGCTTGTGGCGACCTGGTGCAACAACCGGACCCGGGTGGGGTCGGCCAGGCAGGAAAACCAGCCGGCGTAGAGGGTCGCGTCGGCGACCGGGAGCGCATCGTCGCGCACCTGGTCCCGCACGATCGGCGGTTCCAAGGAGGTCATGCGGCCCACTATATCCACGCAAATATTCGTTTCGAGAATTTTGCCGTGTCGAATGTTTATCGAGTGTCTTCGATATTTCGCAGAGGCAATTTTCCGGAATCGTTTCGCG
The DNA here is from genome assembly GCF_029868855.1 of Nocardia carnea. GTDB lineage: Bacteria > Actinomycetota > Actinomycetes > Mycobacteriales > Mycobacteriaceae > Nocardia > Nocardia carnea_A. Next base: position 25,766 of record NZ_JARWOV010000271.1, on the reverse strand, counting down.
TCCCGGCGGTGACGATTTCGTATCCTCGCCCGGGAATTATCTCGGCCGATTGCCCACTCTCCGGTCCTGACTGTCCCGGACAATCGCGTTCGAGCATCGGGCCGAGCCCTCGGCGTGTGAGCTCACCGGATCCGGCGCGGATCGGTGCGTTGGGTCGCTGCGGCGTATACCGTCCCGGACGGCGTTGCCGAAACGTGCCGAATGACCTTACTGTGTAAGGATGAGCAGCGTCGCTTATTCCGGCACCGCCGGAGCAGGATTTCGGCGGCTGACGTCCGCCTTCACCCGGGTCTACGGTGGCCGGAAGGGTGTCGGTGCGGCGCTGGCGGTCTATCGGCACGGAGAGCCGATTCTGGATATCTGGACGGGGGAGTCCGCGCCGGGGCGGCCGTGGACCCGCGATACGGGCGCCATGGTCTTCTCGGCCACCAAGGCGATCGCCTCGACCGTCGTACACCGGCTCGCCGACCGCGGGCTGATCGACTACGACGCCCCTGTCGCCGAGTACTGGCCGGAGTTCGGCTGCAACAAGAAGGATTGCATCACCGTCCGGCAGGTACTCACCCATTCGGCGGGGCTGTCCGGGGTGGGCACGCTGGCGGCGCACGGTTCCGAACTGCTCGATCACGAGCTCATGGCGCAACGGCTGGCCGCCGCCACTCCCGACCGGCTGCTCGGTGTGCCCGCCTACCACGCGATGACCTACGGCTGGCTGCTTGCGGGCCTGGCGCGGGCGGTGACCGGGTCGAGCATGAAACAGCTGTTCCAGCAGGAGGTCGCGCAGCCGCTGGGAATCGAAGGTATCCATCTGGGCCGCCCGCCCGCGGGATCGGTGACCATGGCCGCGGAAAGTTTCGGTACCGGCTTCGCCTTCGCCGGTACTCCGCACGGCTCGCGCCTGGTCGGCCTGCTGCAGAGCATTCCCGGTGTGCTCGGCGTGAGCAGCCGGTCGCTGTTCATCCCGGGTGCGGAAGCCATTCTCGCCGGTCCGAACCCGCCGGTGCTGGACAGCGAGATGCCCGCCGCCAACGGGGTGTGCACCGCCAACGGGCTGGCCGCCATGTACGAGCCGCTGGCCTGTGACGGTATGGCAGGCGGGCAGCGGTACCTGTCCGGCGCCACCATGCAGGCGATTCGCCGGATCGAACGATACCGCCCGGACACGGGATTGTTCCTCTACATGGGGCCGCTGTGGCATCTGGGCTACCACGCGATGCCGACCCTCGGCGCGCCGCGCGGCTTCGGTCATATCGGACTCGGCGGCTCGTTCGGCTGGGCCGATCCGGACAGCGGGCTCTCGGTAGGCTTCACGCACAACCGGCTGTCGCTGGACATGCTGGCCGTGGATCAGCCGGCCTTCGCCTGGCTGCTGCCGCTGGTGGTCGGCGGTGCCCGGTCGGCCCGCCGGATCGCGCGCCGCGCACCCCGAGAAGCTGCCGCCTGACCCGTGGGCGGGGGCAGCGGCCGCGGATCCCGTCAGGTCAGGTAGCGGTAGGCCGGTGAGCCCGGTTCCAGCCGTTCGCACTGGATCGGTGAGCGGGCGATCCGGTCCATCAGCGGTTGCAGGCCGCCGCGTTCGCCGAGTTCCACGCCGACCAGCGCCGCACCGGTCTCGCGGTTGTTGCGCTTGACGTACTCGAACAGCGTGATGTCGTCGTCGGGACCGAGTACCTCGTCGAGGAAGCGGCGCAGCGCACCGGGTTCCTGCGGGAAATCCACCAGGAAGTAGTGCTTGAGGCCCTGGTGCACCAGCGACCGCTCGATCACCTCGCCGTAGCGGGAGACATCGTTGTTGCCGCCGGAGACCAGGCAGACCACCGTCGAGCCGGGTTCCGGGGCGGCCTCGAGCAGTGCGGCCACCGCGAGGGCACCTGCCGGTTCGGCGATGATCCCCTCGTTCTGGTAGAGGTCCAGCATGGCCGTGCAGATGGCGCCCTCGTCGACCCGCAGCAGGCCGAACGACCCCGCGCCGGGCGGATATTCGGTGCCGGTGAGCAAGGGCAGCGACGCGTGTGAGACCACCCGGCCGCCGAACTCCGACACCGCATCGAAGGGCACCTTGCCGATCCGGCGTACCGCGGCACCGTCGACGAACGGGTCGACCTCGGGCAGGGTGACCGGCGTTCCCGCGATCAAGGCCGCGGTCATGGACGCGGCCCCGGCCGGTTCGACCCCGAGGATGCCGGTCTGCGGCGAACGTTCCCGCAGGTAGGTGCCGACTCCGGCGAGGCAGCCACCGCCGCCCACGGGGACGATCACCAGATCGGGGGGCGTTTCGAGCTGGTTCAGGATCTCCGCGGCGATGGTGCCCTGACCCGCCGCGGTGCGCGTGTCGTCGAACGGGGGCACCATGGTGGCGCCACTGCGCCGGACATCGGCGGCGGCGGCCGCGGCGGCGGCGTCGAAGGTTTCCCCGACCGCGATGAGTTCTACGAACTCGCCGCCGTGTACCCGGATCCGGTCGCGCTTCTGCTTGGGAGTGGTGGTGGGCACGTAGATCCGCCCTTTGATTCCCATGGCCTGGCAGGCGAAGGCCACACCCTGGGCATGATTGCCGGCACTGGCGGTGACCACACCGGCCGCCCGTTCGGGTTCGCTGAGCTGCACGACCAGGTTGTAGGCGCCGCGGAGCTTGTAGGACCGCACGACGGTCAGATCCTCGCGCTTCAGATACACCTGCGCGCCCGTGAGCTGGGACAACCGTGGGCAGAGCTGCAGCGGAGTCGGCTCGATAATGTCGGCGATACGCTTGGCCGCAGCATCGATCTCGTCCGCGGTGAGCGCGGGACGGGCTTCGGGCAGATGGGTCAGCACATCGGACACCCGCCCCATGGTGCCACCCGCCGCTGCCGGGAACCGCGGCGGGTGGCCTGTACTGGGGTTTCGTTCATTCTCGGGGGCGGCCGGAGCCGCGGGTTCAGCGTGGTGTCAGCACGAAGACCGGGATCTGCCGTTCGGTTTTGGTCTGGTAATCGGCATAGGGCGGATACGCGGCGACGGCACGCTCCCACCAGACCGCCTTCTCCTCGCCGAACACCTCGCGAGCGGTGTAGTCCTTGGTCACCGTTCCGTCCTGCAGTTCCACATGCGGTTCGGCGACGATGTTGTGGTACCAGACGGGATGCTTCGGCGCGCCCCCCAGCGAGGCGACGACGGCGTATTCACCCTCGTGCTCGACCCGCATGAGGGCGGTCTTACGAAGCTTGCCGGTCTTGTTGCCGACGGTGGTCAGCACCACGACGGGCATACCGTTCATCGTGGTGCCCTCGGTGCCCCCCGAGTTCTCGATCTTCTCGGCCTGCTCACGGGCCCAATCGGACGTGGACGGTGCGTACTCTCCGGTCAATGGCATACCACGGGAAACGTCGCGGGTTCCGGCGATTGTTCCCGGCCGGGTGGCGGCGGTCGCGCCGTGGGATATGTGTGCGGAAAAACAAAAGTTCGATGGACCGAACATGGGCCGCACGGGTAGCCTTATTGCATGACCGCATCGCAGACTCTGGGTACCCGCGCTCCGGTTCGCGCCGGGGCGGAGGTCGATATCGCGGGGACGCGCTGGCCGGTGTACAAGCTGGAGGCGCTGGGGGCCGGTCTGCTGTCTCTCCTGGTTGCGGCGCTCGTCCTCGGTTCGCTACAGGCGGGTGTGCTGCTCGGTGCCGCCGTCGGTGCGGTGCTGTGGGTGCTGGGGTGGTGGCGTACGGCGCGGTAACTCCCGTGCGTTCGCCTCCTGGCGGGTTCTGTGTGTCGCTCCGGCTCCGCGATGGTCTTCCAAGTACTACGCTGAGCCGAACTGAACCCATGTCCAACTTGGTCCGGTCGGTCCGCCACCGGCCACGAGGTACACGCGAGCCGAGATATGAGCGATCGAGTACATGCCTTCACCGACGACGTGCTGGCCGACCACGATGCGGTGGCGCTGGCGGAGCTGGCCGGCTCCGGAGCAGTGCGTCCCGACGAACTCGCGGCGGCGGCGCTGACGCGCGCGGAAGCGGTGAATCCACGGCTGAACGCCATCGCGCATCGCTGCTCGAGCCCGCGGCACGCGGCGGACGATACCGGTATCTGGTACGGCGTCCCGGCGTTCGTGAAGGACAACGCCGATGTGGCGGGGCTGCCCAGCTGCCACGGTAGTGCCGCCATCACCCCGCATCCGGCGGGTAAGGACGACCGTTTCACCGCCCAGTTGCTCAGTACCGGCATCACGGTTCTCGGCAAAACAACCATGCCGGAGTTCGGTTTCACCTCCACCACCGAGTTCGAGAGCAGTGACCCGACCCGCAACCCGTGGGATACCGGCTACACGGTCGGCGGGTCGTCGGGTGGTTCGGCGGCGATGGTCGCGGCGGGTGTGGTGCCGGTCGCGCACGGTAACGACGGTGGCGGGTCACTGCGGATCCCGGCGGCCTGCGCCGGTCTGGTGTCGCTGAAGCCCAGCCGGTTCCGGCATCTGGACAATGCGCAGGCCCGGCAGTTGCCGATCAAATTGGTCTCCGAAGGTGTTCTCACGCGGTCGGTGCGCGATCAGGCCGCCTATCATGCCGCTGCCGAAAAATACTGGCGCAATCCGAAACTCCCGCCCATCGGGACCGTGGAGGGTCCGTCGGCGCGCGGGTTGCGGATCGGGTTGCTCACCACCGCCTGCAACGGCCGCGAACCCGATGCCGCGACCGCGGCGGCCGTCCGCAGTACCGCGGAGATCCTCGAAGCGGCGGGGCATTCCATCGAGCCGATGGCCTCTCCGGTCGCGCCGAGCCTGGTGGACGATTTCCTGCGCTACTGGGGTTTCCTGGCGCAGATGTCGGGAGTGACCGGCAAATTCAGCCACGGCCGCAGCTTCGACGCCGCCCGACTGGACGCCTTCACGAAGGGGCTCGCCGCCTCCTTCCGCCGGCAACTCCTGGCCGCCCCGGGCTCGCTGTACCGGCTGAACAAGGCCCGCGCCGACTACGACGAAGTCCTCACCCGCTACGACGTGATCCTGTCGCCGGTGCTCACCCACACCACACCCGAACTCGGATACCTCCGCCCGGGCGTGCCGTTCGACGAATTGCTCGACCGGGTAACGAATTTCGTGGGCTATACGCCGATCAGCAATGTCACCGGGTCGCCGTCGATCGCGGTCCCGGCCGGGCTCACCGACGCGGGGTTGCCGATCGGGGTGATGCTCAGCGGTGCCTACGGCGACGAACGGACCCTGCTCGAACTGGCTTTCCTGCTGGAGGCGCAACGGCCGTTCCCGCGGATCACCGAATCCTGACAGGCCGCCGAGCGTTCAGCGGACCAGGAGCGCGACCGGTAGCCGGGCGAACAACTTCTCGGTCCGGGCGCGGTTCTGGAAGGTGTGCCCGGTGAGCCGGTCGGTCCAGGAACCGGACGGCAGCTCGATATAGGTATCGCCCCAGCCGGTCTCGCCGATCGCGACACTGTGCCGGGTCACCGCCACGAGGATTTCCGGATCGGCACCGACCCGACCGCGGGCATAGGCGACCAGTTTGTCGGCGTGCTCGCCGTGCCCGAACACGGGTGTATAGCTGCCGCCGACGAAACATTCGGGCCGCTCCCGGCGCAGCCACAGCGCGTACGCCACCACCCACATCTTCGCGGCACCCGTGATATCCAGGGCGGGGGTGGTGGTGAGGGTGTGCAGCATCGCGATCCGGGCTCCGAAGTCCACCGGGCGGCGGTTGTCCGGATCTACCAGGGAGTCCTCCCAGATCTCGCAGCCCTGGTAGATATCCGGGATTCCCGGGGCACACAGCTGCAGCAGTTTCTGGGCCAGCGAATCCGACCAGGCGTGCGGTGCGAGGTCGTGTGCGAGATCGGTGAGCTGACGCCCCACCGGCCCGTCGATCACCTGGTCCAGCCAGGCGTGCACCGAGTTCTCGAACTCCAGGTCGGGTTCCTCCCAGGCGGTGTGCAGCCCGGATTCGCGCATCGCCTTCTCGGCGAAGCGGTGCACGCGCTCGCGCAGCCCGGGGACCGAGGACGCCGGCCGGCCGTCGGCGGGCCACATCCCGAACATGTTCTGCAGCAGGAACAGTGCGGTCGCGCCGTCGGGGGGCGGCAGTTTCTCCAACCACAGCGTCACCGCCCGCGCCCACATCCGCGGGACCTGGGACAGGATGCCGATCCGCGCCCGCACATCCTCGCCGCGTTTGGTGTCGTGGGTGGACAGGGTGGTCATCGAGGCGGGCCAGCGCAGCGCCCGCGACGCGTTGGCGAGATGGAATTCGTTGACGGTGCGACCGAAACGCGCCGGATTACCACCGAGTTCCTGTAACGAGACCAGTCGCACCGCGCGGTAGAACAGAATGTCCTCCACGGCCTTCGCGCCGATCGCCGTACTCACCTGATGGAACCGGCTCCACGCTGCCCCACCCCGGGTCAATGCCGTCACCAGCACCGACAGCGGCACCCGCAGTTCGGCATTGCGTTTCTCCACCTCGGCCAGCACCGCGCTGATCATGCCCGCGAGCGGTGTGTAGTCGGCCCGGGCCACCGGCAGGAACGACAGCACTTCGATGGTGGCGTTGGTGAGCGCCATGGTGTCGAAATCCTCGGCGCCCGCGTCCTGTTTGATCGCGGCGACCAGCCGGCGGATCTCCGGCAGCAGAATACTCTCCGCCACCGCGCGTTTGATTCGGTGTTCTTTCTCGCCCACCCACACGCGGTCGCTGCCGTGCCCGGTGATGTGCCGGGACAGTTCGGTGAGGATCGGTTCGCCGGCGGGTTCGAGCAGGACACCGCCGAAATCGGCGAGGGTGTCGTAACCGGTGGTGCCGTCGATCGGGAGGGTGGCGTCGAGGGGTTCGCGGTTGGCGAGGGTCTTCTCCACCAGCAGCAACCGGTTCGGGCCGATCAGCCGGCGCAGGCGCTGCAGGTATTCCGTCGGGTCGGCCAGCCCGTCGGGGTGGTCCACCCGCACACCGTCGATGAGGTCGTGTTCACACCAGGCCGCCAGTTCGCGGTGGGTGGCCTCGAAAACGTGCGGATCCTCCTGGCGCAGCGCCGCCAGCCCGTCGATCGACAGGTAACGGCGGTAGCCGCAGATACCGGATTTCCGGCTCACCAGCCGATAGTGCTGTTTGTCGTGGATCCGCAGCGCATTGTCGCCGTCGGTGCCGGGGGCGATCGGGAAACGCAGATCGTAGAGCGCCAGCAGCGGTTCGGGCCCGGACCGGTCGACGGTCAGCGCGGCCGGATCGTTCTCGCTGCGCAGCACCGGTAGCGCCAGCCGCCCGCCGACACCGTTGCCCGGACTCCAGTCGATATCGAAGAAGGGGGCGAACTGCGATTTGCGGCCGTACTGCAGCACATGCCACCACCACGGGTTCTGCTGCGGATCCGCGACTCCCACATGGTTGGGGACCAGGTCCATGATCAATCCCATACCGCGGTTACGGGCCTCGTCGGCCAGCGCCTTCAGGCCCACCGGGCCGCCGAGCGCGGGGGAGACGGCAGTGGGGTCGGTGACGTCGTAGCCGTGCGTGGAACCGCGCGCGGCGGTCATCACCGGGGACAGGTAGATATGGGAAACCCCGAGCTGCTGGAGATACTCTGCGATCGCCACGGCCTGTGCGAAGGTGAGGCCGTCCGGTCGCAGCTGTAGCCGGTAGGTGCTGCGGACCGGAGTCAGTCGCGGATCGGGGCGAAAACGCGGCGGGTCTGCGGGCATACGGTTCTCGGTCGGGTCCTGGGGTGGCACGGCGGACAGATGTGGCTGCGCGGTCATCGGCGGGGGAGTGGGTCACCGCGGATGGTAGACGTGGCCCCGTGGCCGGGAGATATCCGGCGCTCTCGGTGGTGGTGCCGCACCCTCGGGCAGCGGGTCGGACGCGTGCATGGTCAAGACCCTAGCGCGATTGCGGCGAAGTCCCGCCAGGGGTCGTTGGTCAAACGATCAGTTCGGTTCGGGTGATATCCCGAGGCGCCGCGCGTAACCGGTTCGCCGGGCGATTGCGGCGAGGCTTCCGAAGGTGGCCCGTTGCAGCCAGGAGGGTATACCGGCCAGGTAGCCGTCCTGTAGTTCCCAGAGCAGGGCGAGCGCCAAGGGATTGCGAGGGACGCCGGAACCGGTGGTGGCACCGGCCTCGTCCAGAGCGCTCCACAGGGTGAACATCTGCCAATGCCGCAGTGGTGGCCGGATCTCGTGATCGAGCACGGTATCGCGGGCCTCGTTGTGGAATTCGTGCACCGCGCGTGCCGGTGCGACGACGGTATCGCCGGGTTGCGCGAGGATTTCGTGGCCGTCGATCCGGAATCGCACGGTGCCCCGGCGCACCGTCCACTCCTCGGTGAGTACCGGATGCCAGTGGGGTCCGGCCTGGCGGCCGGGTTCGGGAAGGTCGTGCCGCAGGCGCAGATACGGGCCGCGGTCGTCGGCGCCCTGGTCGACCAGTGTGACGCGATGGCCGTTGCGGAAGGAGAGGGCCCGGGATGTCATACCCCAATTAGAAAGGTAACCTTCATAATATGTCAACACCGGGACGTCCTTCTCTGTTGAAACTGCTCACCCTTGCCGCCAGGGCCGTCGAAGACGAACTGAACGCCGGCTTGCGTGCCGAGCTGGCCGCCGAACTGCGCCCGGCGCACTACGCGGTATTCCGCTACCTCGACCCGGCCGGTTCGCGGGTGGGTGAACTGGCACAGGCGGCGGGGATGACGCAGCAGTCGATGGGCGAACTGATCGGTCAGCTGGAACAGACGGGGCTGGTGCGCCGGGAGGTGGATCCGGCCGACCGGCGCGCCCGGCAGGTGGTGTGCACCCCGGCGGGGCAGGACGCGCTGGTGCTGGCCGGGAAGCGGATCGCCGGTATCGAGCAGCGGGTCGCACATGAGGTCGGGGAGGCGGGTATGGATGAATTGCGGAGCCTGCTCGCCCGAGTTGTGGAAGTTCTCGGCGTGTCGCAGGGCGCGGGCGAGGGCGTCGGCGAGTCGGGGCGGTCGGTATGAGGACTGTGAGCGGGGCGGGAAGTGCTGTTGGCCACCAGGGTGGCCGCGGACCGCGTCGCCGGTGCTGCGGCCGTAGGGACGGCGGATGCGCCCGCGTCGCGTTGGGGGACCGCTGGAACCGCCGAGTGTCTTTGGTAACTTGAACGGTGTTCAGGTCGCCCAGGGGGCGGCCGCATCCTTCAAGGTGAGGATCACCGTTGACCGTTGCTGCGGCGCCGCTCACCGCGGCGCGGATCTCGGCGCTGGACGCCCGCCACGTATGGCACCCGTACGGTGGATTCCCGGCCACCACCGAACCCCTGGTCGTCGCCGCTGCCTCGGGTACCAGGCTCACCCTGGCCGATGGCCGGGAACTCGTCGACGGGATGAGCTCCTGGTGGGCGGCGGTGCACGGCTACCGGCATCCCGTCCTCGACGCGGCACTGGCGGAGCAGGCGGGGCGGATGAGTCATGTCATGTTCGGCGGGCTCACCCACGAACCCGCGGTGCGTCTCTGCGAACTCCTGGTGCGGCACACTCCGGGCGGTCTGGACAAGGTGTTCCTCTGCGACTCCGGCTCGGTATCGATCGAGGTGGCGGTGAAGATGTGCCTACAGTTTTGGCGGTCGGTGGGCAAACCGGGCAAACGCCGCCTGCTCACCTGGCGCGGCGGCTACCACGGCGACACCTTCACCCCGATGAGCGTCTGCGACCCCGACGGCGGCATGCACGCCCTGTGGACCGATGTGCTGGCCGACCAGATCTTCGTCTCCGCGCCGCCGCGGGAATACCTGCCGGATTACGTGCGCGAACTCGAAGCGGCCATTGCCGGAAATGCCGCCGAACTCGCCGCCGTCGTGGTGGAACCCGTAGTGCAGGGAGCCGGTGGGATGCGCTGGCACGACCCGCGCTATCTGGCCGATCTGCGCCGGCTCTGCGACGAGCACGGGGTGCTGCTGGTGTTCGACGAGATCGCCACCGGATTCGGTCGCACCGGCACATTGTTCGCGGCCGAGCACGGCGGGGTCGCCCCCGATGTCATGTGTGTGGGCAAGGCGCTCACCGGTGGCTACCTGACGCTCGCCGCGACACTGTGCACCACCGAACTCGCCGAAACCGTGAGCGCGGCCCACGGCGGCCTCATGCACGGGCCGACGTTCATGGGCAACCCGCTGGCCTGCGCGGTCGCGGTCGCCTCCATCGAACTGCTGCTGACCCGTGATTGGCGCGGCGAGGTCGCGCGGCTGGAGAACGGGCTGCGCGCGGGGCTGGCGCCGGCCCGGGAACTGCCGGGCGTGACCGATGTCCGGGTGCTGGGCGGTATAGGGGTGATCCAGCTCGACCGCCCCGTGGATATGCGCGCGGCCACCGACGCGGCCGTCGGCGCGGGCGCCTGGATCCGGCCGTTCCGCGATCTCGTCTACGCCATGCCGCCGTTCATCAGCGATACCGTGGACCTCGAGACAGTGACCCGCGCGATGGTCGCGGCGGCGCGGGCCGGGGATCGTGCCGGATGACGACCCCGGCGCCGGTTCGAGACCTCTGTTCGACGACCGTCGACGTGATGCGGTGGATCGGCCGGGATCGCGGTCACCCGCCCGCCGGACGGCCGCCGCTGCGCACCCGGAGGGGAGATGCGCAGCGGCAGCTGGTTGCCGGCCGGCGACGGCCGAGAGTTCGCTACCCGGTGCGGGACTCGCGTGACCCGGTTTCGGCGAACGCCCGGGCATAGCGGGTTCCGGCGACCAGCAAGAGGATTCCGACCATCAGGAAGGCCGCGACCCGGATCAGTCCGTCCAGCGTCGCCAGGTCGAACAGGAACAGTTTCGCCAGGGCGGCGGCGGTGACCAGCAGCCCGGACCCCAGCGCGACCTTCACCGTGGCCGACGCCTCGGCGCCCAGCCGGCGCAGGCCGTACAGGAGGGCGGCCAGCGCCCCGGTCATCCAGATGATGGTGGATACGCTGTGGCCGACGACGAATCCGTCCGCGGCGCCGGCGGCGGCACCCAGCGACACCGTCGCGGTGGTCACCAGGTACAGCGCCGCCGCACTGGCGCCGATCCACAGCAGTGTGGTCACCGCTTCGTCGGTCGTCGTGCCGAAGAGCCGGCGCAGCGTCCACAATGCCACCGCGAGGACGCCCAGCCCCGCGACCGCGGCCGCCGCGGTCGCGGTGCTCAGGCCCTCGATTGCCAGGCGAGATGCGGCCAGGGTTTCCGGATCGGCGACGGCGAACAGGCCGATACCGCCGAGTACGGCGTAGCAGGTGCCGAGCAGAGCCGTGACCCGGTTCCGGGCCTGGCCCGCGACGCCCAGATAGCAGGCGGCGACGAGCAGGAGCCCCAACGGCAGGGTGGACCCGGTGGTGACATCCCAGACGGCTTCCAGCAGAGCGAAGGAACCGCCGGTGCCCGCCACGATCGCGGTATGGCCCGGGATGCGGGCTGCGTCACGCAGTTTCGGGACCAGCGTTGTCGCGGCGACCGCCAGCAGCACCGCCGCGTAACCCGCGGACAGGACGGTGGCGGCCGGCCGGTCGATCAGGGCGGGCGCGGCAAGCAGCGGGGTGAGGGCCAGCGCGCAGCTCAGGCTCGCGACGAGATCGCCCGGCCGCTGCCGCGTCACGACGAGCGCGCCGCCCAGACCGACCGCGGCTACCGCCGTCGCCGCCACGAGTACCAGCGCCCGGCGGTCGTCCGGCTGTCCGATCACGAACGCGAGGATCGTCAGATGGGTGGCCAGCACCGCGGGAACCGTGCGCACCAGATGGAGGAACGGCCAGTCGTACCGCATCTGCACCGGGACACAGGCCACTTGCAGCACGATCAAGAAGGCGAGCAGGGCGAGTTCGATCGTGACGAACGGCGCGAGCCCGGCCGCCCCCGTCACGACCAGCACGGCCAGCGGTTGCGATCGCCACTGCACCGCCAACCCCACCCCGGCCGCCGCGATACCGAGGGCGGCAGCGAAGCCGGGTACCGGATGCAGCCAGTCGTAGATCGTGGTCATCGCCACGACATCGAGATAGGCCCCCGCGAAACCCGTGGCGGCGAGCGCGATCCCGCCCACGCGCCCGCCGGGCCGCCGGAACACCCGCATTCCGGCGCCCACCAGCGCGGCGGAGAAGACCGCGCCGGCGACCACCCGCGGAACCGGCCCGAAGATCCCGGCCTGCGCGGCGAGTACCAGCAGCATGACGACGCCGATGAGCGTGACCGCCACCCCCGCGACCGCGAGCAGCCGGCTGATGACGCCCTCCCGCTGCCACCACGGTGGTACCGGGGTACGGGAGCCTTGAGCACGGTTGCGTGGTGGGAAGGGACCGCCCGGCGGGAACGCCGTGGACGGCACCTGAGCCATCGCTGCCCGATACGTCCGCGCGGTCGTGGCGGGGCGGCCGGGCCACGGCGCGGCACCGGGTGGGGCGGCATAAGTTCCGCCCGTCCAGCCGCCCGGAGAGGCGGTGGTTCCGGGCGCGGGCGGCGGCGTTCCGGGTCGGGTGCCGGACCCGGCCTCCACCGGGGGAGAGGCCGGGCCCGGCTGTTCCGGTGTGTGCACCCCGCCGACGCGCACACCGGATACCGGCGCCACACCCGGCGCAGCGCCCGGTGGTGCCGTGATCTTCTCCGTCGCGGGCCCCGAGACTGCTGCCTCGGGGCCGGACCCCCCGCCCGGGTTCGCGGCCGGCTCGGGTGGCGCCGCGGAAACCGCGGTACCCGGCGATCCGGCGCGGTCCGGCGCCGCCGACAGCACCTGCCGATGCAGGGAAGCCAGGTCACGGCCCAGCGTGTTCAGCTGTCCGCCCAGAGCGGTGAATTCACCGGCCAGCGAGTCGAACTCGCCGGACAGGCGGGCGACCAGCGCCGGGTCGATCGAAATCGTCATATTCCGATGGTCGGCGGAGCGGGTTCCCAGCGGATGAGTAGAACTACTCGCCACCGCCTCGGGATCTACCCGATCCCGCTGTCCGCCTTGTCGGGAACACCACTGGAGAACTGCATGACGGCGCGGCCGATCGCGCCGTGGCGGCCTGGGCCGATGGCCACCCGGACCGTCGCGTTACTGCCGCCCGCCCGCCCGCACAGGTCGGTGAGTCCCCGGCCTTCGGATAGCGGCGGTCATCAATCGTCCAGGCCCTGTTCGATCACATAGCGCGTGAGCTCCACCCGGTTCGCCAGCTGAAGTTTGCGCAGGGTCGCCTGTACATGGTTCTCGATCGTGCGATGGCTCAGGTGCAGACGGTTGGCGATCTGCTTGGCCGACAGCCCTTTGGCGACCAGGCGCAGCACCTCGGTTTCGCGTTCGGTCAGCGCGGGCCGCTCGGGGGTGCCGGGATCGCTGGGAGCGGTGGCCATCCGCCGGTATTCGCCCAGCACCAGACCGGCCAGCCCGGGGGTGAACACCGCCTGCCCGGCAGCCGTATCGTGGACCGCGGCGAAAAGTTCGGCCGCGGAAGCACTTTTGACGAGGTACCCGCAGGCCCCCGCTTTCACCGCGTCCAGTACGTCGTCGCGTTCGTCGGACGCCGAGAGCACCAGCACCCGGCTGTCCGGGGAAACTCGCAGCACATCGGCTGTCGCCTGGGCGCCGTTGCCGTCGGGGAGCTGCATATCCATCAGCACCACGCGCGGTCGTGCCGCGGCGGCCCGCCGGACTGCGGTCGCGGTGTCCTCGGCGGTGGCGATCACCCGGAACCCGGCCGCCTCGAGGTCCCGGGCCACGCCTTCGCGCCAGATCGGGTGATCGTCGACCACCATCACCGAAATGGCCGCCGCTGCCTCGTCGGTCATGCCACCACTCCCTTCGGATCAGGGCGCCGCATGGTGCGGCGGGGCCGGAACGCCGGAGAGCAGGATAACGGGTTCAGGAGGCATCCCGGTCGGTCATCGACATCAAGGTACGCGGAACCCCCGGAAGGTCACTTGCGTGCGGGTGCGGAAACCGAGCCGCTCGTACAGGGCGATCGCACCGGCATTGGTTTCGACCACATGCAGAAACGGCCGTTCCCCCCGCGTCACGATCCGCGCGACGAGCTCGCCGATCAAACGGGCCGCATACCCTCTGCCCCGCGCCTCCGGTGCTGTGCAGACAGCGCTGACCTCGGTCCATCCCGGCGGCCGGAGCCGTTCGCCCGCCATCGCCACCAGCCTGCCGTGCTCGCGGATACCCAGATAGGTGCCGAGTTCGTGGGTGCGGGGCCGGAACGGCCCCGGCTGCGTCCGCGCGATCAGGTCGAGCATCTCGGGCACACTCTCCGCGCCCAGCTCCACTACATCGGTACCGGGGCTCGGCAGTTGTTCCGGCGCGCTCGCCGGCCCGATCATCTGCCGGCCGTCCAGGGCGAAAACGGGTTCCCAGTCGGCAGGCGGCCGCGCCCCGCTACTGAAAATATCCGCGACCTCCCCCCGCCCGACCAGCCGGGCCACCTCGGCCCATACCTGCTCATCCGGATCGTTGCCCACTGCGGTGAACGACGCCACCTCCGGCAGGTACGCACCCGCCCGCCCGATCCACCGGCCCAAATGCGCATGCCGTCCCCGCAGCGATTCACCCACCGGATCATCCAGTTCGACGGCGCAGTCCACGGCCGTGCTGTACCCCTCGTTGTTCACACCCCGAGTATGCCGGGTCGGTCTGGGGCGGACGGGTGCTGTGACCGCGGCTTCGGCGCATCTTCGGCGGTGCCGATGTGCGGGTGGCTGTTCACCGGGTGTTTGTTTGCGCCTCGGTATCGATATTTGTCAATATCGATTCATGTCGAAGTCGCAGTTGCCGGTGATACCGGTCGAGGCCTGCAACCCTGCCCCCTGTGTGCGGGAGCCCCTGTCGGCGGAGACCGCGGTGGAGTTGGCGGCGGTGTTCAAGGCGCTGTCGGATCCGGTGCGGCTGCGTCTGTTGAGTTCGATCGCGTCCAGGTCCGGGATGGAGGCCTGCGTGTGTGATCTGTCCGAGGGCATCGATCTCACCCAGCCGACCATCTCCCACCATCTGAAAGTGCTGCGCGAAGCAGGGCTGCTGACCAGTGAACGCCGCGCGTCCTGGGTGTACTACCGGGTTGTCCCGCAGGCGTTGCAGCGAGTGTCGGACGCGTTGCTGCTGGAGAGCGGCGAGGCCGCCGGGGTCACCGCATGAGCGCCACCGCTACCACCACCGCCGGCGAGCACGGAGTGGTGGGCAAGCTCTCGACGCTGGACCGGTTCCTGCCGGTGTGGATCGGCGTGGCCATGGCCGCCGGTCTGCTGCTGGGCCGGCTCATCCCGGGCCTCGGGGATGCGCTGGCGGCGGTGGAAATCGACGGGATCTCGCTGCCGATCGCGATCGGGCTGCTGATCATGATGTACCCGGTACTGGCCAAGGTCCGCTACGACCGCCTCGACACGGTCACCGGCGACCGCCGCCTCCTGATCGGGTCGCTGGTGCTGAACTGGGTACTCGGTCCCGCGTTGATGTTCGCTCTGGCCTGGCTGCTGCTGCCCGATCTTCCGGAGTACCGGACCGGACTGATCATCGTCGGGCTCGCGCGCTGCATCGCCATGGTGATCATCTGGAACGATCTGGCCTGCGGAGACCGCGAAGCCGCCGCCGTGCTGGTGGCGTTGAACTCGATCTTCCAGGTCGTCATGTTCGCCGTGCTGGGCTGGTTCTACCTCTCGGTACTGCCCGGATGGCTGGGCCTGGAACAGACCACGATCGAGGCCTCGCCCTGGCAGATCGCGAAATCGGTACTGATCTTCCTCGGCATCCCGCTGCTGGCCGGATACCTCACCCGCCGCTCAGGCGAGCGTGCGAAGGGCTGCGACTGGTACGAATCCACGCTGATTCCGCGAATCGGGCCGTGGGCGCTCTACGGTCTGCTGTTCACCATCGTGCTGCTGTTCGCGCTGCAGGGCGACCGCATCACCTCCCAGCCCCTCGACGTGGTCCGCATCGCGATCCCGCTGCTGGCGTATTTCGCGATCATGTGGGGTGGGGGCTACCTGCTCGGCGCGATGATGGGGCTCGGCTACGAGCGGACGACCACGCTGGCGTTCACCGCGGCGGGCAACAACTTCGAACTCGCCATCGCGGTCGCGATCGCCACCTACGGCGCCACCTCCGGGCAAGCCCTCGCCGGGGTCGTGGGCCCGCTGATCGAGGTCCCCGTCCTGGTCGCCCTGGTGTATGTATCGCTGGCCCTGCGCAACCGATTCCGCGCCTCGGCGGGTGTAACCGAAGTGGGATCGCGATGACCAGGGCCCCGGCGGTGCTGCTCATCCGTGCCCGAACAGTTCGCCGGGTGGTGCCCGGCCTGTTCACCACCTCGCCGAACTCGACATCCCCACCGACTGAAAGGCCCTGCCGTGACCGATAAGCCGAGTGTGTTGTTCGTCTGCGTCCACAATGCCGGGCGTTCCCAGATGGCCGCCGGATTCCTCGCCCACCTCGCCGGCGACGCGATCGAGGTTCGCTCCGCCGGCAGCGCTCCCGCCGACACCCTGAATCCCGCCGCAGTAGTGGCGATGGCCGAGGTCGGAATCGATCTCACCGGCCGGGCTCCGAAGATCCTGACCCCGGATGCGGTGCAGTCCTCTGATGTGGTGATCACCATGGGCTGTGGTGATACCTGCCCGGTGTTCCCCGGTGTCAGTTACCGCGACTGGGACCTGGAGGATCCGGCCGGTAAAGGTGTGGAGGCGGTGCGCCCGATCCGTGACGAGATCCGGGCCCGGGTCGAAGCGCTCATCGCCGAGCTATTGCCCGCACATGCCTGACCCGCCCGCCGGGCCAGGCCGAGGTAGGGGCCATGACCTGCACGTTCGTGCCCAGCCACGGTGGTGGGGCGGCCGCGCGGAGCTCCCCGCCCCACCATGAATACCCGCTGACCGGCGAACTCTTCCGGTTTGCGGTAACCGCCGGCGTGCCGGGCTCGGGCCTGCTCGCGGCCGACCCGCCTGCCGCTACCGCGTTCTCCACATCGGTCACGCCGAGGCCCGGGCGTCTCAGCGGGCAGTGGCCGGTGCGCAGCACGCCACCGTCGACTCGGCCTCCGTCCCGGGTGCGGAATCGCCGCGGCCGTCGGTGCCACAGCAGGCCTGCACCGCCTCGCCGTCGTCTTTCCCGGCGAACCGGGGTTCGGTGCCGAAATGCTCGGTATCGGCCAGCACGGTGTAGACCTCCCACCGTTCCTGATTCGGGCCGGTCACCCACACCTTGTCCTGGGTGGCGAAGCAACACGTGGTCGCGATCTGCTCCTCGGTGAACAGACCGGCTTCCGAGAGGCGTGCGATCTCGGCGTGCACCTTCTCCGCGGACTCCACCTCGACGCCGAGATGGTTCACACTGCCGCCCTGGCCCGGGTTCTCGATGAGCACCAGCTTCAGCGGCGGCTCGGCGACCGCGAAGTTCGCATAGCCGGGCTTGCGTTTGGCCGGCTGGACTCCGAACAGGGTCGAGTAGAACTCGACGGCCTGCTCCACATTGTCGACGTTGAGTGCGAGCTGAACACGTGACATGATGACCACCACCTGTGTGACATATATCGAATTGCTGACAGCGGCCAGTCTGCCACCTTTTCGACATAAGTCAACATCATCGGTAGGATGGTTTTCATGCCCAAAGCGCTGCCCGTCATCGACATGAGCACACCCCTGTGCTGCCCACCCGTGGCCGCCGGCCCGGTCGACGACGAAGCCGCCCTGCACGTCGCACTCCGGCTCAAAGCCCTCGCCGACCCGGTCCGGGTGAAGCTGATGTCACTGCTGCTGGCGAGCCCCGAGGACGGGCGCAACGGCGGCGACCTCGCCGACGCGGTCGGCCTGTCCGAATCCACGGTCAGCCACCACCTTTCCCAGCTGCGCAAAGCGGGACTCCTGAACTCCGAACGTCAGGGCATGAACGTCGTCCACCGTGTCCACCGCGACGCACTGGCCGCGCTCTGCGTGGTCCTGGACCCCAACTGCTGCCGGTAACGCCGGGCAGGATCACTCCCGCGCGCGGACACCCCGTCGGACATCCGCAAGTGGCACAGCGGAGATACTCCGGTCACTCGAACGGTAGCCAGAGGTTCGGGTTATCCCGAGTCGGCAACCCATCCCTAAACTTCGGAAACCACGGCGAATGCCCGGCGTAATGCGGCGGCGGCTTCGGATCGCGCTGTGGCACCGAACGGATGGCGCGCGAACTCGTGGATCATTCCCGGGTAGCGGCTGACCTCGGCCGGCACCCCGGCGCGGGACAGTGCGGCGGCGTACTCTTCGCCCTCGTCCCGTAGCGCATCGTATTCGGCGGTGATGATCAGCGCCGGCGGCAAGCCGGAATGGTCGGTCGCCAGCAGCGGGGAGACACGTGGATCGAACTTTTCCGCTTCGCCGCGCAGATAGTTGTCCATGAACCAATGCTGGCCCGCACGCGTGATGTTCCCGTATTTCCCGGCGAACTCCCGGATGCTGATATTGCTGCGCCGGAAATCCGTGTCGGGATAGATGAGCAACTGGAAGGCCAGCGGCGGTCCTCCCAGGTCGCGGGCCATATGCGTAACGACCGCGGCGAGATTGCCGCCGGCGCTGTCACCGGCGACCGCGATCCTGTTTCCGTCGGCGCCGAAACTGTCGGCGTGTGCCGCGGCCCACTGCGTAGCCGCGAAGCACACGTCCACTGCGGCGGGGAATTTGTGTTCCGGCGCCAAGGGATAGCCGACCGAGACGACCGCGGCGGCTGCACCGTTGGCGAGGCTGCGGCACAGGCCGTCATGGGTGTCGAGATCACCGACGACGAAACCGCCGCCGTGGAAGAACGCCATCACCGGAAATGGCCCCTCACCGGCCGGGGTATAGATCCGGATCGGAACCTCGTGACCCGCCAGTGAGATCGCCCGATTCTCGATCGCGGCGACCGGTTCCGGTTCACCGAGTAACGGGATCTGGCGGCGCAGACCCTCGCGCGCCTGCTCGGGTGTGAAGGTGTGCAGTTCCGCGAACCCTGCGCGCGAGATCCGTTCCAGATATACCTGCACCTGAGGATGCAAGCCCGATGTGGGTGTATTCGCTGTGCTCATGCCGCTATCCTGCGACTTGAAGCATGGTTCAAGTCAAGGAGTACCGGCGTGGCACTACTCGATATCGCCGAGGTGGCCGTCCGGTCCGGGTTGGCACCGTCGGCCCTGCGGTTCTACGAACGGCGTGGCCTCATCCGGTCGGCCGGTCGCAACGGGCTGCGCCGCACGTTCGAGCCGGACGTGCTCGATCGGCTGACGCTCATAGATTGCGCACGTGGAGCAGGTTTCACCCTGGCCCAGATCCAGCGGTTCCTGACCGCGACGCCGGACGACACCGAATTACGTGCGCACCTCGCGCGACGTGCGAGCCAACTCGACCACGACATCTCCCGGCTGACCCGCATGCGCGACAGTCTGCACCACGCGGCGACCTGCACCCATGAACCCTTGGTCGAATGTCCCCAGTTCAAAACGGCGATCGCCGACACCGGCAACACGTACGCAGCTTCGCCGTAGCCAGCCGCGAGCTCACCGGTACGCAGCGTGGTTACCGGGCGCTGCCTGTCGCGGTGTCTGCCTGCGCGGCGAACGCGTCGAGTACCTCGACGTACGTGCCGGGAACCTCGACCCCCATAACGAAACCCTCGGTGGTGGTGGCGAAATCGAAAGTGAAGAACGAACAACAGCTCGACTCGCGCGCCGCCAGTTCCCGCGCGGCCGGCTCGGCCCCGGGATCGAGCACGAGTTCGAGCCGCGCCGCGTCCGGTCGTCGCGCGCTGTACGCGGAGTCGGCGAAGAGCCGGTCGAACTCCGCGATCCGGATCGGCCGCTCCACCGTGGGCAGCGTGCACGAATCCGGTACCCAGTCCTCGCCGCCGGCGGAAATCGTCATAACGCCAGGATAAGCCGGTACTCCGGTACGGGATGCACCCTCGAGGCGGCCCAATCCTGGTCCGTTCGCTAAATGGTCTCGGGCTCGGGCGGAAGTAGGTGTAGCGGCCGGTCGATCGGTTCGAATGGTCGCCGCCACCGCCGGACGTCGCCGGGCAGGCCGGTATCTCGTGACTGGCTCTTACTCCCTCTCCCGATCGAGCGAAAGATCGTCTCCGCGGACAGATCGACAGCTTGCCGGCCTCGTGGTCGCGCCGGAGCATTCCGAGGAGGGTGATGATCTCGACCGGCCGTACAGTGCGCGGTCCCGGACCTGTGGCGCGGCGGATGACCGCTGTCGAACAGTGGCGTGCCGAGAAGAAACCCCGGAGACTGGCCCAACTATTGCTCGGGTTGGCCGGTTACGGCACGTCGCTGACCCTGCTGGTCGAATCGTCGTTGGGCGCGTCGAGCTGGAACGTGCTGGCCGAGGGGGTGGCTCAGCAGTCCGGTCTGACCTTCGGCTGGGCGACCAATGTCATCGCGGTGGTCGTCCTGCTGTTCTGGATTCCGCTGCGGGAGCTACCGGGGCTCGGCACGGTGCTCAACGTACTGCTCGTCGGGACGTGCGCGGACCTGAGCGCCCTGGCGCTCCCGGAGGCGGATTCGCCGGCGCGGCAGCTGCTCTACTTCCTGGCCGGTCTTCTGATGCTGACCTGCTTCGACGCGGTCTATCTGGGGGCCAGGTTCGGTGCCGGGCCGCGCGATGGGCTCATGACCGGTGCGGTACGGCTGTTCGCCAGGCCGGTCTGGATCGTCCGCACCGGAATCGAACTGGTTGTCCTCACGGCCGGCTGGCTGCTGGGCGGCACCGTCGGATTCGGCACTCTGCTGATCGCGGTGGTGATGGGGCCACTCGTGCAACTGTTCCTGCGGTTCACCACCGTCGGTCTCGCCGGCGATGCCCGCTGCCGCGGCAGTGACGCCGAATCGTCCGACTGTTGAGCCGCCGGGCTTTCCGCGGTGCGACCGGAGCCGGCCCCTGAGCGGAATCGGTTTCGCCGACGCCGAATCGTGGCTGTCTGTCGGCCACCCGCCACGGCCCGGGCGCCGTGGCGGGTGATGATCGACTCGGGCCGCCGGTTCAGATCCGGGTCATGGTGGAGGCGTACCCGCCCCCGCCGGGGTAGACCCATTCGCCGGTGACGGTGGTCCCGGCGGCGTCGAAGGTGCCCCGGTAGTAGGCGGGGCTGTCCTTGGCGCCGGCCCAGATGGTGAGTGTGTCACCGACCAGTTCGTAGACATAGTCGAAGGTGTTGCCGACCGAGTCGTAGTACCGCGAGGCCACATCGGGCCCGGTCGGCTCGCCGTACGGGCGCAGATTGCCGATCACCTCCATACCGGTCACGGGTTCGCCGTACTGGGTGAGGTCGATGTGCTGGAGCAGGAAGAACCGGCCCGGCATCCATTCGTAGCGCACGGTTCCTTCCGCGCCGCCGCTGACCTTCCAGGTGCCGACCAGGCGGTCCAGTGCCTTCAGTTCGGGGGTGGGCTGCTGCTGGGTCTCGATCATTGTCGTACTCCTCTGTGTGTGGGGTTGTTTGCTGCTACCTCGGTGCCGCCGCACGGTCTTCGACAGCAGTTGGGTGTGATCTGAATCACTTCCAGGGGCTGTCGAGATCTGTGCACTGACTCCGAGGTAGCAGCGACAACCCGTCACCGAGGAAGGAGAACCCGATGACCTTCGCAGCCACTACCCCGGCCGCCGGCCGCCGGAATCGGCCGCCGCAGTGGCCTTCACCGCGCTGTCCCGCCCGCGCCCCGTCGCCTGGAGCGGGATATGCCCGCACACCGGTTACCGTGACGAAGACCCCATCACATCGGAGGACACCGTGAAATATCTGCTGCTCGGCTACACCCCGGCCGCCGCGTGGGATGCCGCGACCGCCGACACCCCTTCGGAGGAGGCCCTGGCAGCGTTCGCCACCTATCAGCAGCTGGAAAAGGAACTGTTCGCTTCCGGCGAGCTGGTCAGCACCGAGGGGCTCGGCCACCCGGCCGTCAGTACCACCGTCCGCAAGTCCACGGACGGCGTGGTCGCCACCGACGGGCCGTTTGCGGAGCTCAAGGAAGTCCTGGCCAGTTTCGCCGTGATCGACGTCGCCGGGCACGAGCGGGCCGTGGAGATCACCGCACGTATCGTCGAAGCGCTCGGTGAACCGATCGAGATCCGCCCGATCATTGGCGCGGACTTCACCGCGTGACCCCTGAGATCGAGGACCTGCTGCGCGCTGAAACGCCGCAGGTCCTCGGTGCGCTGGTCCGTCGTTTCGGGCGCTTCGACATCGCCGAGGATGCCGTGCAGGAAGCACTGCTGGCCGCGGCCCGGATGTGGCCGGCCGAAGGCGTGCCGGACAACCCGCGCAGCTGGCTCATCCGCGTCGCCTACCGGCGAATGGTCGACCTGCTGCGCTCCGATCAGGCCCGCCGGCGCCGGGAGCTGGACGCCGGTACCGCCGAACTGGCCATGGCCGAACCGGCACGGGCGGCGCAGACCTATGGAACCGACGACAGTCTCACCCTGCTGTTGCTGTGCTGCCATCCCGCGCTCGGGCATACCTCCCAGGTAGCGCTGACGCTGCGCGCGGTCGGTGGCCTGACCACTGCCGAGATCGCCCACGCCTACGGTACGACCGAGGCCACCATGGGTACCCGGATCAGCCGCGCCAAACAACAACTCGCCAAGGCCGGCGCCCGCTTCACCCTCCCCACCGGCACCGACCGCGACAGCCGGATCGCCGCGGTCCTGCAGGTGCTGTACCTCGTCTTCAACGAGGGCTACACGGCCACCGCCGGAGCCGACCTCACCCGCGTCGATCTCACCGGCGAGGCCATCCGGCTGACCAGAATGCTGCACGCCACCGTCCCCGGCGAGGCGGAGGTCACCGGCCTGCTCGCACTGATGCTGCTCACCGAATCCCGCCGCGCGGCACGCACCGACGCAGGCGAACTGATCCCACTCGCCCAGCAGGACACCGCACGGTGGAATCGCGAAATGATAGAGGAGGGAACCGCACTCATCGATGCTGTCTGGAACCGTGGCCCGGCCGGCCCCTACCAGATTCAAGCCGCGATCGCCGCGGTGCACGCCGCCGCTGAGCCGGGCCGGACCGATTGGCCCCAGATCGCGGTGCTCTACCTGTGGCTCGAACGCCTCACTCCCACACCGCCCGTCCAACTCGCCCGGGTGGTGGCCGTCGCCCACGCCCACGGCCCCGCCCGGGGCCTGGCCCTGCTCGACGACCTCAACCGACACCACCACCTCGACCGCAACCCTCTCACCCGGCAACGCGAACACGCCGTCCGCGCCCACCTCCTACAGCAGGTCGGCGACCGCACCACAGCCGCCGAACTCTTCCGCCGAGCTGCCGAACTGAGCGGCAACCAAGTCGAACAGCGCTACCTGCACAAGAAAGCCGACCGACTCGACTGATCCCGGGGCACGCAGCGATCTCCACGCCCGCCGGCCCGCCCACCTGCGCCCGTACAGCCGTCCTCGGCCATCCAAACCGTTATCGGCCGCCCGTCGGTCGCGCGACGGGTCGCGCAGGAAGCGGTAAACGGTTCCACCGGCCACTGGTCTTCTTCCACCGACACGTCGACACCCAGTACGCGAGAACGCTTTCCCGCACCAGGTGCGGTCGGTCTCATGCGGGGGTATCGAACCGCTCGTCGAGATCGCCGCCCAGGTACTGGACGTGTTCGGCGGCCGGCTCTTCGCGGGGTGCCGCGCTGAGGGCCTGGGTGACGACCCCCTCACCGGAAGCGTGACCAACTCGTCGGATTAGTGCCGAGGGCTCTTCGAATTCTGGCAAGGCTGGACAGAACTGCTCGCGGCGGTGCGATCACCGCTGTCGGGCGAACCGCACTTCATCGTGGCTGTACGGCTCCTGCCGATTCCGGGCTTCGGTGCGGATCTGGTAGGTGCTCCCCGCGAGGGTTTGCCTTGATTCGGGAAGCTTCGGAATTTCGAACAACTCAAGCTGTAGCGTATCAAGTTGGAGAGTATTTACGGTTGACGGCTTAATTTATTAAGCGATAGCTTGGTAACTATGGCGGATGAGAGCGAACGCAGCGCGGATGATCTGCTGGTGGCGGAATCGGTGCGGTGGGCGGTATCGCGTCTGTCCTCCCGGCTCCGGGCCGAGCAACCCGGGTCCGGCAGGCCGTTGACTCGGTTGGCGGCGTCGGTACTGGCGAATCTTGCTCACAGTGGTCCGCTCACGGCGTCGAAGCTCGCGGGGATCGAAGGGCTGCAGGTTCAGTCGTTGACCCGGGTACTGAACGAGCTGGACGAACTCGGGCGAATCAGCCGTTCCCGCAGCGAAACCGATGCCCGACAGCAGGACATCGTCATCACCGAAGCCGGTCGCGACGCGCTGACCGAGCACGTGCGTGACGGCAATGTGTGGCTGGCGGCCGCGCTGCGGCACTCGCTCACCGATGCCGAACGCGGGGTTGTCGAGATCGCGGCCGGGCTGCTGCGCAAGGTCGCCGAGTCGCCGGTCGCCACCGATGGCGAGGTACCGGTGTGGTCGCGTGACGATGGGGCGGCACCGGCGCTGTGATCACCGGAGCCGCCGACAGCAGCCGGGTGGCGCGCCGGGGCCTGTTGCTACTTGTGCTGGCCGGACTCAGCGGTGCCGCGCCGTTGGCCACCGATATGTATGTGCCTGCACTACCGGAGTTGGCTCGGTCGCTGGGCACCGACACCTCCGGCGCTCAGGTATCGCTCACCGGTTTCCTGGCCGGGATGATCGTCGGCCAGTTGGTGCTGGGCCCCCTCAGCGACGTGCGGGGCCGCCGTCCGGTGCTGTTGTCGGGGGCGGTCGGATTCGCTGCGCTGTCGGTGATGTGTGCGTTCGCGCCGACGGTGGTGGTTCTGGATGCGGCGCGGTTCGGTCAAGGCGTGGCCGGCGGGGCCGGGATCGTGGTCGCCCGTGCGGTGGTCACCGATATCTTCGACGATCACGATATCGCGGGCGTGTACTCGCGGCTGGGGGCGATCACCGCCGCTGCCCCGGTACTGGCGCCGATGGCAGGTGGGGCGTTGCTGCTGGTTCTGCCGTGGCGGGGAGTGTTTCTCGTTCTTGCCGTTGTCGGGCTGCTGCTGGCGGCGGGTGTGTGGCGCTGGATTCCGGAATCGCTCCCATCGCACGCCCGGCGCCCGGGTGGCATTGTGGCCGGGCTGCGTTCGATCGGTGCGCTGCTCACCCGCCGCGCGGTGCTGGCTCCGGTGTCGGCGTTGTCATTCGGGGGCGCAGCGGTTTTCGCCTATATCGCAGGCACGACCTTTGTGTTCCAGGAGGTCTACCACCTCACCCCGGCGGCGGCGAGTCTGGTCTACGGGGTCAACGCCGTCGGAAACATGCTCGGCAGTCTCGCCTACGGTCGGCTCGTCCGGAACCGGCCACCGGAGATACTGCTGTGCACGAGCGCCGGCACGGCTCTGGCGGGAACGGTGCTGCTGGTGTCGGTATCGGTCACCGTCGGGAGTCCGATGATGCTGACATGGGGGTGCCTGCTCGTATCGCTCGCCGCGTTCGGTGTGTTCTTCCCCGCGGTGGTCACCATCGCTCAGCAGCGTGGACGCAGCGCCCCGGGCGCGACCTCCGCCCTACTCGGTGGCGGGCAATTCCTGTTCGGTGCCGTCGCCTCGCCGGTTGTCGGCCTGTTCGGTGCCGCCGGCCCGGCGCCTGTGGCAGCGGTGATGGCTGTGGCTCTGACCTCGGCTCTTTTCGCTGCAGTAGCCACCGCCCGAACGACACCGCGGACTTGACCCATTCCAACACGAATGCGGTCACCTGGTGGGGGGGGGGGGGGGGGGGGGGGGGCCGCGGCGGGGGGGGGGGGGGGGGGCGCGCCCCCCCCCCGGGGGGGGGGGGCGGGGGGGGGGGGGCGGGGGGG
This sequence comes from Nocardia carnea, assembly GCF_029868855.1. Taxonomy (GTDB): domain Bacteria; phylum Actinomycetota; class Actinomycetes; order Mycobacteriales; family Mycobacteriaceae; genus Nocardia; species Nocardia carnea_A. The sequence goes on along the minus strand of NZ_JARWOV010000271.1, from coordinate 25 downwards.
GGGGGGGGCGCGCCCGCGCGCGGCG